>CAMHOY010000037.1 GCA_946186915.1 uncultured Bacteroidales bacterium | reverse complement strand
CAAAAAAAGGATCCAATTCAGTATTTGGATTCAGCAGCTGTTGTTCGAGAACCTCAGCCATACTGGATAGACGTAGCCGGAAAAGTCGATCGATGAGAAGGTTTTCCTCCGGTGAGAGCGCTTCATTGAAGATGTGTTCTTTGTATCGGTATGCCATGTGGATCACCTGTAATATTCCTTTCCTCGAATGTTGTTATGCTTCGGTAACGTTCCGGTTTCTTCGCTCTGTTCCTGAGAGCGTTTTACAGTGGGAAGCACTCGCATAAAATCGGAATATTTGCAGGAGTTCATAGCAATACAAGTGCGGGCAGTTTCTTCTGCCACGCCGTGTGGTAGATCCTTCACCTTGTGAAGGATGCCATTGCAGGAGTTATAGCCTTGCTCCTCATGCTTATAGGATTTTAGTATTCTATCAATAAATTCAGACATGCTGGGGCCAAAACAAGACGCCCAACGTCTGTAATATGCACCATCCTTTGCATTGACCTCTTTGTAAAAGAGGTGATCTGGCTTCATGTGGCTGTCGTCGGTAATATACTTTGGAAATTCCCGAAACGCGCGGGTATGCTTGCAGATTAAACGGTTATACTGATCGCAGATCCGTATTTCCATAGCGGTTGCTTTTAAAATTGCAGGTTGGCCACGGTATGTGTACAATACAGAGTAGTAGTGGCCGTCATACTCAAGATGGTAATTATCGGGAACTCGGTTGAAATATTTGTAATCACAAACTATGTAATCTCCGTCTGGCAATGGATTTAAACATGGCTTGTCGAATCGCTCAAATGCTTCTTCACGTGTATACTTGCTTCCCGTTACCGTTCTTTTGTTGAGGGCTGCTACAATTTCTTTTGTTCTTGCCCTTAATTCTTCCAGGGATGTATACTGCTGTTCTTTGAGCTTTTCAATCAGATGCGTTTCGAGAAACCGTACATGCGCCTCAACCGTTGCTTTTCCGCGTGGTTTGCGCGGTGGTGGGGGCAAAACGATCGTGCCATAAAAATCCTCCAAATCAGAGAACATACTCTGAAGGATCAGTTCATCTCTCGTATGCTTTTTGACGGCGGTTTTTAAATTGTCCGGAACAAAATATTTTGCTGCACCTCCATAGGATCTCACAGCACCCACTACACCAGCGATGAAATGCGGAAGCTTTTCATCGAGGAAAATGTCCGCATAGATCATACTGCTGTATCCGAGAGTAGTGGCAAAAACATGTACCTTGAGTAATTCTCCAGTGTCCATGTCGACGAGAAGTTCGGGTTGGTCGCCAACCCAGTCAATGTACATTCGCTCGCCTGGAATGCGCTCTACCGCCATAGTAGCTTTTTGAGCACCATAATGCTCTTCTACAAAGCGGTTATAGTTTTCGTAAAACTGAGATTTTCCATAACCGTCCGGATATTTTTGCTTGTACTCAATCCAGAAATAGGCGATGTTTAATTTGCTTCCTTTTTCGTGGATTCGATCATAGTAATGTTGGTAATCCGGTAAAGGTAATTCCTTCTTCCGGAAATTGGACGGTGGATAGAATAACCGCTCCACCTCTTTGGGTGTCATGCTCTGAATCTGCTCAAGAGTCAAGCCAGATTTCTCATAGCGATCTAAGATGAGCGTGACAGTGCTGGAACCAACGTGATGCCGTCGTTGAATCATATCATACGTATGATCCGAAAGACGCATCCCGAGGATGCCAATAATTGTGTTGTAGTCTTGCATCGTATGCATCTCCTTTCGTAGTTGTATTTTGACTACGAAAAGAATATAGCACGATGTTTATATAGTTTACGCCGTTTTACCGGAATGCCACGCCGTTTACACCGGAACACTTACTCCGATGTTAGCGGAATGGTCACACCGATCGGCCGGAATTTGCAGCATGACAATAACCGTTATTGGTCAATATGATTATAGGTAGTTTTTCCGTAAGATTCAACTAGGTGATTATTATGATTACTTATGACAATCTTTGGAAGACACTTAAGAAGAAGGGCATAACCCAATATCGTCTCATCCACACATATCATGTTAGTCCTGGTCAAATAACAAGATTAAAACGGAATGAAAGTGTAAGCACAAACACTATCGATATGTTTTGCGCCATACTCGATTGTCAGGTCAGCGATATTATGGAATATCATACTGATGAGTAGCCACGTCTTTTTCTATCTTGGTTAAAGTCTATAAGTAAAAATATATTTGAAGCATAGGGTTTTCTAATAATATTACATTGAGTCTCTTTGTCTCTTGATAATCACACTTCGTAATGATAAAATACAATCAGATTAGAGATATTGACGGTTAGCATTAATCATCAAGAAAAAGCGCAGGAGCGGCTACTCCTGCGCTTTTCCATATATGCTAGTGCTGGCTACCTATAACGGTCTAGCCATTTGCAAATGTAGTATGCAAATACATTTGCTTCTACCGCTACGATTAGAGATATTATAACCGAAAGCAATTAATCACCTCCTCTCTGCTCAGCATACTAGCATGAGAGGAAATGCCAGAGGTACGAGCATACCACTTTATTATGTAAATCAAACTACCGGCAAAACATTGACGATGGGACTTTCTTTTAACATGCAAGATTCTCCATCGCCTTTATAGGTTAATGAAAAAGAATCCTCTGATCAAACATCACAGTCGATTGTTTGATCAGAGGATCTTAAAGGATTCTATTATTTAATTATGAATAATAAGCAAGCCAGTATGTAAGTATCATAATAGTATCACAGAGCTTATCCGCATCCCAAAGATCCTTCATTTACAAGGGTTTTGGGATGATTTTTTATTATTCAAATTCGACTCTTGAAAGAGTTTTACTAAGCAAATATGCTTGCAACCCGCATAAATACTGTGGTTCCGAGAGCCGCGGTATCACTCGTACTCGACCGATTTTGCAAAAACTTAACTTTATAAGTTTAAGTTTTGGCTTCTATTTTGCTTGTTTTCTTCCTAGTATCTTTTGTATAG
>CAMHOY010000036.1 GCA_946186915.1 uncultured Bacteroidales bacterium | reverse complement strand
AAAGGTACGTTTAAATAGACCACCAATAATTAACACTTATTTTATTAACCCCAATTTATAAACAAATGAAAAAAGTTCTCTACGCAGCCGTAATGGCTTTGACAATGGGCTTTCTTGCAAGTTGCAACAACGGCCCGAGTACCGGTATGAAGTATGGCGAAGACGAGAATCCACAGATTAACTATCAGGACGGTACAGTAAACGGTAAGACGTACGACAACGAGACCGCAAAATGCTGGGAGTTGACGTTATCCGCTACGTATCCGTACGTTGGCACGGTTACTGAGACCTCACACGACTGGTGTACCGAGTGCGTCATCGTTGCTACCGGTGAGGAATTTGTAGCAGAGTCGAACCATGGTGGTATCTCCGCTGGTTATTCGTACAAAGAAGCTGCTGGGGCAAGCGACTATGAATCTTGCCACGCATTGGACGAGGACGACGAGGATTAAAATCTTGTAAATTTGAAAAAAAATGGCATACATATTTGCGTATGTCATTTTTTTGTTGTACCTTTGCTCTCAGTTTCAGCACCAAAAGTGTCAACATGCCAGTATTATATACATAGTATATAATACCAAAGGTTTAGCAAGTTGAAATTAGTGCGTGATTAGTGCGTGATAAGTGCGTGATAAGTACGCGGTAAGTGCGAAATAATCGGTCTAATCAGGGGGAAATCAGACAAGCAAACACTATCCGGAATAGAATGAACAAACACTCTTAAATACTATGGCTAAAATCAAACACCAACCTCACATCGAGGAAATGCTCGGAGCACACTCCAAGGGCGGCACAGTTGAGCGTCGGAAACACTTCTATGATTATGATGGAAATGAGACCAAAGTAGGGCGCCTCGAAGCGTATATCCCGCACCCTCGCAACTACAAGGCAAATCCCATATATGCCGGCGAACGGGCGAATATGAATGCATTCGGAAATGCCTCTCATCTGGCGCAGGAATTCATTGATTCTCTCAAGTTCAAAACACCTCTTCCCGAAGAGAAACAAGCCTTCTTGGATTCCGTCAAAAACCGCTTCTATGCCCAACTCAAGGGCAAACCCGATCCTATTGCACTAAAAGACAAAAGAGGTAACTATATCATCTATGCCCGCATAGACAATTTCATCCGTGCCGTCATCCGAAAGGAACATCCCGTCTTCTAACACCTTTCCCCTTCACTTTATCTAATCTTTTAAACAAAAAAACACACTTGTGCGGGCACTGACGAATTTTTTCGCTTAAAATCTTGCAAATTTGAAAAATTTGTTGTACCTTTGCAGCGGATTTTGTTAATTACTATGACAAAGCTTAGTGTAAATATCAACAAAGTGGCAACACTGCGCAATGCGCGCGGGGGAAATATGCCTGATGTACAGCGTTTTGCAGTGGATTGTGAGTTGTTTGGAGCGCAGGGTATAACGGTGCATCCGCGACCTGACGAACGGCATATTCGCAAAGAGGATGTGTATCAACTCAAGTCAATGGTGACGACGGAGCTGAATGTAGAGGGAAACCCGACGGAGGAGTTCTTGGCGCTCGTGACGGATGTCCGCCCGACCCAGGTGACCTTGGTGCCGGATGACCCGAGTCAGTTGACCTCTAACCACGGATGGGATACACGCAGACACCTCGATTTCCTCAAGGGCGTAGTGAACCAACTGCATGCCTATCGCATGCGCGTGAGCATCTTCGTCGATCCCGATCCGGTGATGGTCGAGTATGCCTTGCGCACAGGAGCCGATCGCGTAGAACTCTATACAGGCCCGTATGCAGAGATGTTCGAGTCCGACCCCAAACGAGCTATCGAACGCTACCGTCCCGCAGCGGAGAAAGCCCACGAACTGGGACTCGGAATGAACGCAGGACATGACCTCAATCTCAAAAACCTCAAGCCCTTCATCAAGGCTTTCCCATGGACCGCAGAGGTTTCTATCGGACATGCTATCATCTGTGATGCCCTCTATCTCGGCATCCAGGAGACGATACAAGAGTATTTGGACTTACTGAAATAAATCAGCAATTAGAAATTAGCAATTAGAAATTAGCAATTAGAAATTAGCAATTAGAAATTATAATAATATGTTATTTCAAATCGACACGATAGCTCTCATGGAAGAGCTGATCACTCCGGAAGAGGAGCCGATACAAGAGTCTATTAACTTATGGGAAATGGCGCAGTACGGCGGATGGATCATGATCATCCTCGCTATACTGTTAGCCGCGGCATGTTATATCTTCATCGCCCGTCTGGTAGTCATCAAGCAGGCTACACGCGAGGATAAGTCCTTCATGGACCGCATCCGCGATTATATCCATGATGGCAAGATCGACTCTGCGCTGAACCTGTGCAAACAGACAGATACCCCCTCGGCGCACATGATAGAGAAAGGTATCACGCGTATAGGACGCCCGATGAACGATGTGCAGGTGGCGGTAGAGAACGTCGGTAACCTCGAGGTGGGCAAGCTGGAGAAAGGCTTGGTCATCATGGCGACCATCGCTGGTGGCGCACCGATGCTTGGCTTCCTTGGAACAGTTCTGGGTATGGTTCAGACCTTCTACAACATGGCGCAGACTTCGGGCGGCATGATCGAGATGAGCGCCCTCTCTACGGGAATGTACCAGGCGATGGTAACAACCATCGGCGGTCTGATAGTCGGTATCCTCGCTATGTTCGGATATAACTATCTTGTAGCGCGCATCGACCGCGTTGTCCGTCTGCTTGAGAGCCGCACGATGGAATTCATGGACCTGCTCAACGAACCGGCATAATTCCTAATTTTTAATTTTAAATTTTTAATTATGTCCTTAAAAAGACGCAATAGGGTGGAAGCAACCTTCGCGATGAGTTCGATGACGGACTTGGTGTTCTTGCTACTCCTGTTCTTCGTCATGGCTTCGACGATGTCTTCCCCCAACGATATCAAGATTAACCTGCCTGCATCGCGGGCACAGAAAGTGTCACGCCCGCAGGTCGCTAAAGTGTCCATTGACAACCTCGGTAACTACTTTGTGGCAATAGGCAAGGACAAACCCGTACAGGTAGCGCCGGAGAACCTGGAAGCGTACTTGAGTACCATTCAGGCCACCGACACCACGATGTATATCGCGCTCCATGCCGATGAAGACGTGGCATACAAAGAAGTGGTGCGCGTACTCGACATCGCGAACGAGCATAAGATGAAATTGGTCGTGGCCACAAAACGGTAGTTTGTGGCGAGAAATTCATTTCGCTACCAAGAGATAGTGAAAGGTGACTAAGAAACAACAACGACATATAATCGCTACGGCAGGAACGGTGCTTTTCCTGCTTTTGGTGTTCCTGCTCCTATGGTTTTGTTACCTGACAGCGGTGGCGCCTGAACAGGCCGAAGGTGTTGAAGTGGAGTTCGCCGAGATAGAGGAACTGGACGAACCCGATGAACCCTCAGCGTCTGCGTATGCCGAAGAACCTTCCGAGGCAGCGCCCGCAGCACCGGCTTCGCCTGCGCCGGTGGTGGCAACAGATCCTAAACCCGCTTCTCCTCCAGAGCATATCGTTTCCGAAGAAGAGACATTAGCCTTGGAGCGCGCACGCAAAGAGCGCGAAGAACGCGAAGCAGCAGAACGTGCACGCAAAAAGAAAGAAGCAGAAGCAATCGCGAAAGCGAATGCGATGGGGAACCTCTTCGGCAAGACCGACGGCACGAGTGTCGGCGGCGGAGATACCAAAGGCG
>CAMHOY010000035.1 GCA_946186915.1 uncultured Bacteroidales bacterium | reverse complement strand
TATTCCGCTCCTCAATCTCTATAATCCGTGGACGGATCTGCAAACCCGCCTCAAAAACGGCACCAAAAAACGCAAGTTTGCCATCGTCACCCGCATACCCACCGCACGCAATACGTATTATCCTATACCGTATTACGCTTCAATCTTCGCTTCCCGTTGGTATGATATCAAGCAACTCATTACCACCGCCAAGAAAGCCAAGCTTCAGCACGCAGCCCCTATCAAGTACCAGATAGAGGTCAACGAACGCTATTGGGAGCGTATCTTCCGCGCTGAAGGTATAACCGATAATGTGAAGCGGATGGAGCGCGTCAATCAGGAAAAGCAGCGCATAATTGACTTCCTTACCGGTGCAGAGAATGCCGGTAAAGCCTGGTTCTCTTCCTTCGGTGTGAACCCGAACGGTGAAGAAAACCACGATGTCCTTATCAAACGCATCGACGACGCCAAGGAAGGCGGCGATTGGGAAACGGACATTCAGGAAGCAATCAACGTCATCTGCTTTACCATGCGCGTACACTCCAACCTCGTTGGTTCAGTTCCCGGCAAGAGCCAGTCGAACAACTCCGGCTCTGATAAGCGTGAACTTTACACCATCGCGCAGGCCCTGCAGAAGCCCTACCATGATCTGCTTTTCTATCCTCATCAACTCCTCATCCGCTTCAACCACTGGGATAAGGCATTTCCTACGTGCCCCTTCATCCAATTGACCACCTTGGATGAGCACAAGGATGCCAAAGAGTCCACGCTGGAGCAAAAGAAAACCGACAACGCCTAATTCTATTAACTATGTTAATACAGAACGACACAGAGCTTCGGAAGTACCTTCCTAACGCTCTTACCACCGTAGAGGGCGAAACGCCCTTGTACGACAAAATAAGTCCGTACCTCTCCAAGGCACAAGCTTGGCTCGCCAAGCACTTTACCGGCACGGACATCCTTACCGCTATAGAGACCGCCGAACCTGCCGACCCGCTGCGGGAACTCTGCGCCCATATAGTCGCAGTGGATGCGTTTCGGCGAGCCATTCCATCGCTCGACCTCATCCTCACACCCAACGGCTTCGGCATTGTTTCTAATCAAAACGTCGTACCGGCAAGCGCGGATCGTGTGAAGCGGCTAATCGACTCGCTTCTCACAAACCGCGATAGTCTGGCAAACACCTTGCTCGATAACCTTGCCAAACGAGCTGACTGGTTAGAAACCGAGCAGGCGCAGTTCTTCGGGGCAAGCCTTTGGCCTGACCTCGAACTGCCACACCTTGCCGGGTACAATGCCGACATCTGGTCGCATTATCAGTCGCTCCGCCTGCAGGTCCTCTCTATCGAGCAGGAACTGGCAGAGCACTTCGTTTCGGAGGAACTGATAACCCGTTTGCGCCATAACATGCTTACGCAGCAGGTTACTCCGGAAGAGCGCTCCATCATCGATGGCATACGCCAAACAACGCTGGAGATGCTTGCCGGAAAACCGCTTGACTTCAAGCGGATGTATTCCGTTGTACAACGTATCCGAACCAAGCCCGACCTCTTTCCGGAGTGGCAGGACAGCTATACCTCTATGCTCTTTTGCCGTCCATCCTTCGAGAACCAAAAGGATTCCGGAGGCTACTGGTGGTAATCGCTAACCTCTAAACCTGAAACTATGACCAACCTTAACATCATTCTTCCTACATGCTGGCAGGAGTTGACACCCAAGCAACTCCGCTACGCATACTATCTGCTTGCACAGAACTTCACTGCTGCAGAGCTGAAGACCTACGCGCTCATTCGATGGGCACCGCTAACTGATGTCGCCAAAACCGATGACGGTATTTTCTGCCACTACGAAGGAAAGCCGTACTTCCTTACGTCTCTCCAGATAGCGGAGGCCATCACCCACCTGTCATGGCTCGAACGCTTGCCGCTCGTACCGGTGCGCCTGCCTTCAATCGGAAAGCTTCAGCCGGTAGAGGCTGACCTCTCCGGCTTATCCTTCGAAGCCTTCCTCATACTCGAAAACCTCTATCAAGGTTATCTCGTAACCAAGGACACGGCGCTGCTGTCCGAGATGGCTGCGCACCTGTACCAATCCAAAGAGCCGATACACCTCGCCGACGAGGAAGCCGTCTCTATCTTCTATTGGTACGGCTCTGCCAAGCAGGTGTTAGCGCGTCGATACAAGCATTTCTTCGTAACGGCAGAGGAAGCCTCCTCCGAAGCAATGCAGGAGCGCCTGCAGCAGCAGATGAACAACCAGATACGCGCGCTTACCAAGGGCGACATCACAAAGGAAGCACAAGTGCTTCGCATGGATGTACACCGCGCCCTCGTCGAGCTGGACGCTCAAGCGCGCGAGTATGAAGAACTCAAACGTGAAACTGCCAAATCCTAAACGCCATGACCACCGTTTCCAACTGGGATGCAACTACTTTTTTCGAGCGTCTCACCGACACAAATATCCTTGCCCGGAACAAGAAGTTTCGCTTTTGTAAAGTGAGCGGTCTGCAAGGCTTCGAGGACGCCCTCGCTTCCATGCAGACCACCACTGCCTTCGTCTGTGTCTCTGACACCGCCGAGGGTTACACCGAGCTTAACAACTCTCCCCGCACTCGAAGAGTCAAGACGGTCTTTTTCGCCATGCGTCACCAACTGGGAAACATGGCAGCCCGTCTTGATTGCTTCGATACCATGCGGGAACTGTTCCGGCAATATATGTCGGTGCTCATCCTGGAGCAGACCAAGCTTCAGGAACGCTCCCTGTATCTCGATCCGCGCATCCGCTTCTCCGAGATACCCGAGTACTTCGCTTCGGGCTGCGCCTGCGCTTCGTTCCAAATCGCTGTCGATATCTATACCGATTTGCGTTTCAATCAATCCGAATGGCTGTCGGAAGCAGCACAGCCGGAGCTTTCTCCCGATGAACCGTCAGAAGCACCGGCAGAAGAACCCAATCAACCATAAACCTTAAACAGTATTTAGCATGACCTACACCGAAGAACAACTACAGCAAATTGACCAATTTGCGTCTATCTACCTCCGTCCTACGGACATAGCCGTCATTCTCGGTGTCCGAATTGAGGAGTTTAAGCAGGACATCCAAGACGAGTCCAATCCGGCATTTACGGCGTACCGCCATGGGAAAGCATTAAGTAAAGTACAGCTCCACCAACAAGAGATGACTCTTGCTAAGGTGGGCTCGCCGCTTGCTTTGCAGACGGCTCGTGAGAACCTTTTAGACATGGAGGACGATGAATAGCTATGGCACGACCACAAACAGTAGAAATAGCAAAGCGTGACCTCTTTACCGCTGAAGCGGAACTGATGGAACGTTACCCTGCCGAGACCGTGCAGCGTCTGCTTCGTTTACGGGAGGAATATACGTGGTTCATGTCGAACCCGGACGCGAAAGATAGGGTGTTTATCGGGGAGGTACGCTCGCGTTTTGGCATAGGCTTAACGCAAGCATATGCAGACCTTTCAGTAATTAAGGCATTGTTACCTACGCTCTCGCAGGCTTCGCGTGACTTTCACCGCTATCGCTTCAATGAGATGATATTGGAGACCTATCAGATGGCAAAGGCGCGTAAGGACACAAAGACGATGGAGAAAGCTGCCGCTTCCTATGCCAAGTTCAATCGTGTGGACTTGGAGGACGAGCAGGCTGTGCCTTATGAGATGATTGTCGTGCAGCCCTTCACCGCTACCGACGACCCGACCGTGCTCGGTATCAAACCTATTCCGAACCTGCAGGAGAAGATAGACAAGATGATCAAGCACTATGGCGCTGAGACTATCGACATCGAGGACATCGACTATGAGGAGGCA
>CAMHOY010000034.1 GCA_946186915.1 uncultured Bacteroidales bacterium | reverse complement strand
GCGATATTCTCTATACGTTCGACGGCAAGCATGTCTATCGCGGGCGCTCGTCGTATAGCAGCGACATCCTGTACTCGTGGGATGGTAAGCACCTCTATCGCGGCAACTCGTCGTACAGTAGTGACATCCTCTATACATGGGACGGCAAGTCGCTCTATCGCGGCAATTCCTCGTATTCAAGCGATATTCTCTATACGTTCGACGGCAAGCATGTCTATCGCGGGCGCTCGTCGTACAGTAGCGACATCCTGTACTCGTTCGACGGTCCCCTGCCGCTGCCCGTCTTGCTGATGACTATCCAATAACTTACAACTGAGATATGAAAAAACTAATCATCCTTTGTCTCGCTACGCTGATGATAGCGGCCTGTGAGCGGCCGGCAGACAACGATCCGCGCGAAGTTTTTGTCGGAGACTATACCTTCGTCTCCAAGGGTAATATTGACCTTTACGCCGATAGCCTGAAGGTCATCACCGTTCCGTTGGATAAGAAAGGCGAGATGTCGCTCTCGTTGGCTGACAAGGACAACGAGTTATGGATGGTGGCGGAGGGAGATTCCACCATCGCCCGTCTCTCCGACGGCAGACTCTTCATCGATCCCGCGACTGAGCAGCAAACCTTCAAAAACCTGGTCTTGACGCTCTCTTATACCTATACGCCGGTGACGTTGGAAAACGACCAACTCTCGCTCACTTCCGATGTAGAGGCCACCGCCACGTATAAGGAGACATACACTCTCTCCGGCCGCGGACAAGTGAACATCACCGCCACAAAGAAATAACGCCCAAGCGCAACGACTAAAACAAAAACCCGGGATATGAAAAAACTCATCCTTTGTCTCGCTACGCTGGCATTCGTCGCTTGCAACAACCCCGAACCGGAAGTAGGGGGTATGGCCCATAACAACTACTTTTTCCGGGTGGTTAATAACACGACTCGGGCTGACTTCGAACTCGCTTTCACTAGCGCATCTGGAAAGCCATTAGTCACTTACATCGTAGCAGGACCGGGCGGGTCCAGTTCTAGCACCCTGGGCGATATTTTCGCCCTTTCCGGCTGCAACCCGGATGCAGGAGTTTACCTTCATCCTTCAGCGCATGATTTAACTACCGATACTTGGGTGGACCTGGAGAGTGAAGGGATCTCGGATTTCAGTAATGAAGGCGTTGTCGTCACGCTCAGTTATTTCCTTGGCCGGTACTCCGTCAGTTATGAATATGTAAGTCGCATCAACTGACGCTCCCACCCAATTAAACTACATCTGAGATATGAAAAAGCCGGCTAATGCTGGCTTTTTTTGTTATTTTTTGATTTCCTCATTCTCTAACCCTCTAATCCTCTAACCCTCTAAACTTTCAACTTTCTCCCCCCTCAGGGGGCTATGGTTTCGTCTTTCCCTTCTCGCGCATCATTGCGCGAGCCTCTCCCCCTTCAGGGGGCCGGGGGTCTTTATTTTTGTCATTTTTTGTGAGGGCTAAAAGCCCGTATTTTTGTAAGCATTCAACGTGCTGCTATTAAGTAGCGAGTTGGGAGAGTAGGCTTTTACGAGCGCTGCAAGCTTGCTTGTGAGCGCTTGTGGAAGATTACGCTCCAGGCCGCGTGGGCCGCAGGCTTAGCGGACGTAAATGCGCGTTTTTGATTTACTACTATGTTTTTGCGCGTCAGCGTGTTTTTTATGTTTTTTTCTCTTATTTACATCTTTCCTGCAAATAAATTTGCACATGTCAAAAATAATCCGTAAATTTGCACGCAAATTTGTTTGCAAGATAAATATGGGCATATGGCAGATATAGACGTATTACATAACGCCAATAGAGGAAAGATTATCATCTACCGTGCGGAAGACAACACGGTACAACTCGATGTGCGCATGGAGAACGAAACCGTGTGGCTGTCCGCCGCGCAGATGGCTCAATTGTTTGGCAGGGATGTCAAAACAATACGTAAACACATTAACAATGCTTTGCATGAAGAGCTGGCAGATGAAGTGGTAGGCGCAAAATTTGCGTCCACCACTCAACATGGAGCAATGGAAGGCAAAACTCAAACCAATGAGGTAATGTTTTATAACTTGGAAATGATTACTTCTATTGGCTTTAGGGTAAAGAGCAAAAGAGGTATTCAGTTCCGTAAATGGGCTAACAGAATCCTCAAGGACTACCTTGTCAAAGGCTATGCCATCAACGAAAAGATTCGTCGTGAGCAGTTGTCGGATCTGCGGCAGTTGGTTCAGATTGTGGGTCGAACGGTGCAAAGCAAAGCCGCAGAGAGTGAGGATGAGACGCAAGCTATTTTTGATGTCGTTTTGGATTACACGTACGCGTTGGACACGCTCGATAATTATGATTACGAGCGCCTGACCGTCAAAGAGACGACACCCGAAGAGCGCTTTCATGCGACCTACGAGAATGCTATGCAAACGATAAGTGCGCTGCGTGAGAAGTTCGGCGGCAGTACGTTGTTCGGCAACGAAAAAGACGATTCGTTCAAAAGCAGTATAGGCCAGATTTATCAGACCTTTGGAGGCAAGGACCTCTATCCGAGTGTGGAGGAAAAGGCAGCGATGTTGCTGTATTTAGTTACCAAGAACCACTCTTTCTCGGACGGCAACAAACGTATTGCGGCAACGTTGTTTCTCTGGTTCTTGAACAACAACGGCATCCTCTACCGCGAGGATGGCACCAAACGTCTCGCGGACAATACCCTTGTCGCGCTAACCCTTATGATTGCCGAGAGCCGCACAGAAGAAAAAGACACCATGGTCAAAGTTGTCGTGAATCTGATAAACCAAAAGAACTAATACAACATCTGAGATATGAAAAAGCCGGCTAACGCTGGCTTTTTTGTGAGATTTGAGTAAATATAGCGCAACTTTTGAGTAAATGTAGCGCAACTTTTGAGTAAAAAATGCGACAAAATTGAGCAAATATTTGCATATATCGGAGAAATGTTGTACCTTTGCACCGTGAAAATCAAAATATGCTATGATTCAGCGTCCGTATTATGAAGACATGCTCCGAGCGAGATTAGCAGAAGAGCGTCGGTTCATTCAGGTGGTTTTAGGTCCGCGACAAGTGGGCAAAACGACCCTTGTGCAACAGGTGCTCAGTACAATTCAGATTCCGTATTCTTTCTATACTGCTGACGCAGAGCAAGAGGGGACATGGATTAGTGAGATTTGGCAAAAAGAACGTCTGGAGATGCAATTTGCCGGACAAAAGGAGCGACTACTGGTTATTGACGAAGTCCAGAAAATTCACAACTGGAGCGAGTTCGTTAAAAAACACTGGGATGAGGATACGCGCAATAAGACGGATATTAAGTTGCTGCTTCTCGGGTCTTCCCGTCTGATGATTATGCATGGCTTGACGGAGTCGTTGGCCGGCCGTTTTGAGCTCATCAAAATGACGCACTGGACTTATGCGGAGATGCATGAAGCATTCAATTTCGATTTGAATCAGTATATCTACTTTGGCGGGTATCCGGGAGCTGCAAGTCTCATTCGGGATGAGAATCGTTGGCGCAGGTATGTGCGCGATTCCATTGCGGAGCCCAGTATCACAAAGGATGTGTTGGAAACCAGTAATGTATATAAGCCGGCTTTGTTGAGGCAGATTTTTGAATTGGGCTGTTCCTATTCTACAGACCTGCTTTCGCTTACCAAATTACAGGGGCAACTGCAAGATGCGGGGAATGTAACCACGATAGCGTCATACCTGCAACTGCTTAAGGAAGCCAATCTGCTTGCGGGGTTATATAAGTATGCCAATGACGACGCCCGTAAGCGCCAAAGTGTCCCGAAGTTCCAAGTTTATAACAATGCGCTCTACAACGCTTACTCGCACCATTCCTTTAGGCAAGTGGCCACTGATCCTAAGTTGTGGGGGCATCAGGTAGAATCGGCGGTTGGGGCATATCTGCTTAGTCAAGCCGAGTTGCATGACGTGAATGTGTGGTATTGGCGCCAGAAGGATGAAGAGGTGGATTTTGTTCTTGAGTGGGGGAATGAGATAATAGGTATTGAGAAAATAAATCTCCAGTTCGTTGTAGGAGGAAGCCGCAGCGCAGAGCTTA
>CAMHOY010000033.1 GCA_946186915.1 uncultured Bacteroidales bacterium | reverse complement strand
TTCCCCTGAGATGACTCTGATTTTGAGTGCAAACCGGTTTAGAACCGGAGCAAGTAATTTCCCGATTTCGAGTGCAAAGGTACGAAAAAAAATCCACACTTGCAAATAAATGTGGATTTTTTTAGTAATCAGTAATCAGCGGTCAGTTTATTTCACCTCTGCTCCTGTGAGAGTATAGGTTTTGTCCCCGCGGAGGATGAAGATTTTGTTGAATCATCCTTAAAATGCATAGGGAAATCTCTTATTGGAATTACGTATCCTGTTGTGTAGTCCTTATACTGCTTATATTCAAATTCTATAGGTAAATTTTGAGCAAAATCAAAAAAAGCTTTCATCTCTTGAGTATTCAATTCTAACGCCATGTTCCAAATTATAATTCGGATAACTTTGACTCGTAAAACATCATCTAACGGGAGCAGATATCCTATATGTATGTGTAGGCGATCGCTCTCTTGTAGCTTTTGGCGGTTTTGCTCAGACAAAGCTTGTTCCAGTTTTTTTTTGAGCGCCCAAATTTTCCCGTTTGTAGCCCACTCTTGTGTTATCTGTATGGAACGATCTGTATAACGCACACAGTGCAATAACATCTCATCTCTTCCAAGATTACTCTGGGTGTACGCCCGCTTAATAGTGTCTTCTATCCCAACAATAGATATTTTCGTAAAGTGCCATGCATCGTCGCGTTCAGTCCATAGGCTATCCGTTGATGGGACGGGAAAATGTGCATCGGCATACTGCTGTTTGGAGCTCTTTTGAGAAATTTTACAACTCACGCACATCAGCATACTAATTGCTATTAATATGTATATAGAATAGTTTCTCATTTATGCCCTTCGTCTTAAAAGGGGATTAAAAAGCAGGGGTCTTGCACCAGAATCTTTTAGTTGGCATTAAATAACCGGTTGTGTAGTTCTTATATTGCTCATACTCAAACTCCACAGGCATGCTTGCGGCAAAATCAAAAAGTGCTTTGGCTTCGCTTGTAGTCAGATCTGAAGACAAATCATATATCTGTACTTTTACCAATCTAACATTGTGTACATTATCAATAGGCACAAGATATGTAAAGAACATATGGATTGCGTCCTTTTTGCTCAACTGCAAACGGTGTTGGTCGGAGAGGGATAAAATCATTTTAGTTACTCCTCGTCTTATATCCCCATTCGCTGACATTTGCTGTAGAATCAACTTGGAGGCCTCTGTCTCTTTGAGGTTATAAGGCATAGCTTCATCCTCTAAAGGAAGATTTGCTCCCCCAAAAACATATGCCTTTTCAAGGAGTTCCTTGTAGTTTTTAACCTTAACCTCTACGCAATTATCATTGCGTTCAGTCCAAAGGCTATCCGTTGATGGAGTAGGGAAATGTGCATCGGTATACTGCTGCTCGGTAACAGCTGTTTTTTGAGAATGACATCCCATAAGCAGTATAGCTACTAATGCAAAAAATAAAATCTTTTTCATAATAGTCGGGTTTTATTTGACAATGCAAAATTACACAAAAAAAATGACACATGCAAATTTTTGCCTTCGGAAATGTCATTAAATTTAAGTTTTTTGATTATTCAGGTCAATTCCCTTTCCCGCCTTGCTTTTTAACGCTGTCAAGACCAGCGATAGTTTATGATTGTATTATCTCCCAATGCCCACCTTTATCAGGGCCGACGTGATGAAGTACATGAGACATTTTTTCTATATCACGACGGATGGTCATCAGCGATACTTTCAATTTTTGTGCCATCATGGTGGTGGTCGTAAATGGATACGCTGCAACCATATTTACAATTTGCCGTTGTCTGTCAGTCAGTTTTTCTATAACATTTTCTGTAACATTTGCTACTTTTTCTGTAACATTGCCTATTCCCTTCCTGGGTTGTTCTGCGTATTCAGCAGGCGGGTTGATGACTAAATAGCGACTTTTTAGTTCCCATTGTTCTCCCAAAAGTAAGTTTCGAAAAAAACGCTCCAAATATATCGGTTCATAATTGATCCCCTGCACGGCATTCTTGTAGTTAGCGCGCACAAGCGCATTGCGGAAATACCATGAGTGAGCGGCAAACAATTCATTGTTTACCTTATAACCAATAGAACGCAGATATTGAATGGTAAAGACAGCCGTAGTACGCGTATTACCTTCTCCAAAAGCATGTATCTGCCATATGTCCGATACAAATTTGGCTACATGCGCTATTAGTTCATCAGAAGATAGACCACGATAGTCAAACTGTTTCTCCAGACCGATCTCATAATCCAAGGCTCGGCGCAGGTCTTCCCAGTTTAAGTAATTGACCGTTCCACCGCGCAACACAAACTCTTTCTTGGTAATATCATAATCCCGTATTTGCCCTGCATGCTTGAATACTCCATTGAAAATGCGGCGATGCAAAGAAATATAACCATTTGTGCTAAAATCTAAAGTTTGAGTCGCTAAAATCTTACTGATATTACCGGCAACCTTATCCGCTTCTTCCTTTTCCTCGTCATCTTGTTCGCGCTTTGTCTTGCTTACATAGTAAGCTTTCGTTAGTTTTTGGACTTCATCAATCGAAATCTCTCCCTCAATATTGCGCTTAACATTTTCCTTAAAATACTCCGACACCTCTAATCCGTCTACCTGCTGCAAACCGATCGCAGTGCGCCAAATCTGCGCACGCTCTTTTTTATCCGGCTCGCCTTGACGGATATATTCCTCAAAATCGGGCGTATATGTCGGTAACTCTTTCATAAAACCTTTGCCGCTGCAAAATTACAGCAAATTTTTGATATATGCAAATAGGTACGTCATTTTTTTTATCTTTCCCCTTCCCTTGTTACGGGTCTGGTTGGAGCAACGCTCCCCGCTGCTCCTGCCGTTCGAAGCCAAAAGTTAATTGGCTTCTCCATCCGGTTGACGGGGACACCTAGGGGCATAAAAAAAGCACCGCACAACGTTTGCTCGAGAAAACTTCCTGAGAATAGGATTTGAGGCCTGCTTTTTCCTCTGTAATCCGGCTACCTCATCGCTACCCGGGGATTAGGAATGTAAACTAATCCAATGCACGGGGTCTCGGCGTAGAGTACCGGCACGCCATTAGTGAAGCATTTGCACTCGGTTAGTTGTAATTTGTTGAGTTTTCCGGTTCCTATTTGTTGTACGATGCTATATCTTATCTGCGCCAACCCAAAGTCAGGACGATACGATGGGTTGCGGTATTGAGATCATACGGGTTATCCAATGCGTTCTCGTGCGCATAAAGCTGCATTCGCTGCCAACGGTACTGGTATGCCAGTTGTGCTACGAAATTAGCCCCTCTGTAACCAATGCCACCGGAGACATACTGAGTCCATCTGACGCGTTGGAAATAGACATCCTGGCGTTTCAACGTGGGGTCCACATGGACGACCAAATTCGAACGCGAGAAGGCACTCTCGAAGACATATCCGGCATTGATATACAGTCCCGGAATAGGGATGACTTCGAGTCCTACGCGCAGGCTGTGATTGTCCAGCGCCCAAGCCTGATGACGGTAGTCATACTGGAAAGCGATGAGGGCGTAATAGTTCACCTGAAAAGCAAGCGAAGTGCTGAGATGCAGCGGTTGATGATAGTCCCCGAACTCTTTGTCCGTATCGCACCATGTTGAGCGCAATGTGTCGGTGAGGGCATAGAAATCCCCTCTGGTACTACGGCGGAGCTTACCGAGAGACGGCGTCTCCAGTCCGAATCCGAGACGCAGCCAGGACACCGGACGATAGATGAAACCTGCAGCCAAACCCACTCCTGCGCCGTTGAAGACCAAGGTGGTGCGGTTGATATTATACATCGCCTTTTGCTGCGCATTAAAGACATCAAACGTCTCGTCGTACTGTGCATCACCCGAGAAGGAGAAAGAATGGATGCGCAACCCTAATCCGACGTACCATTTATTCGCTATATTCGTTGCCCAGTCAAAAGTATATTCGTTCACATACCCCCACTCTCGCAAGAGCAAAGCACTGGAGTTGTTCATCCGCTCGGCGCAGTAAGGGATCTTTAAATCCTCACCCGTAGAAGCAAAGAGTTCTCCAAGAGAAGGAATGCTCCCGCTTGAGACATCGAAGAGCCGGTTATAGGACTGCACACGATGGTAGGAAAAGAGGAAATTATGTGCCTGGACACCCGTTCCGTCTGCCGCCCCCGTCGGTATATGAATGACGATAGACGCCTGCGGGGCCATGAAGATATTCGTTCGTCCTTTGAGGTTCGTGCCGCGCTGGGTATTGATACCTATCGCATCATCGAGCGTAAGCATCACTTCGTGATGGCGGTACAGTCCCAATCCGGCAGGGTTATCCAGTGAGGCTGAAGGGTCACCGCCTATGGCGGTCATCGCTCCTCCCATGCCGACATAACGTGCCGTGCCCATGATCGTTCGTTCACCGAGACGCTGAGCGTCTTGGGGATAGCCTACCCCGACCCTCCCTGAAAGGAGGGAGATCAATGCTAGTATGTAAAGGGCTCGTTTCATTTGATGCGGATGGTTACGGTGGTGTCTTGGACGTTGAGGTACTCGATGGACTGAGTATTCGGAGTATTCGGAGTATTCGGAGTAGTCTGAGTAGTCTGAGTAGTCTGAGTAGTCTGAGTAGTCTGAGTAGTCTG
>CAMHOY010000032.1 GCA_946186915.1 uncultured Bacteroidales bacterium | reverse complement strand
AAGCCCATGATGGTCAACAACCGGATTAAACGTTAAAACTTGACTAATGGCAAAACTAATTGATATCACAGACTCCGAGCAAGCCGAACTTGCTCTTGAATTTGCGGAGTCCATCCATGCCGGATTTCCGTCACCTGCAGCCGACCATGCAGGCGAGCGCATCAACCTTGCGCGCGAAATGACACCCCATCCGGAAACTACGTTCTACGCCCACGTGGAAGGCGACTCCATGCGTGATGCAGGCATCCTCGATGGTGATATCGTGGTCGTTGATCGTAGCCTCGAACCCAAGAACGGGGATTTTATCGTCGCTTATATCGACGGCGAGTACACCCTCAAAGAGTTCAAAATGGATGAGTCCGGCGAGTGCGCTTGGCTCATACCGCACAATCCCGATTTCCAGCCCATACGCGTCGATAAGAACAATGAGTTTACCGTTTGGGGTGTAGTTACTTACGCCATCCACAAAACGCGTCTCTGATGTTCGCTTTAGCCGACTGCAATAATTTCTTCGTCTCGTGCGAACGCGTTTTCCGTCCTGATTTGGAGGGAAAGCCTGTCGTCGTCCTTTCCGGAAACGACGGCTGCGTTGTCTCACGTTCCAACGAAGCCAAAGCACTCGGCATCCCAATGGGCGCACCGCTCTACCAAATCAAGGCACTCGTGGAGAAAGAGGGAGTGGTATGCTTCTCCTCCAATTTCTCCCTCTATGGCGATTTATCGGACCGGGTAATGTCCATCCTCCGTGCGCATACCACACGCTTTGAGCAGTACTCCATTGATGAGAGCTTCATCAATATCGATCATGTGCCGGTGGAGGAGCAGAAAGCCTATTGCGAGAAGTTGGTTCGGGACATCCGCAAGGGCGTCGGCATACCCATCTCAATCGGCATCGCTTCTTCTAAAACTCTGGCGAAAGTGGCATCCAAGTATGCCAAGAAATATCCCGGTTATCACGGGGTGTGCGAGATACGCACGGAAGAGCAGCGCATCAAGGCACTCTCACAGTTCGAGATTGGTGATGTCTGGGGCATTGGCAGACGAGCAAAGGCGAAACTCACGGCAGTTGGTGTTACCACCGCCTTGCAGTTCACAGAGAAGCCCGCTACCTTTGCTCGTGGCCTGCTCAATAAACCCGGACTGCTCACGTGGCAGGAGCTTCGTGGTCAAGACGTGATAGACATCACGGAGTTGCCCATGAAGCAGAGTATAACCACCTCTCGCACGTTCGCAACAGCCATCACCGAACAATCTCTATTGGAAGAACAGATAGCAAATTTCTGCGCGCACTGTGCCCGCCAACTGCGCACCCAAAAGTCCGTTGCGCAGCAGCTGTATGTCTATGCCCACACTTCACCCTTCAGAACGGATGTAGAGCAACACTACCTCTCCGAACTGGTAACGCTCCCCGTCGCTACGGCAAACAATCAGGAATTGATCGCCTACGCTTTGGGAGCGTTCCGGCGTTCGTTTCGTCCGGGCATTCTCTACAAGAAAGCCGGTGTCGTGTTGCTCAAGATAATTCCCGAAGCGGCTGTAGTACCTGACATGTTCGATGTCAAAGACCGGGACAAGGACAAACGCCTTCAGCGCGTCCTTGATCAGATAGAGGACCGCCAAGGCAAGCGCGCTATCATCTACGGCTCTCAAATGACATCCGAGAAGCCTGTTTATAAGACCGAGCACAAGAGTCCGCTCTATACGACAGACCTGCGCGATATCATCACACTCAAAGCCACCTAAAAAGGGTGTCTTTTGGTAATTGAAGCCAAAGCCATATCTTTGCACAAAAATACAAAGGTATGGCTTTATCTATTACTACAGAGCTGCAGTCCACGTACTACACGTGCGACATCCCCAATATCGGTATTGATACCGACCGAGCTTCGCTTGTCTTCACTCTCAAGGTGAAGGGAAAGCAAATCTTCAAAAGCACCTACTATGCCTCCAACGGCAAAGTTACGGTGCGCGATATCCTTTCTATCATTGAAGCGTACTTCATTCAGCAAGGCTATTCGTACCAGACCGTGAACATCACGGCTGATGATGGGGATGAGCCCGTCACGGCTACTTTCCACGCCGTCTATTGCCATTTCCATTGCATCTCAAAGCCTGCTGAAGAGTTTGTGGAGGAGAACTTCTTTACCACCGCCACAAGCCGTGTCGTATCGCTTAACTGCCCGCAGCCCCTTGCCGGGTATTACAGCAGGGGTCGCCACTCCGTCAGAGTGTCCGCCATGTATCAACTGCCGGACGGCACTACGAAGTCAACCGGCTACACCGAGAGCATCAACGTACCGCTCGTCGGTATGAAGACAATCACCGTCAATCCGGCTACAATCGAGGAAGAACTGTCGGACGCTTTACACATGGATGTAAAGCTACTTCAGTTTTCCTATGAGATTGAATCCCGCCGCTGCCATTTCTTCATACAGCGCACACCTTCTACGCGGAGTTTCTATTTCTGGAATGCGTTCAACTGCAAGGAAGCAGTTACTTTCTTCTCCGAAACCGTAACCGAGTTGGAAACCGACTTCTCCGAAGCGGTCATCGAGCACCAACTCGCTTACTACGACGTAGAACACACGCATACCTACCAAACACAAACAGGAGATCTGCTCCTCATGCAAGCACGCTGGCTGGAGCAGTTCTTCACCTCGCCCAAGATACAACTCGCGCAGAAGATCAATGGCACTAATCCGCTCGTGCTCATAGCCGACTATGAGCACCAAATTACCGATGCGCCGGGAAGTAACAATCAGGTCAATTTCAAGTGGAAATTTGCCGACAAGCGCTTAACGCTGAACGATTTTAGCCTTGATGATGGCATCTTTACCGAACCATATTCGGAGGAGTACGTATGATCGAAGTTGCACCCACACAAGAGCAAGCCCAATCCGAACGCGAGCAATACGTTCGCGCCTGGAACGATACGATGATAAAAATCTGGCAGGAACGTATCACTTTACTGGATGTCATTGATACGGGCAGATTACTCCAATCGCCTTGCACAATACCTATACAGGCTGACGGGCGATTTGTCGAGCTTACCATCTCCGAACAGTTCCTCGAATACGGCCTTTGGCAGGACTTCGGAACAGGACGCGAAACGCCTCGCGGAAACAAGGGAGATATAGGTCGAACAAAGGTGCGCCAGCGCCGACCTTGGTTCTCAAAAAAATACTACTCCTCCGTCCTCAACCTCCGCGATTTCTTCGGAGAGAACCTTGGTCGAGAGTTCCAAGGTATCATGGCGGACATGTTTGAACGAATCAATAAACTGTAATACTATGAATAAGACGCAAATCCAATCCCTCATCGAGAACTTGCGAATGCAGACCGCCGCAAACTCGATCACGCCAAACATGTTGGCGAACATTCTTACGGAGTTGAATAATAATTCGGCTTCGACCACCCCGCAAGGCGATACCACCATCGAAGCCTCCGACGCGCCTTTGCTCTATTGCGAAGTGCGCAATGGCTTGCTGTACCTTCGTAATTACGAGTACTACACGGCGCTTGGGTTAGAGCCTATCTTGTTCCGCTACATCAAGAAGAAAAACCGCTGGAACATCCAAGGCTCTAACTTGAAATACGGCCCGAAAAAGAAAGGCTGGTTCGCGAACGGCAAGCAGCACACCCTTCAGATAGGTACTGGTGGTCTCGTCAAACGGAATTACAAGGTGATCAACACCTACAATTTATCCGGCGATGACTATCGCTATACTGCCGATACCTTTGTCCGCACCAATGCCGACGTGGAAACGACACGCGGCATTACTTGGGGGTGCTGCTCGATTAGCCGGAGCAATCGCAATGGCTACCGAATGGTGCGCCTGCCGTTCGCAATCGGCTTCGCCCAAAAGGTAACGGACGAGCAAGCCGCCGTTACTGTCGGCAGCCTCGTATCGAACCTGGCACCGTTCTTTATTCGAGGACAGAGGAAAAGAGATGATATCTATACTTGGGCATTCAGCCGATAAAAAAAAGGGGGAGGAGCACGGGGGGCTGCATTGCTGCAGGCACGCGCTTCCTCCTTACACTCCCGCCGGTGAGCACAGAGGCCTCGCAGAGCGGGGCACGCTCAAGACTGGATGCAGATCCCAGAGAGCAGGGGCCGAGGTCCTTTGTCGCACGAGGCAACGGGGCTCTCCGTAATCCGCTGCAAAAGTACATAAAATAGTCGAAATCTCAAAAGACACGCCTAAACCAACCCTTAAAACTTTATAATATCATGTCAAAAATCAAAGCCTTAACACCCCAAGCGTGGGTCGCAATCGCCCTCGCTATCGTGGCAGCAGCCACCTTCATTGCCGGTATTATCATCCCGCCTCCGGGCGAGGTGCATCCTTCCATTATCCAAGGTATCGGCTTGATGATCGTCCTCGTAGCCATCTTCTTTGGATGGGATGCCGTTATACGAGGGTTCGAAACCAAGTTTGAGCACGGCAAAACCAAAGTCACCATCTCCGGTAAGCGCCATGCGCATACCGAAAACGCGGACACCGCAGAAGGGAGGGAAGATGAGAACAATCAATGAAATCATCGTCCACTGCACAGCAACACGCGCTTCGCAGAAGGTCACGGTTGCTGATGTCACGCGCTGGCACAAGCAACGCGGCTTCGCTACGATTGGGTATCATTACCTCGTTGATCAGGCAGGAAATGTGTTCCCCGGCAGACCGGAGGCCACACCCGGTGCACACTGCCTTGGGCACAACGCGAAATCAATCGGTATCGCGTACTGCGGCGGGCTCGACGCAAGCGGCAAGCCTGCCGACACGCGAACCGAACCCCAACGAGCCGCCTTGCTTGGTTTACTAACCGAGCTCAAACAAAAGTATCCATCCGCATCTATCCACGGACACCGAGATTTTGCCCAGAAAGCATGCCCGTGTTTTGATGCCACTAACGAGTACGCTGCCCTATGAGAACTATCTGCAAAAACCTCCGCGCATTGATACTCATGGCTTGCGTCCTGCTTTGTGCTTGCCACACAACCAGACACACAGTGTCTGTCGTTGATGCAGAGCAAGACACCCAGTCCACGCACCATGAACAGACTACCACCCAAAGGCTGGATAGTCTTATCTCAACGCTCTCCGCTTCTGCGGATAGTATAACCATAGAGCTGTATGGTGATGCGCCTGCGCCGGTCGCTGACTCGCTCAACCCCGTCGCACCTTCGGATCAAGCTTCGCCGGTGACGGCAAAGCCACAACCCAAGAAGCGCATTACCATACACGCGCCTCGCATCAACAAAGAGGAAAGGCATGGCTCGGATGTGCGTCAGCAGACCAACGTGGCCGATAGCACACGGAGCAATTCCCAGTCCCACACATCCACTGATGACTCTAAAGAGGTCATCGGTGGCGCTGAACCACCAAACCTAACGGCGGTGTTCATTGTGCTGGGATTGGGTATTACGCTCCTCATCATAGGTGCTATTTTCGGCTACTTATGGCTGCATAAGAAGCATATCATCTGAGCTATACCTTTCCTTAAAAAAACACGTACGCATGTGCATAGGCGAGCGCTTATGCACGTGCGTATTGCTTTCTACCGCACACTCGGGACATTTTCGGGACAGAAATAAGAAAAATCAGCACGTAAAGTGCTGATTTTCAGGCGGGTGGAATAAGGGGCTCGAACCCTTGACACTCGGAACCACAATCCGATGCTCTACCAACTGA
>CAMHOY010000031.1 GCA_946186915.1 uncultured Bacteroidales bacterium | reverse complement strand
TTTCTTTCCGGGGACCTGCAGTTCCAGAATCCGCACCGCCCCTTCCTTACACGGAATAATGAGCTCGTTTTTCGTAATAACGTGATTACGTAATTCCGTGATTTCTACCTCATACACCTTCACGTTCTCAAACCTCTGTCCGTTGATTTCTATATTACACCACGCCGCAGGGTAGGGACTGAGACCGCGCACGAAGTTATGTACCTCCTCGGCGGTCTTCTCGTCAAATCGTATCTCGCAGTCTTCTTTGAAGATCTTTGGCGCAGGACGCAGGTCGGCTATCTCCGGTTGCGGCGTCGTCGGAACGGCGATACCTTTGTTCTCGCAGTCGATAATCAGATCCACGGTGCGGGTTACTAAACCCTTTCCCATCGCCATCAACCGGTCATGCACGGAACCCACGTTCTCATTGGGACCGATAGGAAGTCTCTCCTGTAAGATCATGTTACCCGTGTCAATCTCATGCTTGAGCAGGAAGGTCGTGGCGCCCGTCTCTTGGTCGCCGTTCATGACCGCCCAGTTGATAGGGGCGGCGCCGCGGTACTGCGGAAGTAACGAGGCATGGAGGTTGAAGGTTCCCAAACGCGGCATGGCCCATACGACTTCCGGCAACATACGGAAAGCCACCACAATCTGCAAGTCCGCATGGTAACTGCGCAACGCTTCTATAAACGCCTCGTCTTTGAGTTTCTCGGGTTGTAGTACCGGCAGTCCTACCGACAACGCGTATTTCTTTACGTCGGAGAACTGCAACTGATGACCGCGACCTGCCGGCTTGTCCGGCATCGTCACAACGGCAACAACGTTATACCCGCCTTCTACCAACGCCTGCAAACTCGCCACCGCAAACTCCGGCGTACCCAGATATACTATCCTTAAATCTTTCTTATCCATAAACTATAAACTCAATAAACGTGCGAAGCACAATACACCTTCTAAACTTTCTCTCTATATTTAGGATCAAGAGAAACAGGCTGCTTCTCCACCACCGGACTAAGCGGCCGCATAAACGCGCGTATAATAAGGAAGAGCCCCAGAATAATGAACGGCAGACTCAACCACTGACCCATGTTCAGCAGATGATCCGCTTCAAAGGCCTCCTGGTTGTTCTTGATGAACTCCAGGCAGAAACGCGTGGCGAAGACAATCTCGAGGAACACACCCAGCAGCAGTCCTTCACGTCTGCGTGCATCTGTATGGAGGTACAACGGCAACGTCACGGCAAACGCCACAAGACAGTACAGCATCTCGTATATCTGGGTCGGATGGCAGGGCACCGTCTGTCCGTCACGCACGAAGATAAAACCCCACGGCAGGTCGGTCGGACCACCGTAAATCTCGCTGTTGAACAGGTTGCCCAAGCGTATCAACGCACCCGTGATACATACACCGATACACAGGCGGTCGAGAATCCACAACCAACTCGTGCCGAACTGAGGATAACGGCTGAACTTGAACTTATTGAGCAGGATTGCAGCGATAATCAGTCCTATCGCACCGCCGTGACTGCTCAGTCCGCCTTCCCATATTTTGACGAGCCATAACGGGTGCTCTATATACGGATTGCGGTACGTGAATTCCCATCCGAAGAGATGCCAGGGCTCGCCGTATTGGTGCCATTCATAGAACCAGCAGTGACCGAGACGCGCACCGATGATCACACCCGCTGCCATCCAGAAAAACAGCTGATCGGCCCATTCTGCCGGACAATGCTCGCGTTTGTACATCTTCTCGTTAATCGCCCAACATACATACAAACCGATGGCCCATAACAAGCCATACCAACGTATTCCTCCGTCGCCGAAGTGTATCAACACCGGATCAACATTCCAAACTATAGATAATAACATCTTAATCCTTTCACTCTTTCACTCTTTCATTCTTTCACTCTTTCACTCTTTACTTCCCCCAATTCAACTTATTACGTAGACTCTTCAGGAAACCGTTATCGCCGATCTGTACTACTTTCGTCGTGTAGGGAGCACGCTCGATGTGCAGACTCATGTCCGTGCTCAGCGACTGGCTGCGACCGTCCACGGACACCATGAACGAATCATATCGACTGCTGATGCGGAGATCGATCTTCCATTCGTCCAGAATGATGATCGGACGAACGGTCAGACTGTGCGGCGCAATCGGAGTGAGGATGATGCCGCGCGACTGCGGAACGAGTAACGGACCGCCGATAGACAGATTGTATGCCGTGCTTCCCGTTGGCGTGGCGATGACCAACCCGTCGGAATGGTAGGTGTGCAATAACTCGCCGTTGATCTTCGTCTCGATGGTCAGCATGTTCGTCAGACCTTGCTTGAGAATCGCAATCTCATTCAGCGCATTTGGCGACAGGATCAGTCCTTCGCGCGCTATGCCGTCTTTGTCAAAAACGGTGAGACTCAGCAACGAACGCTGCTCTATCGTGTACTGACCTTCGATGAGTTGCTTGAGAATATCATCCAGGTCGTCTGTCTGCACTTCGGCGAGAAAACCCAGATGTCCGCAGTTCACACCGAGGATAGGGATGTTCTTGTCGCCTACCGCAGCAGCAGTCGTCAGAAACGTACCGTCACCGCCTACCGACAACGCAAAGTCTATCGGCTCGCCGTACACGTTCTCCGGCTGCTTGTCGCCGTCCCAGTTCTCGGGGAATCCCGGATACTCACGCAGATCTAACTCCTGACGTAACTCTTGAGAGAGAAGGATATGTACGCCCTTCTCCGTCATAAAGTCCAATATATGCCTCACTTCACGCAAGGTCGTGGACTTCATCGCATTTCCAAATATGGCTATCGTCATCTTTGCACAATTTGGGTACAAAGGTACTGCTTTTTTTTGACATGTGCAAATAATTCTGTATATTTGCAAAAAAAAAGACACCCGGTTGGGTGCCTTATTGCTATATGACGAGGCTTTAGCCTTTGATGGAGAATGGCCAGCAGTGCGATTCTTCTTGGTGAGCTACGTGCGGGAATTGTAGGGCAACCTCGAGGATGAAGTTGAAGTCATACAGGTGCGTTGCGGCTATGTAGGCTTGGGACTTCGCCATCGCATAAGCTGCGGTGATTTCGCCACCATTACGAATCTGCTCGAGTTGGTTGTCCAATTCGATCAGGCGCTTCATCATGGCAGTCACCTGTGCATCGTAAGATTTCACTTCTGCGAGCCATTTCTCTGCTTGTCTTCTATTGTAGGCATCGATGAGTGCGTTCTCGGATTTGCGGCCTTCGGTCCACCAACCCGGGTAGCAAATGGTCTGTCCTTCTTTGGCATTCTTGCAGCAGTCCCAGTTATCCAAGCGCTCTGCGAGCGGATCTTCGATCTGGATGGCACGTTTGCACTCGGAGGAGGTACGCCAATCGTTAATGATTTGCACGAAGAGTTCCTCCAGCTTGTTGGTAGGCAGACCAACAGTGTGCGCAGCAAAACTTGCATCGTTTAACATAGCATTCGAGTGCGCTTGGAACTGCACGTGCTTCGTCATGTCCATGTTCGTGTTTCTGAACTCGAAGGCTTCGTTAGCCAGCGCTGAGAGTTGTTCGCCCAATTCGCCGTACTCATTTTCGTGCGGGTCACCGACATTGACATTCTGTTTACCATACTTCGCGTTAGTCGCATAGAGACGGTTGTAGAGATCCGGGTGATTGCTCTGGATATACTGGGCAGCCTGTTTCTCATTCTTCTGCGCCATGTTCATGATTTTGAGGTATTCTTGTTTGGAAACACCCCATTTAGCCGCGAACTTACCGGCCATCGCATCCATGATCTTCTCTTCCGACCAGTTCGGGTTGATTTCGCCACTCATCATCATTTGCATCATCTCTTCTTGCGAAGGCATGAGTCCGGCATTGACATTGGCGTTGTACTGCTCCATGGCTTTTTGGTTGTTCTTCGACTGTTTCTTGCCGAGTTCAATGGTTTTGCTATTCAGTTCTGCTTGTGCGTCTAATAGTGCACTGCGGAAATTCTGCACGCCGAGGTAGTAAGCAGCGGAACTTCTGCGGGCATACGCCGTTTTCGCTTCGGGCGTAAGCAGGTCATTGACCGTAGGCATCGCTGGACGCTTGTTGATAAGATCTGCGAACGAGTTAATCTTCGTTGCAGGAACGCTTTCTGCCAGTTCATATCCGCCACCGGTGATGAGGGCCTCAATCTGATGGTCAGCATCTTGTGCCATCATGGGCAGGGCAAGCATAATTGCTGCCAGTAAAAGTAATTTTTTCATAAGAAAAAATGTTTATTAGGGTTTATACAGTTTATTCGGTTTATTTCTTGACAAATTCTACACGTCTGTTCTTGGCTCTGCCTTCGTCGGTAGAGTTATCGGCGAGCGGTGCGGATTGACCCATGCCTTTCGCGGAAAGGCGGTTGGCTGCGATGCCCAGTTCTACCAATTTATTGACGATTGCCTGTGCGCGCTGCTCACTCAGTTTCTGGTTGCCGGCTACAGTACCAGTGTTGTCGGTGTGACCTTGCACTTCGAACTTGAGGTCGGGATTCTGCTTCATCAGATCATAGAAACGATTGATCTCCGGAAGGGACTGCGGTTTGATAGTTGCCTTGCCGATATCAAAGGTGATACCATAGGTAATGATGCGTCCCGTAGATGCCAGACGGTTGTACAGAGGCACTGCACCTCTGGCGATAACTACATTGGTATAACCACGGTATTTGTAGGCACCATTGAATTGGAAGAGAATTTTCTCAGGCGCCATCATGTTCGGGATTTGGAAGATGCGTGTACCGTTGACGTAGAACTTCAGCGCACGTTTATTGAAGGAGATGGCGCAATGGTTCCACGCATTCTTCTTGAGGCTCTTGAGCAACAACTCGCGCTCGCTGCCACCGGCACCGTCTTTGTTATCAGGCTTGCGGATGTTCCCATACATCACATTCGCATCTCCATCGCTCGGACGCCACGAGAGAGTAATATCGCCCACGATGTCATTCCAATTACTCTGACGGGACATGAGCGTGACGAACCAATTGGCATCATCCAGACTCTCATCATCGCTGAGATACACATCCCACTCGGCGGTAAACTGATCAGGCAACCATGCTTCGGGTTTCTCCATCAGAGGCACTACTTCACCCGAATACTCGGTGAAAAGGATATATTTCTGTCCGTTGAGCGAAGCTACTTCTGCAGCACCGCTGTTAATGTCCCATTTCGAGGGAAACTCACCTAATTGCTCATTCGCAAAATCATCCTCGAAGAACACCTCGTCGCCACGTACGAAGTCCGACTTGGCATAAGCGGCATCTTCGGTTCTCTGTGCAGGCGCAGCGCCCGAAGCGTTCGCCTCGGGACGCTTTGCGCCGCACTCATTGCAGAACTTACCGGTGTTACCTTTGTGACCGCAAGAAGGACAAGTCCATGTGCCGTCACCTTCGGGTTTCTTTGCTCCGCACTCCGTACAGAACTTACCCGTTTGACCTTTCGCTCCGCATTTAGGGCAAGTCCAACCGCCTTGCTTAGATTGCTGCGGTTGCTCTTCTTGTACTTGCTTCTCCTGTTGCTGCTGCTTGTAAGTCTCAGGATCAAGCGCTTTGTCAATACCATCTTCTACCGTCTTCTCGACTTTACGCTCTACGGCATTCTCCGCAGATTCACGGGCTTTGTCCACCAGACGATTGAAGAACTGTGCGTGCGCCGGCATCATCAGCGCCAACGCTGCCATCATGATACTAAATCTTTTCATATTCATAATAACTAATAATTAGCGACCGCAAAGATACTACAAAAATTGCATATGTGCAAATTTTTTATTCAAAATACCAATAAAAAAGAAAAAGTTCAAAAAAAACGTACCTTT
>CAMHOY010000030.1 GCA_946186915.1 uncultured Bacteroidales bacterium | reverse complement strand
CGTTCGGGATTATTTATTATCGTTGCACCTACGTGAAAACGGCTTAAGCGAACAATACGAGATCTCCTCGTGTCCGCAGTTGATTGAGCGGGTACAGCAACTCGGTTTTTTACCGCTTTTGGACAGCGGTATAGCCGGTTTTTGCGCAGAAGAGATGATGGCGCCGGACTACCACTATGTGCAGTTCGAAGACGGTTCGTGGGAATGGCCTCTGTGGACATGGAAAGGACCTGTCATTGCCGACGGCGGATGTGTCTATGGCAAGTTCTTTAACGGCAAAGCAGGATTTATCAGCCGCACGTGGTGGCCGGACTTCTATAACTACCGTCGTTCTACTTATCCGCAACCGGAGATAGGATCTGTGGAGGAAGCCATTCTGACGGCTTTGCGTGAACAGGGAAGTGCTATCGCGCGGGACTTGCGTGCTGCTTGTGGCATGACGGGACCGAAGATGCGCGGACGGTTTGACGCGTATGTCAACAAACTGCAAATGGGCTGTTATATTGTAACGGAAGATTTTGTCTATCCGCGTGACAAGCACGGCAAGGAATACGGCTTCGGTTGGCAACTGCTGAACACGCCGGAGAACCTGCTCGGCCATGAGGCATGCCTACCCTATTCCGACGAGTTGCATACCGCCCTTCGTTCTCCGCAGGAGTCATACGCCCGCATCCTCTCGCACCTGCAAACCATCCTGCCCGACGCCTCGGAAAAGGAGCTAAAGAAACTGATCAAGTAACTATCCAGAGGCATGTACGATAATAGCAAAACATATTTTATGACAGAATACGAGAAAATGCTTCATAACTTGCCGTATGACTACACGGACAAGGAAGTTCAAGCGAACATCCTGCGGGCGTATTATGCCATGCGGGATCTCAATCAATGCGGTGCATGGGATATGGACGAGTTACATCGTTGCATCAAAGCCCTCATCCCTGATGCTCATCCTTCGGTGATTATTTGTCCGCCATTCCATTGCGACCATGGTAACCGAATCAGCATAGGCGAGGGATCGATGGTTAATTTCAATGGAGTCTTCTTGGATGGTGGAGGTATTACTATCGGCGCCCACACGCTCATCGGACCCAACTGCCAACTGTTAACACCCGACCACCCGCATGATTATATGGAGCGGCGTCAGACTATAGAAACAGGTCTGCCGATACGGATAGGCGATGACTGCTGGTTGGGCGGCGGAGTAATTGTCTGTCCGGGTGTTACCATCGGAAACCGCGTGATCGTAGGAGCCGGTTCGGTCGTTACGCATGACATCCCCGACGATGTGGTCGTTGCCGGCAATCCCGCGAAAATAATAAAGAAGATAGAATAATAAAATACCCTTTCATATAGCAAGATTGTTTAAGTATGAAAAAAATTTTAATTGCCCTTTTTGCTATTACTACAGTTATTTCAGCGTTTGCAGGTGAGGCCAAGATAGACAAGGAGAGTTGCACCATCACGAAAGATGGCAAGACCTACAAACTTTATGGTAAAGTAAAGATTGTAGATTCTTTTGAGGATATCAAGGTCAAAATCGTTGACAGTTTTGAGGATGTGGACATCAAAATCGTGGATGCCTTTGAGGACTCCTGCGGCAAGGTCAAAATCGTAGAGCACTTCGAGGACGTCAAAGTCAAGATCGTTGATAACTTCGAAGACATCAAAATCAAAATAGTAGAACATTTTGAAGGCGTAAAGAAATAATATGGAAACACAAATTAAATCATTGCTAAATATAGACGCTATTGTATCTAATCCAGATGTTGATGGCGAGTTGAAATCACTTGCCGGAAAGTTAATGAATGAATACTGCATTTCTAATTGCAGGCATACATACCGGCTATTAGAAATAGAGTTTTATATCTACGATAAGGACGCACATGCCGATGAGCATGTATATGAAAGAGACGCTGAAGCTGGGCAATTGTTCTTGCACAAGATGGGGATGGATATATGTTTTGCAAGTTCTATGAGCCAAGGTCAATTCGGAGGCATTCTTATTCGCGCTCTTGAGAGAGACGATAATAAGTACTTTGGAGGTCCACGTATTTGCTCATATGAACTTATAAATTCTGCCACATCGCTATGCGAGGTAGAACTGAGCAAAGACAAACTTAATTTCGACATAGAAGAATCTAAACGAATTGGAATAAATGAGTGGGTCGATCCGAAGTCTGATTGGAAAGACGAGTATTTTAATAAAAAGTACCGTTTTACTCGGAAGGGACTAGAGCGGCTACAAATGACAGTTAACAGGTATAACTTCCGAGAAACAGCAATAAAGACTGATAATAAAACTTATAAGTTATAATTTAAGAGGACTGAGTCCTCTTTTTTTATTGTTAATATCTTCTCCTAAACTTTTAACAACTTTTAACAGAAAATTTTGGGAATTGCGCGAAAAAACATATACCTTTGCCGCAGAAAGTTATTAACTAAAACTGCAAAGATATATGAAATTAAACCCAATTATTCCTCAAAGAAAAAAACTGCAAGACCAATTATGGGATATTGTGCAGCCCAATAGTACCCATCAAATTGACTTGGAGTTAGAGAATCAAGAGTACATTTATTACAATGAATGTTGCTACAATCTTCCGATTGAAGCATATACTACTCCTTCCCTTCACTTACTCTGTCAGTTGGTAAAAGAACGTCTGCACGTTACCGAAAATGTTATATTCCAAGTTGATAATAGAGAATTCATAACAGGAAGTAGCAGCGTTTCCGGGAATAATAAATATCCCAGTGTTGTTTCTTTATCAGCAGGTGCAATAAATACACTTAACGAAAAAGAACTTTCCTTCTTAATTGGTCACGAGTTAGGACATGTCATTTCACGTGACGGATTAGTGAGATTCTTTTTCAGCAAACTCCCTCCTCAGGTCAAAGTTCCTGAAAACATTTACCATGCAATGCACGTGTTAGATCTATTAGCAGAATTAGAAGCTGACCGTTATGGTTATCTTGCATGCAATAGTGATATGGATGCATTCGTATCCTTTATGTGGCAGATGTCCGGAGGTATTGATATACATAAGTTTGGTGTGTCCACTTCGACATACCTTAAAGCAAATTTAAGCCATGTTCAAAAGTTCTTGAATGGCGGTTGGCTTGGGAAACGACACCCCGCCAACGCCTTGCGGATAGAAGCTATACGCTTGTTCGCGACCAGTAAAACCAATTACGTACTAAGGGAACAAATGGAACCCATTATTGATTCCATCTTCGAATGTGATGATCAATTCTAATTTATAATAATATGGCAAAACAAGGAAAATCAGATTTGGGCGCAACACCCAAAACAAAACACAGGAGACTGATTTCTCCTAAAATGGAAGGTGCATTCACACCGGAAGTACTTAAAATGGTTGTCGAAGATAGTTTGGGGAGTGAGTTCCAGCCTCATTTATGGGAAGCGTTCGATGATGCCTTTACGGATTATTGGGATAAAGAATTAGGTATTGGAACATGGTTCTATTTTGACCAAATGGCTCCATTCATCTATGAGAAGATGAAAGAAAAGAGAATCTTAGTCAGCTATGAGTATATAGAAAAGATGAGTAAGATTGTTCTTGACTTCATCGAGCAGATACCAGGCGTGATATTACATTAAATATACAACCTTAAAAATACAAAATTATGTTACATGATTCGCAGACTGATTTAGTCTTTTTACCGATGGCTCTTCGCCTTCATTTCCCGAGTTTGTACAAAAGCCTTACCGAGGCATTTGATTTTGCACACGTAAAGTATCGAGAAATCCCCGACACACGTTCCAAAAAACATCTTTGGGCAAGGGACTATATGCCGATAACGGTGGACACTACTGGCGGCATGGAGTTATTTGAGTACAATCCGGATTACTTGCGCGCGCCACGTTATGCCGAGTATAAACCCGACATTGCGTTTATCATGGACGAAATGGGAATAACTCCTTTTCACCACCGTATCATTGTGGACGGCGGAAATATTCTCACAGACAAAAAAGGCCGCGTCTATATGACAGACAAGGTTTTCTTGGAGAACGCACATATTCCACGCGAGGAACTCATTAACTCATTGAAGCAAATCCTCAATACCCGCTCCATTCACTTCGTGCATTGGGACAAGTCCGATATGTATGGTCACGTGGATGGGATGATGGCGATAGCTGATGATGGTAGTATCATTACTGATTTAAGTTGGGAATACCTCAATTTCTTGCGCATAGGCAACAAAATCTTTATGGCACAACTCAACAAGCCATCCGACGAACCGGCTTTGAAACGCATCCGAGAGGCCTTTCCAAATTGCATCGTCTATCCGATTAAATATGTGCAGACACTCACGCGTTTAGGCGGTGGTCTCCATTGCGCTACTTGGAACACTGTTGAAAAATGCTATCAGAACGCTAAAGTATTCAAAACCTCAAAACGACATCCGTTTAATCCTTTTGATGGAGGCTTTGACGATGATCGTTTTCGTGAAGTAATCGAATATGGCTATGGTAAGACATTGGAGGATAGCGACTGGGAGGTGTTATTAGATGCATTTTATTGGTTCTGGAGTGAACGTGGGCTTAAATATGGTTCTCCAAATGAAATGGCAGAAGATGTATTTAATACGCTAAAATGGAAACTGCATCCAATCTTTGAGAATTATGAATTAGTGGAATCTCTTTGTAATCATTTGTATAACTATATGATTGATATTCCTAAAACGATAGTTCCAGATAATAGCAAATTGGCGTCCAAGGATAATAGTTCTCCTATAATTCACTTCAAGGACACTGATGCTTTTCTTACATCTTTCAATGTGGCGTTCGGCGACTATAGTAACTCCTATGAAGGGGAGTTGTTATCAACCGAAGAAATAGAAAAGGAGGCACAGATTAAAAATAGTTGCAATAGTGGAATTGTTTATGTGCTCTACTATATGGATGACAATAAGCGTGTTTGTCGAAATAAATATACATTGACTGCTCATAAGGACTTTTCATTTATTAAAGTCATCATGTATTTTGAATCGCCGATTAACGAACTAAGTATTGCTGAATATGTACAAAAAGCATGTTCTGGAATTTCCTTCTATGAACATTGCAGAAAAGCCGACGCAACCGAAATCCCATTTTCTATGACTCCTGAATGTATTGATAGTTGGGAGGTTGACGAACAAACCGCCATCAAACACAAAGCTATTTGCGTGCGACAACTTCTTGGCTCTAAATACACGCAAGAAGAATTAGAGCAATATTGTGCTTTATATAAAATTACTATAGAACAATTTTATAAAAATGAATAGTTATGGCAAAGCAAAAATAAATTATCACGAGTTGATCTTTTCAAGGTCAAGATTGACCAAATCTTTATTAGGAACGGCTTAAAACCTTCTGTATGGGAATATAAAAAATGGTTACATTTGTAATCTCCCCCAAAGAAGGACAATATTTCGCTCTGACCAAGCAGCTGTGCCCTTCCAAATCCTAACGCGGGTGAAAGCTTACACCTCGAACTGCTGACGATGCTCCATGATCGTCGGCAAGTTCTTGGATGCCCATTCAGTCAATTCCTGCACAATAGGCACCAGTTCCTTGCCCATCGGCGAGAGGCTGTACTCCACGCGAGGAGGAATCTCCGGATAAACTTTGCGGACGATGAGGTCATCCGCTTCAAGCGTGCGCAACGTACTACTTAGTACGCGCGTGCTGATATCCGGAATGACGCGATGCAGTTCATTGAAACGGATCGTGCCGTGCTCATTGATATCCAACAGCACGAGAAATCCCCATTTGTTACCAAACCGTGCGATGACACTACGCACCGGGCACATCTCAAACATTGAGTTCTTACTATCTTTCTTTTGCATAATTTATTTCGTTATTTTTGGGGGTCCCCGACAGACGCTAACGTAGCGCGCCTGGTGGGGAGAGGAGGAAACGTGGCAATTATACGAGTTATGAAATAACGATGTCATTGACCACCGTTTCCGACGACAAAGGTACTATAAAATACTGATATACGCAATAGTTTCAAAAAAAAAGTAAGTTT
>CAMHOY010000029.1 GCA_946186915.1 uncultured Bacteroidales bacterium | reverse complement strand
AATGTTAAGCACCCGTCGGCTCGTGAGAGTCGGCGGTGCACCAAACCCTTAAAAATGAGAGATTATGGAAAAGAGTATCATGAGTTTGGTAATGGACACCATCGGAATTCTTGGAGTTTTTTTTGTTGCAACTATGCTTTTATGCTTCTAATTTCGTGCAAATTATGAATTATATTTGCACAAGTCAGATTTTTTGTGTACCTTTGCGCGAAGTTTCGCGCACAACGAGAAAACAGAAAGGGGTATTAGCTCATCTGGCTAGAGCATGAAGAAGCCAATTGACTTTTGGCTTCGACAATAAAGCCAGCGGGGAGCGACCACAGCTTTATTGATAGAATAAAAAGCAGTGTTGAGGTGAGCGGTTCGAGTCCGCTATACTCCACTAAAAAATCATAACGCCATGAGTTATTTTATACGGAACACGGGAGAACAATCCCTGTCGAAAATCATCAACAATCTGTTGCCCTCCAAGACGAAGTCATTGGACTTCCTTGTGGGCTATTTTTATTTCTCCGGCATGGAGGAAATATATAGCAACCTGGAAGACAAGCCCATGCGTATTTTGGTCGGGCTCGACATGGATCACGACATCTTGAAGAAGACCAGTGAATTTGATTTCTATGCTCAGTCGCACCGCTCTTCCAACAAGGAGATTCGCGAGGATTTCTTCCAGTCGCTCGTTAACCTCTTCAATAAGACCAGTTATTTCGAGAGCAATAAACAGGCTCAGGCGTTCAAGATCTACTACGAGAAAATCAAAAACGGCACATTGGAGATCCGTAAGACTTTCGACCCGTGTCACGCCAAGATGTATATTTTCGCTTACAAGGATGAGTTAACCGAAGGCGGAGAGACACCGGGCACAGTTATTACCGGTTCCAGCAACTTTACCTATAGCGGTTTGACCGGCAATAACGAAATCAATGTCCGCTTCCACAGCAAGGATGAGTTCGAGGACGCGCAAGCCATCTTCGAGCAACTATGGGAAGATGCCACACCGATTGTTGACCAGTCTCGCATTGAGGACTTCGAGAATGGCGTAATCAAGCATACTTGGTTCGAGCAAACACCGACACCGTACCTGCTTTACCTGCGTATCCTGTACGAATACTTCCATTTGGACAATACCCAACAGATACTCACGCCGCATGAAATCACCAACGGCGATTTTATCAACCTCAAATACCAAGAGGATGCGGTGCGTATCGGTCTTGAAACTATCCGCAAGCACAACGGTGTCATCGTGGCAGATGTGGTAGGTCTGGGTAAATCTATCATCGGTGCGACTATTGCCCGTAACTTGAATATCCGTACGCTTATCATTGCTCCGCCGCACTTGACCAAGCAATGGGAAGGCTATGCTTTCGACTTTAACGTACAAGCAAAAGTTTTCTCTCGCGGTAACATGGAGCGTGTTTTGGAAGAGTACCGCACCTTCCGTCGTCCGAACGAAGAATGGCTTATCATCGTTGATGAGGCGCACGCCTACCGCAACGAGTACACCAAGGACTACGCTATCCTTCACGAGATTTGTCAGGGAAACAAAGTGCTGCTGTTGACCGCAACGCCGTTCAACAATAAGCCGGAAGACATCTACACGATGATTAAACTCTTCCAGATTCCGAGTAAATCTACCTTGCAGACCGTTTCCAACTTAGGTTCTGAGTTTGCTCACTGGATTGCCGAGTATAAGAAACTCAAAACCCAGCAACGCACTAAGTCTCGGTCTAAAGGTGAGATTGAACTGGCTATCAATAGCATTGGTAACAATATCCGCAAAATCATCGAGCCGTTGGTTATCCGTCGTTCACGTATTGATTTGGAGAAGATTCCAGCCTATAGTGAAGACCTCGAAATCCAGCACATCAAGTTCCCGAAAGTCAGTGCGCCGGAAGAAAAAGAGTACGAGTTGGGTGATTTGGAACCGCTCTACCGTCACACGCTCAAACGTATATGCCCGAGCGTCAAAGACCAAGAGAACGCCGACAACTACACCAACGAAGATTTGGAGTATGTTCAAGAAGAGATCGACACCACGCACGACCGTTTTGCAGCAGCGCGTTACCAGCCGTTGACTTACTACAAATCCGAGCACTACGCTGACATCGTCAAGATCATCCGCGACGCGGGAATGGAAGAGAACCTGTTCTTCAACTCTCAACGCAACTTGGCATCCTTCATGCGTACGCTCCTCGTGCGCCGTTTCGAGAGTTCGCAACATGCCTTCAAGATGTCCTTGCAGACCATGCTTGATAACTGTCTCCGAATCCAAGGATGGATAGAGAAACTCAAATGTGTGCCGGTTTATAAGAAAGGCAACATCCCCGATGTGGCTGAGTTGTACAACTCCACGGAAGATGGTCAGCAGATGTTGTTTGCTCCCGAAGTGGAGGATATGCTTGACAACCTTCAGCAAAAAGGCATGTTTACTATCCCGTGTGAGTACTTGAAGCAAGAGTTCTTCGACACTCTGCAATCGGATATTGACATCCTTACTGACCTGCGTGACCAGTGGGACGAAGTGTCGGAAGACAATGACCCGAAACTGGATACCTTTATCACTATTCTTCGGGAACAACGCAAGCACGACCCGAAACGCAAGATTGTTGTCTTCTCTCAGTTTGCAGACACCGTCACTTATTTGGGCGAGAAATTGCAAGCAGCAGGTCTGCCTGTCTTTGCTTACACTTCCGGAGAAGCCACACCGAAGAACAAACGCACGATTATGCAGAACTTCGATGCCGGTCTCAAAGAGGCTGAGCAAGAAGATCAATACCAGATACTTGTTGCGACCGACGCTATTTCCGAGGGTTATAACCTCCACCGCGCCGGAACTATCTTCAACTATGACATCCCGTACAACCCGACGCGTGTTATCCAGCGTGTAGGTCGTATTAACCGTATCAACAAGAAAGTGTTCGAACGTCTCTATATCTACAACTACTTCCCCACGGAGATAGGCGAGAAAGAGACCCGCACCAAGGAGATTTCCACGATGAAGATGGCGATGATTCACGCAATTATGGGAGAAGATACGCGCTATCTGACCAAGGAAGAAGAACTCAAGAGCTACTTCGAGAAGACTTACAAAGCCCTTTTCGAAGCCAGTGAGGAAGAGTCTTGGGACACTCCGTATCGTGCGCGTTTGCACCAACTCATCAATACCGAAGACATGCAGCGTGCGCTTGAATTGCCGTTGCGTAGTAAGATTCGCCGATTGACCACTTACGGTGATACCGGTGTTCTCGCCTTTGCCAAAAAGAACGATGATTTCGTCTTCAAGTTCGCGAAAGATGCTATGAATATCGTGACGCTTGACCCGAAGGAAGCGTTTGCTATCATAGAGGCCAAGTCTGCCGAGCCGGCATACCCGCTTTCTTCCACGTTCTACGACCTCTTCTCTGAGGTTAAGAAAGATCTCTTTGCACGCGACAACAAAGAGGAGAGCGAGAAGACCAAACGCGATGCCTTGATGAAGATACGTGAGATGGTTCGCAAGCAAGCACTTGACGAAGAATATCTCCAAGATTTGGAGAAAGCCATCCACTATGATGCCGTTTCCGGTTACTACCTCCGCGAAATCAATAAACTCAAACCCATTGATTTCCATAAACTCCCGGATATGATTAGTACCGAGTACATCCACGACATCTTGCGTCGTTACGATACCATTTCTCGTGGCGAAGAAATACTCGTCGCTGCTGAGGAGATACAAAATATCACTACCCATCCGCAAACAGAATTAAGTCTATGAATACATTCCAACTCAATCAAGCCTACGACCGGTCTTCATTCTTGAAGTTCCTGCGTTCGTTCTTGGATGATTTTAGTCAAGAAATTGAGCCGCTCTATCCGCAAAACAAAAGCCAGTTTGCCAACGAGTGCTATCGTCTTGGTCATGACAACGAACTCGATCTTGAGGTCTATGAGATTCATCACACCTCGACCAACGATGCCCGTGTCGGTATAGCCAAAGATGCATTCAAACTCCTATTGACTGAATCGGTATCTAACCGCGCCTTAGTAGTCTTTGTGCCGGAAGGAAGTAAGCAATGGCGCTTATCCCTCTTACAGATTGAGGCGGACATTGACGAAAAAGGACGTTTGCAAAAGGGTTATTCCAACCCGCGTCGGCATTCTTATCTCCTTGGTGAGGGTGGTTCGCTTACCACGCCGCAGAAATACCTTTTCGACATGGGTCGCATTGCCCCGCGCAAGGATGGTAACAAGCAACTCTCTGCCGTTGAAGATCTGCAAAGCCGCTTCTCGGTTGAGGCACTTACAAAAGAGTTCTATAACAAACTCTATAACTGGTATCTCTGGGCGGTTGAGCCTTCTACCGGTGTCACCTTCCCGAATCTGGTTAACACCAGCAAGGATGACCGCGACGACATTGCTATCAAGATTATTCGTCTTATTACGCGTCTGCTCTTTGTATGGTTCATCAAGCAGAAAGGTCTTGTGCCCAACGAAATTTTTGACGAAGACGAACTTTCCAATATACTTGCTAACTTCGATCCGCAATCGGAGAAAGATGGAAAGTATTATAACGCCATCCTTCAGAACCTTTTCTTTGCAACCCTCAACAACGAGGTTAGCAAGCGTCGGTTTATGTCCGAACCATTCCAAGGCAAGAGCAATAGTTTCGGCGTGAAAACTCTTTTTCGTGATAGTCAGAAAGCATCATGGTTCGCTATACCGCAAGACGAGGTACTTAAGATCTTCCATAATGTGCCGTTTATGAACTGCGGTTTGTTTGAGTGTCTTGATAAATATGCCAAGTCCGATATTGGTCAAGAGGAAGACATGTTCCTTGATGGTTTTTCCTCGCGAGACGGTCGTCAGGACGGGCATCTCAAGTATCGTGCGTTCGTACCAAACCGCCTCTTCTTTGCGGAGGAACACAAAGAGACCGTTACTGTAGAAGAAGACAAGAAAGCGAAACAAATGGACATTCCCGTCATGGGTTTGCTCCCGCTGCTCAAACTCTATAACTTCACCGTTCAAGAGAACACTCCTTCCGAAGTTGAAGTGTCGCTTGACCCGGAATTGTTAGGTCAAGTCTTCGAGAACCTTTTGGCTGCGTACAACCCTGAGACACAAGAGTCAGCACGCAAGTCTACCGGTTCTTTCTATACTCCACGACCCATCGTTGAGTATATGGTTAACGAGTCGCTCATCGAGTACCTCAAGACCAAAGTGCCTTCGGTTGCTGAGGAAAATTGGCGTGCGTTAATCAGTTATGACGATGTGCCCTTCACGCTTTCAGAAATCGAACGTATTGCCACGCTCAATGCTCTCTATGAGTGTAAGATCCTTGACCCTGCTTGCGGTTCTGGTGCTTTTCCTATGGGTATGCTTCAGCAGATGGTTCATATCACGCGTAAACTCGATTCGGAGTTCGATCCATACAAAACCAAACTGCGTATCATCAATAACTGTATCTATGGCTCAGATATTCAACCGATAGCTATGCTCATCAGCAAGTTGCGTTTCTTCATCTCCCTTATCTGCGAGCAAGATGATCATGCCGTTGATTTTAAGGATGAAGAGAACAACTTCGGTATCAATACATTGCCAAACTTAGAGACAAAGTTCGTTGCTGCCAATTCACTCATCTCAGCGGACATACACAAGTATGCCGATGATAACTGGACGTTGGATCCGAATTTGATTAAGCTCAAGAATGAACTGCTCAAAATTCGGCAAGAGCATTTCTCAGTACGTACACAAACCTCAAAACTTAAAAAACGTGAAGAAGATCGATTGGTTCGTCAAGAGATTCTTGATTGTATTTTGAATAAAAATCAACCAGACGAGGTTATGTTGCAAATGTACGAGTCTCGTATCCGGCACTTGAACGCGGAAAGAGCTTTATACGAGGGAGAAAAAATTGTCGAGGAGTATATTAGCACGACCGCTGATTTATTTGCAGAATCAGAGACACGTCAGTTGGTACGTAAGGATATTAATAAAATTAATCGGGACAAAATAGATGCCGAAATAGCAGGTCTTAGAAGATTAATTGACAAAGAGAGAAATCGGCGCAACCCTGTTGGCTTTGAGGCGGCAATTAAACAACTGGCAGACTGGAATCCGTATGATCAACTCAAAGCTGCTCCATTCTTTGATGCAGACTGGATGTTCGGTATCAAAGATGGCTTCGATATTGTAATAGGGAATCCTCCTTATGTGCAATTACAAAGTAATGGAGGAGCCTTATCTAAATTATACGAGAATTGCGGTTATGAAACATTTGACCGTACAGGTGACATATATTGCTTATTCTATGAACGTGGTATTCAATTATTGATTGATGGGGGACATCTGTGTTACATCACTTCTAACAAATGGATGCGGGCAGGATATGGAGAAAAGACACGTCAATTTTTCGCTACAAGAACCAACCCAAAATTACTCATCGATTTTGCTGGAGTTAAGATTTTTGAAAGTGCTACAGTTGACACCAATATTCTTGTATTGGAAAAGGCTCAAAATTTAGGTCATACATTGTGTGCAAGTACAAAAGGGAAAGGACATAACGACATACTAGAATTGAGCGATTTTGTTAAG
>CAMHOY010000028.1 GCA_946186915.1 uncultured Bacteroidales bacterium | reverse complement strand
GTTAGGGTTATTTGGAAATTGGTGAGTATAGGCGGTATTCAGCCGCCTGTACCCTGTTGGCTATTTCTCCTTACATAAGTCAGCCGCAGCAGCACAGAACCATACGCTATGCACTTGCGCTGTTTGTGAATACTCTCCTTGCGTGTCTATAACTCTTTGTAGAGCCACCGTTAAAGCCTTCAGCGGATTATCAGTGTGAAGTTCTTCCATGATATTACGGAGCACCATACGCGGCTTCTGAGCCATTTCATCGTATTGCTCCTTGAATAGACTGCGCAACGATTTATTGGCATCGTCTATCATTATGGCTGATCTAAGTATATCCATACTATTTCCTTTTCCTTTTTCTTCCTTAACTTTCGCCGGTAGCAAAAGTCACTTTCGATGCGAACAAAAGTCAGTTTCACTACCGGTCAAAGTCACTTTTATTCACAACTCACAATCTCTTTACGCATGACCTCGATGATGGGCGACTTGGCTATCGACAATATCTCGCAGTCATAGGACGCAAGACGCCTATCCAACTCCATTAGCGCACCGTCGATGGTGTTGTCCTGCACCAGTATCTTCACCGCCTTGCGGGTCTCTTTGTCGCCGTCGATGGTGATCATCTCCACCTTGGCTTCGTAGTAGTTCTCTCCGTCGCCGGGGAAGACATCAAAGAACTGCCGTACGCGAATCTGCGGCGTACTGCAATCGCCGAAGACGAATGGCTTGATCTCGTCCATCACCTGCTGTTCCGCGTCGGCGCAGTTGACGGCATTGACGAGATAGGTTTCTTTCACTTTACCGGGGTTGTCCTCGCCGGTCTGCTTCTCATAAGTTACATTGACTTGATGAAAAATCATAATCTTTCGGGGTTTTAATAATTAAACAATTGGGGTTATTTCTTCGATTGCTCGGAAAATCTCATACATCACTTGCGGGACGATGGCGTTTCCGTAGGCTTTGATACTTTCTGTGCGCCATTGGGCGAAAGGAATGGTAAGGTCGTCCAAAGAAAAGGGAAGCCCATCATTTCCTCGGTGAACAGCGGAGACAGACGGAAACCTTTGCCATCTTGCTCCTCGTCCAAACTCTGCGCGATTGTCTCCTTCAGGCTCATTCCGCCTTCCCCATGTGGGCAGCATGTGTTCCAATCTGTCGAGCGCGGTGATGGTAACATTCCGTCCGCCGCCATCTGCCGCAACTGATACGTGCAACTCGGTGTTACGTCCATATTTCTCTCCAGACATCTCTCTTTGGCTTCCGGGCTGAGCGTTGTGTTCCAATCGGTTGCTTGCGGTGTCGGCAGTAGTAGTCCGCGATGCTTCTCGGCATATCCGCTCACTATCTCCTGCGCCAGCGTTCCGCTCGTTCCGCTCACTCCCTTGCTCTCCATTGAGTCCGACCAACTGTCCGCTGCGCATGGGGTCTTGAGCATAGCCGACGATGAATATTCTGTCGCGTCGGTGGGGAGCTCCGACACCGCAAGCCGGAATAAGAACCGGTTGGACGATCCGATTGCTTCAAGATCTTGACAGATTCTATCAATTGTGTATCGTCCTCGCTCTTCATATAAACTCTCCGGCACAGCCTCCACCGCTTCGAATAAAGTGGGTTGCGCTCCCAACTCAGTAATCTCGCATTGCTCGACCATCGTGGCGAGACCAGCAACATTTTCACCAACGACCCAAGTGGGCTGGCATTCCTGTATTGCTCGGCACATCTGCGGCCAGAGGTAACGGTCATCGTCTGCGCCTCCACGCTTCCCGGCATAGGAAAACGGCTGGCAGGGAAATCCGCCGGTGAGGACATCGACACGTCCGCGCCATTGGGTAAAGTCTGTTTTGGTGATGTCTTCATAACTGACTGATTCTGGAAAATGATATGCAAGCACGGCGCGACCGAACGGGTTAATCTCGCAATGGAAGAGGTTAGTCCAACCTAACATCTCCGCAGCCACCTCTGGACCGCCAATTCCGCTGAATAAACTTGCATGTGTCATTTTTTCTATTTGTTTATTGTACGTTAGAATATATTTAACGTGCGTTAGTTTTCATTTCTCGTGCGTTAGTTTTATATCCCCCCGGTGGTAATGGGTACTTATCCCCGGTGGTAATGGGTGCTTATGACCGGTGTTTGCGGGGTACGCTGACCGGTGGTTGTGTACCCTCTATAGCGATAGTTCGTTTACTTGTAGCGCGATAAGGTCGTTATCGCTATAGCGAAGCCTCGTCCTTCAGTATAGAAGACTAAAAGAGGGTTAGTTGGCGGGTATAGGCGGTAGTCAGCCGCCTGTACCCTGTTACTTCTCGCCTATTGGCACGAAATCTACATCAGCCGCAGGTTCGCCGGTCTTGTTATCTTCCTTAAGCAGATCATCTACGCAATTCATAGCCTCTTTCGGCATATCCTTATCCTCGCGCAGTCTCTGCAATAATTCCTTATCGCTTCCAAGCGTGGACTTAATCTCTTTAGCCATCGTATTCTTAACTGCGCTGCCAAGGGATGATACTCCGGCAAGAACCATAAGCACAGCAGGATTCATACCTGCGGTTTCCAAGAACTCTACTACCTCTTTCTCCAAGAGAGTAATCTTTGTAGCAAGTTTCAGTCCTTGCTCTAACTTTTCCATTTCAGCTTTTGCTTCCATACTTCTTTCAAATTTAGATTTATTTGCAAATAATTTAGTTATTATTATCAAGCAATGTTGATATTGTTTGCTAATAGTCAGAACAACGACCCTTGCACGAGCTTTTGTCCGTTAGCCATGCGGATGCAGTCGGTGTCGTTAGCTAACTCTTGCCGCTCCGCCGCAGCTATCTCCTCGTCCACACGTCTCTCCAAAGCCTTGGAGCGTTGCAGGGCATCGCGTACTATACTGGGCTGTTCACCACGGTGCCGGAGTGAGAAATACTCCTTCTGCGCCGCACGCATATCTTTCACTAATTGCATGAATCCGTCCATCACTATCTCCTTTCTTTGATGATCCGTGCCACCTCCGATGAACGAAGGTATTCACCCTTTGGGGTACAATCAATGACAGTCCAATGCACTCTCTCGGCTTTCCGCACGGCTGCACCGACTACCTTTTTTTTGCGCAGCAGGTCGTTAGCCGCAGCCTTTGCCGCATTGATAGACTTGGCTTCAACGTACATCAGACGCTCGCCCTTGCCGTCATAATAAGTCACACAGTAATGTTTCATATCTTTGCTTTTATAAATTATTCATCTTCTTTATCGCCTAACATAGCCTTCAGATTATAATAGTACTCCGTACACTCTCGAATAGCCTGCTTCGGGGAACGATATAATTTGCACGACTCGATAGGGATAAACTGATTATTACTTTTTCTTTTCTCGTAAACCAATCCGCGCCACTTATACCCCAGGAAACCTTTATCATCTATCTCCTCCGGACGGACGGTTATATAGAAATCAACCTTCTCATTGCAGATCTTCAACTTCTCAATGAGGCTCGATATGGGCGCTATAATATCAATCATGATCGTAATAGTTCAACATAAAACGATGTGAAACCTGTGTACGTATCTTCAATGCGCCGAAGTTCGTCCATGTTCGTTTCGGAGACATGAAACGGCCATATATCCCAATGGTGATTAACTCTGCACTTGATGTATATCTTGCCGGTGGTCTCGTTCTTATGTAGATTGAGCCACACGCACATCGCCATATCAGCGTGCTTGAAATACTTGCGTTTCATACTCATTCCTCCTTCCCTAATACATATTGTCTATATCTTTTGCAATTTTCGATATCCGTTATGATATCGCAAAATCCTGCAACATTCAAATAACCTGAATTAAATTGACATGTTGCTAAAGGGCATTGTCTGTGTAACATACTCACTCCTCCAATGGTAGTTCTAACTGATTAGTCATATCCCAGCCTCCGCGCGCTACTTCCTCCGGATCTTGAGACTCAAACCGCTCGATGTAATCATCTACCTTAATCGCCTCGTCCTTTGTGTAGATAGTCTCCATGTAAGCACTATTCGCTTCATCGGGATAACTGTCACACTCATCTACCTCTACCTCCGAATCTTCAAACTCGGCATCGTCCACCTCATCCGTCCATTTCTTAGCTATCTCCATAGCCTCTTCCGGACTTTCGGCTTCAATATAGATACCGGCACAGCGTTTGACTGTCACACAATAGATATTATTGGTCAGCGGCTTTTTCATACTTAGTCCTCCTTATTTATCTCCTTTTCAAAATCGCTTGCAATACGATTTATATTATTAAGAGACCTTTCATACCGGCTAAGAACTTTACGTAATGCTTCTATAGCCTCTTTCTTTGTCTCATCCTTGATCTTTTTATCATACGGCTCGTGGCTACCACCGAGACAATCCTTATTCGGATCAATCGGTTTGACGAGTCCATCCCTAAACTCAAACCCATTATCGTTAATAGCCTTAATATAGCCATTCATGTAGGCAAACGATATTTCACAGTATATATCAGATAAATTTGGATACACTTGCCACTTTTTCCAGTGGTTAAGCGCACATACGTTTTCTGCATAGACCTCCGTAATGTCGTTTAAATCCATAGTTGCTTTGATTTTTTCAGTTCTTTCGCGCAACTTAGACATTAAATTACGATACCAAAGTAACATACTTCCTCCCTCCTTATCCTTTATATTGTTTACGAATTTGGTTCTCGCGCTGCCACTCACGGATATACAGCCTACCCAGCCATACTATCAGCGGGATGTTACAGAAGATACAGATGATGCCCAGCACCTCCAGCCATGTTCGGTCGGTAAAGATACCCATATAAATGCCTGCGCCCTCAATGAGCGACAAAACGGTTAATACACTGATTGCGATAACGCGGTTGGTCTGACGTGTCTGCAATCGTTTTTCTCTTGACATGCTCCGCGTCCATGCCGTCGGAGTACCCAAATAAATACTTGTTCCAGTCATCATGTTGGATTTTTAGGAATTAAACAATGTTATCTGTTAAGCCTCAGCTTTCTTTCTTCGTCGACCAGGGCGAACATTCACCTGCTGGTATTCATCATGGTCTTCAATCCACTGATCCACTTTGTGCTTGTTCCACCTATACGTGTTGTGCCAAAGCGTTGGGATCAAACCCTCGTTAATGTAGTCGGCTATCAGTTTGTCTTTGGATATGCCGCCTAAGTAGCCACACATCTCCGCGTAACCTGTTATGTAGGTCCTATCACTCAGCGGAACAAACACCGGCTTTATTTTATTACCTCCTGCCATATTTCGTAGTATTTCGTAGTATTTCGTACTATTTCGTAGTAATTGTTTTGCACGGTAGGCGGGATTCGAACCCGCGACCTCTTATGTTTGAAAAGTTCGGAAACATACCTCTCGTCTAAGCGCCTCTAACCACTGAGCTACTACCGTATGCGGCCTTGCGACCGCTCACACATAAATCAATAAGTTACTTGTTGCGTATTTTGCAACTACTCCGCCGACGCTTCGGCTGGGTTTTATTTCTCCCGTTCGATGCGGATATGTATTCCGCCCGCCACTTTCTTGCTTACTTTCCATAAGCCGCAGCCTTGCTTCTTCAACTGCGATGCCACGCTTTTGATGCTGGCGTAACTGTGCGTACGGGTCAGTAATGTGCGCTGCTCGCCTACTTTCATCGAAAGCAGATACTTTCTCGGTTGAAACGAATAATACTCATTCTCCATATTCTATATTGTTTTTAGTTATTGTTTACTTAATCCAAGAATCATCCTTGCTGCTATGTGTTGCGGATTATCGGACTTCATAAACTTGTCATAATTCCGGCAACGCTTACAAGGCGTGAACTGCTGCATATTCTTGAATATATCCATCATATAGTCATCCTTTACGTTGCCTACAGACGGACATAGCCACGACTCCGACATGTGTACGTTTCCGTTCACGTCCACCAACGGCTTGCAGAACATTCTATTCAGGGCCATACGCACATTATTCCGAAAAGCCTGTATTGTTTTACTCTGATGCGCTATCAACGTACTATTGACGCAGCCCATTGCGTGATTCTGCTCGTCTATAATCTGCTGTGCCGGTGCATGTGTCTTGGCTCGTCCCAAGTCCATCATAGCCATGCCGAGGTTCGTATCTTCAAACACAACTCCTTTGAGCGATTTAAAATACTCCTTGTGCTCCTTTATCTTATCGTAGGATCGATAGAAACGCTTGTCGGTATATATCTGTGCTCCTACATAGTTCGGGAGCCTTGTGACGTGTTCGAACTGCTTACGCTTGTCCTCATCGAATACCCATGTGCCGTTAGACGTGATAGTGAACGGTATTCCGGCAAAACCAAAGTATTCACATATCCGAACAAAGTCCGGGTGTGTGGTTGGTTCGCCGCCGGATATAACGAGTATATGCGGATCGAGGAATCGGAAGAAGTTAGCCACGTATGGCAGCAGCTCTAACGAAGCGTGCGGCTCGTTAGGCTTGGAGCAGTCCATACAATGCGGACACTCCTCGTAGCATGTATTGGTTATTTGAAATAACATATCTATTGTTTAGTATTATCTTATGCCCACAGCCGTTTAGCTATCTCTAAATTCTTGCGGGCCTCATTCACGTCCTTTTTGGCATACGTCAATGCAAACGAGTGCGGACGCTTCTCCGGATGTTCTAACAAGAACTTATGCACCTCTTCTAACTTCTCTACACGATCCGCATAATATTCAATGCTTTCCGGCATAGATAGATTCACTACGTTCTCGTGCTTCCGCCAAGCCTCAGCCTTATGCGCATAAGTTTCAGCCTTCTCATATTCCTCGACTGCATGTCCCATAGCCG
>CAMHOY010000027.1 GCA_946186915.1 uncultured Bacteroidales bacterium | reverse complement strand
CTATCTGCATAGTTAATGTGGAGAAGAAGAAACTTTTTCTTTTTATTCTTTTGCTTCTTTTCTTTTTTTCGTGCTTAGCACTCAAACGATCTGCTTCGCTGTATGCTTTTTCTTTTTACTCGATGACTTTCACCGTCAGCTTGATCTCATCCGGCTCTTTGTCAGGGTAGAGTTCCACAAAGGTCTTCACATACCCTGCCATCACCGCCGTACGTGCTTTGACGAGGTTCTGCTCTTTGACTTTCTCCTTGGCATTCTCGCGCCATTTCACCGCCTGTTCCTGTTGGTACTTGTGGTAATCGGCAAAGTCGAAAACCTCGGTGCGCTGGAGTTGGAACTTACCAACACCTTCCACCTCAAACTCGCCTTTTTCAAGGCCTTTGGCGGCAAGGATGGCAACGGCTTCGTTGGTTGCCTCGGTGGATATTTCGTCGATACGAGCCTTGATGGCTTTTTCTTGATTGCGCAGGGAGCGCAGTTCTTTCAAATTATTGGTATCCATGATTAGTCAATGTTTTTAGGATTAGTAAAATAATACTTGTTGAAGATAGAAAGGAGCTCTTCACGGCTCATCTGTTTGGGGTCGCGACCGATGGACCGCAATACTCGCAGCAGTTTTGCGCGTTTGTTATTCTCTTGACGCGTCACCCATTGCAGATTTGAGGCACGATTGTCGGAAACGATTCCATTGAGGTGGTCCACCTCCCATCTTTCGCCCTTCTCGGCGGAGGCCACTCCTCCCGTTTGTCGGGAGGACGTTCCGGGGCACGGACCATTCCACGCCAGACAGACAGCAATGTGAAGGTAGATGTCGCCATGATGAGGCAAAATGTAATACCTTTGCTTCCTATTCGCATTCACGGAAAGCTTACCAGGAGTTGATGTGACCAACACTTGCTCGCGATAGATCCAACGCATCACGCCGGTTTTCTTGTCTTTTACGCGAACATGGGAGAAAGCTCGTCCGCTTGCGGTGACATAAAGATGTCGGTTGCCGGTACGTTCGAGAGGTAGAACGAGGCGGATTTCTGTTCCATCCGGTAACACATCGCGCTTAGGATGAATCTTTGATCGATATTTAGATACCATAACATCGCCAGTCGGAGGGATGCGGGTTCCACACTATGTGGAGTTGCCGTTTTCCGAAAGGCGGTGCAAAAGTACTCGTTCTATGACGGTGTGGGTGAATGTGGATATTGTGAACCACATTTCCACAAAAAAAGCAACCCTCTCGGATTGCTTTCTTTTCAAGGCTTTAGGATGTGTTATGTAAAAATGTTGATGTGTGCTCTAAAAATAATCTTCCACATCGAAAAACACCTCTTTGTCGTACTCAGACTTGAACAACCGTCCAAGGAGCGTGCAGAGTGCCGATGGCTCGGAAGCGCATGAGATGCCGCATGTCTCCGTCAGGAAACGAAGCACCGCAGCGGGACTGGGTTTGTCGATATATTTGAGCCGCTTCCACTTGACACAGAAGCAAACAATCGCTTTGTGGATAGGATTATCCGCACTGCAATCTAACTGCCGCTGCCCTAAATGATGATCTGTCAGATAATTCCGAAAGCGGTTCTTTTCCTCTTCCGTCCGCTGCATATCTTCTATGCCGTCGGGCGTGAGAAAGAGCCGTTTCGTCCGCGTATCATTAGACGGCTTGGCATCATCCTTGAGCGGGCTTCGCTCGCACTCATTGTTGTAAATGTTTACATTTCCGTTGAGGTTGTTGATCTGAATTGTCATATTTCTGTTCAATTGCGTGAATATCACCGTTCATTTCTCCTATCTGAAGGAGAGGTTGAGGGGGCAGGCTGGTATGGTCGTAGATGCTATCTATGAGCCTGTACAAATCATCATCTTGTGAACCTCTTAGTGCATGTTCGAGACAAGACGCAACGGCCTGTGCCTGCTCTTTCGGGAGGCGTTTGGCTTGGTTGGCAATGCGTTCAACCAATTCAAATATGTTTTCCGGGCCTTTCAATGGTCTGTTACCCCTAATTTACAATTTCGCCACAAAAGTACAACAAAAAACTCCCAAAACACGGGAGTGAACAAAAAAAGTGCACCGAAATGCACTTTTTTATCTCTAAACATTAAACATTAAACATACATCTTGTAAAGATGTTTTGCTTCTTCGGCGAATTTTTCACGGAGCCATTGAGGCGCAAGGACTTCAAGTTTGGAGCCGTAGGTGCGGAGTTGCTGAACAAAATCGAAAGTGGGCGCTACATGCCACTCGAAGATACAAGGTTCGGGTTCGGCCTGGGATGCATGGAGCGGAAGCGTACGCAAGTACATGGCATCTTTTTCAGATTCCAGACGCACGCGCACCAATTCCGCCTTCAGCTCATTGCCGCAGAACACACCATAGAACGGAGCGAAATACTCGAGGGCGTTGAAGTTCTTCGGCCGCTTGAACGTCTTCTCCAGCAGTTCCAGACTCACAATGCGATCAAGGGAGTACATCTTCGGACTTTTCGGGTCAATCGTCCCGTCGAGTTCGGTGCATATACCCAGCACGTACCACCTCTGTTTGAACACTTTGAGGCACAACGGCGAGAGGTAGAACACATGCGGTTTATCCGTGTCAAACCGCTGGTGCGTGCATAGGAGTATCCGGCACTCACCGATGGCAGAAACGATGGTCGTGAGGTATTGTGTACCTTCGGGAATGGACTCGTAGATGATATTATCCCGGAGTTCACGACTGGCATCGAGCGACTGGCTCATGGCAAACTGCGAGAGCAGCCATTGTTTGGTGCGTGAGTTGAGGTCGGAGTCGTCAATGTAATACTGCCCGGTGGTGCGGTCGCAAAGGATCTCGATGTCGAAAAGCTCCTCAATATCGCGACGGATACGATAGAACGATGTGTCCGGGATGGAAGTCTCGTGGTTGTCATTGTACCGCGAACCGGACCACTTACGGTCTATCTGCTCTTTGGTGATCTTCCCCGCACTGCGAATGGTATCCACCAACCAAAAGTATTTCTTATATTGTACTACGGACATAGGCTAACAATTTCCAAATAGTGGTTGTTGAATTTTGAACGCCTCGTTCAAAATCTATTTTTCGTCCTTATGTTGCTTTAATTCCAATACGGTACGTTCAACTACTTGCTTCAATTGGTAGGTTGCAACACCAAGCGGTTTTTGGATGTCTTGGAGCGACCATTCGACCACGGTACTTTTAGCCGTTTTGCAAATAACGAGCCCAACGGACGGGTTATCTCCTTCTCCGCGAAGCAGTTTGTCAGCAGCGGTAACGTAGAAATTCAGTTTACCGGCAAACTCAGGCATGAACTTGACGGCCTTCAGTTCGATAATCACATAGCGTTTCTGCGGAATGTGATAGAAGATAAGGTCAGGGAAGAACACCGTCTCATCGTCCACACGCAACTCCATCTGCCGTCCTACATACGCAAAGCCTTGACCAAGTTCCAAAAGGAAGTTGGTGATGTTTTTAACTAACGCTTCCTCCAGATCTTTCTCGTCATAGCCTTGCTTGAGCGATAGGAATTCGAAGTGGTATGGATCTTTGAAGAGTTGTTGCGTCAGTTGGATTTGCTCAGCAGGCAGGGTATTGTCGAAGTTAGATAGTGCTGCACCTTGGGCTTGATATAGTTGGGTGTCAATTTTCTCATTGAGAGCCGGTCTTGACAAACCAAAATCAGCTACTTGATGTGCATAGAACAATGCCTCATCCAATGTCTTGCAACGGCTAACTATATCTATATGTTGTCCCCAAGGGATATGGCTAAAGAATTCAGGCATCTCCAAAAAGCCAATGGGGCGTTGGCTTTTTTCATTTTCGTCTTCTTCCAAAAGGCCAACGGGTCGTTGGCTTTTTATAACATGTTCATTATAAAACGAGTACCATTGTTTCATATACTTCACATTGGAAAATGAGAAGCCCGTAGAATCGGGGAAGGTCTCGCGCATATCAAGGGCAAATTGTTTCACTACGCCTGCACCCCAACGGGACTCAGCACGAAGCGTCACAAGATCGCGTCCGATACTCCAATAGAACTCCAGCATTTCTGTATTCACCTTTACGGTTGCACGTGCTTGGCTCTCGCGAAAGCGTTTTTTGACATCGGATAACCATTGAACGTAGTCGGCATCAACAATGATGCCATCGCGAGTTACAAATTCCGGTTTGCTCTTTTCTATATTTGCCATAATTATATGTATTTATCAAAAATTATTTCTCCCATTCAATCCCCCTCAAGCACGCCGGTAGTTTGGTTCCATGTTCTTTATGATGCGCAACACACGCACAACAATGCCCGTGACGAGGACATCCTTCTTTCGTGCATGGACAATCAATATCGTTATGTGGACAATGGTTCATGACGGGTTATTCATTTTCTTCGAATGGGATTTTTTCGTCATAGACATCCAAGAGCAGGCGACCGGTTTCGGCAACAATCCAGTGCGGCGTGGGTTGCACATATTTGGCTGCACCGCCAAGGAGTTGAGCTGTCAGAGGTGATAAGGCATATGTCGCACCGTTATAGAAGACGTGCTTGTTATCGTGAACCGAACAAGTAATATTCTCATCGTGCTTGTAGATTAGCACATCTCCCTCTTTCAAACCTAAGACATAAAAGTCCAGAGGCGGGCGTTTCTGACGAGACTTCTCTTGTGCCGCTTTATCTTCCGGTGTCAAGTCGTTTTGGATCTCTTGCGTTACTTCATCAGTGGCATCTTTCTGTTGGAAGAGTTCGAGAATCGCAATCGCTTGAGCCGGAGAAATCTCAAAGAACTCACGGTTTTGATTTACCCGTTGCGGAGCGAAGGCTTTATGGAGGGCTTGCTCAATCTTGGCACAGTCAGATGCTTTCACGTAGCAAGCGTACTCACAGTTGAAGGGGACAGGAACTCCTGTTCCATAAAGATCCTTCATACGCTTTTCGATAGACTGTTTTTCAGTCATTCCGATTTTAACGATACCCGGCATTCGGGAGTTGGTTAAAACATAAACGATTCCTTGTTCTTTATTATTCATGGTTGTTAATTTTTGACCTTATTGCAACATATCTATAAGGGTGCGGCGGAGGGCGGAGCGAGCGGATTTGTCGTACTGAAGGAGATAGTATAAATCATCATCCAAATAAGCCTCCTTGGTGTTATCCGATACCCAATGCCAGAAAGGCTCAGATGTCATGTGTTCCCACGGCATATAGATGTTCGGAGCCCACTCATCGGAATGTACGTACTTGCGCCAATAGTCCATGAAGAAGACTTTCATATCGTTATCAATCTCCATAACTCGCAGCACATTTTTCTTGGAGCGGCTGATGATAGCCAACATCAAGATTACTTTGTGCGGAGCAATATGGCCGTTTGCATTTTTGTTCCGATGTAAGTGTTGGAACATGGATTGGAACTCTTGAACTGAAATTTCCGGTGTTCCAAAACTATCTATGTATGGACGAATCTCATTGATTCCACTTTGGTTCAGCCGATAACCGCCGTTTTTATCTTTCTCTATATAACTGGAGAAATACCCTTGAAGGCAATGGTTGACATCTTTTTTCGTGGCTTTGTAGTCGCCTCCATACTGCGACGCAACAATTTCGTTTACGGTTGCTCCGGGATGATTGTATAGATACGAAAGCACAATTTCGCCATCCCATGTTAATCTTCCTTTATGCTTATCCTTTACAGGACGATCCGGTTTTGTTTGCTGTTGTGGTTGTGACTTCGGTGCGGGTTGTTGAGGCGCTGTCTCAAAGGGATGTTCGATACCGAGATAGGTCTTCAACTGATAGACGATACTTGTTTCGAACTTATCCATGATGGAAGCTATCTCTTTCAACGATTTGCCGGAATTATACAACCGACGTAGTTCACTTAATGTCTTTTGTCTCCACGGTTTATGGTATTCCGTAGAAGTGAAGGAAGGCGTTGGTGTCGGTTCGGGCTTGGGTTGCGGAGTGGGTTGTACAGAACGCGGAGTGACTGGAATGTCTATATGTTTCTCTGCCGGTGCTTGAACGGCTTGACGAGTAGAAGGAATGTCTGCTTCGGAACAGATGCCGGAAAGGAAAGTTGAAAGGCTTGGAACCGAATCTTTTGAAGGAAGGTAATGGGCATAGCGAACGAAGTAACGGTCAGTGCGGCGGTCGTAACGAACGATTTGTATTTCGTCGGTGTTCTCCGGATCGGGAGCATTCTCGGCGGTGTCGTACGTAGCATAGTCGATATTATATACAACTCTCTCGCTACTGATCATCTTATTGCCTTCGAAACGATAGTCCGATTGTTCTAACAGAAAATAGTTATCCTTGAAGGTGATATAGTCTGCATGTGCTCCGTGTTTCTTAAGCATAGCTATCCAGTCGGTTTTACTTACATGATTCAACCGACCATAGACTAATTCTTCTATTTGAATAATACTTAGAGATTGCATAAATCACTTAATTTACACAAAATCGCATGCAAAGGTACAACTTTTTTTGCAAGTATGCAAAAATAATTGCATATTTGTAGCAAAAACGTATGATTTATGGTTATATTCGCGTAAGTTCCGACAAGCAGACAGTCGAAAACCAGCGATTTGAGATTCAGAGGTTCTGCAAGGTGAATAACATTCTTATTGATGGTTGGATTGAAGAAACGATCTCCGGCACAAAGGCGTACAACAAGCGCCAGTTGGGAGTATTGCTAAAGAAAGTGGAGAAAGAGGATGTAATTATCTGTTCAGAGTTGTCGCGGCTTGGAAGGTCGCTGTTTATGATTATGGAGATACTTAGTATCTGTATGAAGAAAGAGTGTCGCGTGTGGACGATTAAGGACAACTACCGACTAGGCGATGATATCCAGAGCAAGGTTCTTGCTTTCGCATTTGGGCTATCGGCTGAAATTGAGAGAAATCTGATTAGTCAACGGACAAAAGAAGCATTAGCACGGAAAAGGGAAGAGGGGGTGCAATTGGGTAGACCAAAAGGAAAACAATCACGGCAGTGTACATATAAACTACATAAGAAAGAAGATTTGATTCGAAGTTTACTTGCTGAAGGTGTGTCTTTCAAGAAAATCGGAGACATATTACATGTAAATAAAGACACAGTGCGAAAATACTATCATACATTTATTGAGAAGAACTGATAGTAAATGAGCGATTTTGTTAAG
>CAMHOY010000026.1 GCA_946186915.1 uncultured Bacteroidales bacterium | reverse complement strand
ACATAAAGCCGAGCAGTACTAATTGCCCGAATCTTTTTCTAAAAAAGGTTTTAAAACCAACAATCGAGCTTGATTGCTGGTGCTTGTGAAGGCTTTACATTCGCATATGTCAACCCCATAAGTTGGGGCTGGATTTTGGGAGGTTTTCCTTTCAACTTTCAACTTTCAACTCTAAACTATAATTAAGGTGGTTATAGCGCTGAGGTCCCACCCCTTCCCATTCCGAACAGGGTCGTTAAGCTCAGCATCGCCGATGGTACTGCACTGCGTTGTGGGAGAGTAGGTAGCCGCCACTTTCAGAGCCCTTCATCATTACGATGAGGGGCTCTTTGTATATTGCCCTTTGGGCGTTTATTGGGTTTAATGTCCTTTGGGCGTTTATAGGGTTTATTTAGTAAATCAAAAACGCGGCGGTACGACCTTTTGGTCTAATGTTTATCGTCTATTAGTCGCTCGTGAGCAAGCTCCCAGCGCCCAATACCCGCTAACCATTTTGTCCGGCTTGATAGCCGTCCTACCGCCTTACAAAAATACGCTTCGCTCACAAAAATGTCAAAAAATCCATGCGGGCAGTTTCTCTTATCCTCTAACCCTCTAATCCTCTAAACTTTCAACTTTCTTATGAGGTTTATTGCCCTTCGGGATGTATAGGGCTGCTATACCCTTGCATTTACGAAGCAGCTATTTGTTTGTATCGTTCGATAAGTTTGTCGTGGCGGATGAAGCCATAGACGGCTACAATGAGAGCGCCGACAAGGTCAAGAATTAAGTCCTGCATACTGTCACGCAAGGCTGCATGACCGCATAGAGGTTCGTCTTCGGGAGTGAAGATAGAACCCGTGGTAGTAGCCATGAACTGCTGCGTGTTCGTGCCCATAAGGCTGTCATACGTATATTCGATAATCTCCCAGCAGGCACCAAGTCCGAGCGAGAACATAACTAGAAAAAGGCAGAGGAACCATTTGTTGAAATAGATATATTTGTCGTTCTCCGCCATAATCACATGAATAAGCCAGAGGGCAATCATTGAGAGCAGGAAACCACTCTCTGCGTGCAGCAGTTTATCCCACCACGGGACGCGTCCGTAGAGGTCGAGCCCGTCGCCCATGATAAGCGAGGAGAAACAGAAAACAACGATGAAGACCGACAGCAGCCACGGCACTTCGATACGGAAACGGCTGCGGAGCAGATGCGGCAGGTACATAATCAGCAGCATCGCCACATATTGCAGCCCGCGAAAGACAATCTCGTCCCATGTGCTTCTTGCCACAATGAGCCATGCCACGTTTGCCACCGCCATCCCCGCAATCAGCCACGTGGCAATCCTGTTTAGTTTATGAAGTCTGTCGTTATGCATGATTCTCTTCTTGGTTTTCCATTTCCTCTATCGCTTCGCGGAACATCTGTTCGCAGAGACGGACAGAGGTGTCGATGTCGTACTTTTTAGCGGCTTCTGCGTACTCGCGTTCCATTTTAGCTTTTTCATCGGGATGATCCAACCACCAGTCGATAGCACGCGCCAGATCTTTCGGCCGACCGGGTGCAAAAAGACTGCGTCCGTCCAAAGCAAACTGCGGCGTGGCGCTGTCTTCGCTGTTGGCTATCACCGGCACCAAGCCTGTAGCAAACGCCTCAATACAGGAGATCGCCTCGCTCTCCATGTCCGAAGCATGCACATAGAGGTCGGTGCGCAGCAAAAGGTCAATGAGCTCCGGTTTGGAGAGAAAAACGAACTGCGGCGGGTTCTTGAGTTGCTTGCCTAATTCCACGTACTCGTCGTATTTGGGACCTTTGCCCGCAAAAACCAGCTGAATGCGGTCGGCGTACTTGCTGAACGGCACGGCATTGATGATGACATCCTGCCGTTTCTCGCCGGACAGCCGTCCGACCATGGTGATGGTGATATGGCCGCTATCGCTACGGGATGTGAGACAGTTGCCTCTGTCAGAGAGTTTCCGCTGCCCAGCAGCGATAAAATCCGGGTCAATGCCATTGGATATGACATGTATCTTTGCTTTGTAGCCGTGCTTAACCAACTCGTCCGCCATGAACTGCGAGGGCGTGTGGATGTGCGTGAAGCGACTGTATAGCGTCCAGTTGAAGACTTGGTAGAACCTGTCGTTGATGCGCTCTGCCTTACCCAGACCGATAGAAGAAGTCATGTTTTCCGGTTGGATGTGGAACGCTGCCGTGGACGGTTTGTGCATCTGGTCAGCTATGAGTTTGGTGGCTGTCTCCAGCGCGAAAGGCATCATACAATGCACGATGTCCGCCCATGCCACCGCCTCGCGGATGATGTCCAGATCGACTTGCGCGAACTGGAAACCGTGTGAGTGAATGAGGTCGTTGAAAAGGGGCACTTTGAACTCCTTGAGGACGAACTTGTCAGGTGCCGGTTCGCCGGTAGTAAGGATGCGCACTTCGTTGCCGTGCTCGCGGAGTACCGCCGCAAAACGCTGGGCGGAGATGGATGTGCCGTTGTTGTTGGTGTCGTACGTGTCAATGACGAGAAGTATTTTCATGCTATAAATAGTTATAATTTTTATTTTGTACTGTGGGTTCGGCTGGAAGAGCGGTATTGGTGGGCGGTCATGCCGAGGTGTTTCTTCACGTACTTGCAGAATCCAACTGCAAAGTTAGTGCTTTTTTGCGAATTGTACAAGTTTTATCGGCAAAAAGTTTTCCCAATGCCATATTTTATGGCATAAGTCAATCAATAGGGAAATATAAAAAACTGACAAAAGGGGCATATGGCACATTTTTTGTTAGAAAAAAATGTCAAATCGTTAAGTTGTTATGGTGGAATTGATTATTACACACAGGCAGAGAGGATGCATCCGCTAATTATCATATTACTGACGCTGTTTGGCGTGGCGGTGCTCTTGTGGCTGATGTTCGGTATCAACTGGCGCAGCAGCCGCAACTATGAACGCAAGCACCGCCGGCTTCACACGAGGATGCAGGCAGAGGACACCGAAGCGCTGCAACGGCTGCTGTTCTCCAACAGCCTCACGGTGCGCGTAGAGCAGCGTTTCCGTCCGTTAGTCATGCTGCTTGCCAAGGACGGACGACCGGGTGTGGCGGTTTCTGACGTGGAGATCATCACTTCCGGCAGGCGTAAACACGACCTGCTCATCGGCGACATCCTGAACGCCAAAGAGTCCATCCACATGGAATACTACCATTTTGGTATTGACAAGAGCAGCAGGCGGATCAGGCGGCTTCTGATGGCGAAAGCGCGGCAGGGCGTCAAAGTGCGGTTCATCAACGAGAACATCGCCAATTGGCCTATTCCGAACCTCTATTTCCGCTCCATGCGCAAGGCAGGTGTGGAGGTGGTCAATTTCTCCGATTCGCGGTTCTCGCTACTGCGTTTTCTGATGACGCTCAGTTATCGTGACCACCGCAAGATAGTGGTCATCGACAACCGGATCGGTTACACCGGCGGGATGAACATCAACGACCATTATTTCTATCAGTGGCGCGACACGCACCTGCGTCTCACGGGCGAGGCGGTCGCTTCGCTGCAATATGCGTTTTTAGACACATGGCTCGCCGCAGGAGGGCAACTCTCTTCTGCTGTAAACTCTTTCTTCTTCCATTTGGATAAGCCCTCCAGCGGTCTGTCTTCGGGCACGCTAACGCAGGTCACGCCGGATGACCCGACCTCGCCCGAGCCGGTGCTGCTGACAGCCTATGAATGGATCCTGAACCATGCGCAGAGTTACGTCTGGTTCCAAAGTCCGTATATTGCCCCGCCTCCGTCGCTCATCAGTGCCATGCGCAATGCGGCGCAACGCGGTGTGGATGTGCGGGTTATGGTGCCGGAGCATTGCGACACGGCGATCATGCGCCCTATTAACAAGAGTTATTACGCCGAACTGACGGAAGCGGGTGTGCATCTCTATGTCCGCTCGGGCGAGTTCATGCACAGCAAGACCATCGTCTGCGACGATTACCTCTCGTGCGTCGGGTCGGCGAACCTTGACTACCGCAGTTTCGGCATTGACTACGAGATTAACACCTTCTTCTATGACCGTGCGGTGGCGTTGCAGCAGAAACAGATCTTCGAGAATGACCTCCCCATCTGCCGTTTGGTTATAGCAGCAGAAGCGCATCCCACGCCGTGGCAACGCCTCATGCGCCACTTGGCACCGATAGTATAATATTTAATAAAACAATAAATATGGAAATCAAACAATCAACACGTATTCAGACCTCGCTGCTTAACGGGGTGGAGAAAAAAGCACTCGTATGGATGGCATCGCGTATGCCCCAATGGGTCACCAGCGACATGCTGACATGGTTCGGACTCTTCGGCTCGGCACTCTGCGGCCTCGGGTTCTTCCTCACGCACTACAGCATCTATTGGCTGTGGCTGTCGTGCTTGGGCTTGGTCATCAACTGGTTCGGCGATTCGCTGGACGGCTCTACCGCCCGTGTGCGCCACACACAGCGGCCGCTCTATGGCTATTACCTCGACCATAACATCGACACGGTCACCGAGGCGTTTATGTTTATCGGAGCGGGTCTCTCGCCGTTGATGCATATGGGCGTGGCGGCTCTCTGTTATGCCGCTTATCTGGCGCTCACGGTCTATGTCAGCATCAATGCCCACCTCAAAAGCGAGTTCAAACTGACGTACGGCAAAATGGGTCCGACGGAGTTCCGCCTCATCATCATTATTGCCAATATCCTGCTGATGTACGTACCTGCGCTCACCGCATACCATGGTTCGTTCTCTTATTTCGGCGAAACAATCCATTACGGCACGCTGGATATCATCGGCATCGGCATTCTGGCTATTCTCTGTGTCTTCTATTTCGTCAGTTTCTTCAAGGACCTGCACTGGTTTGCCAAGCAAGACCCGCTACCCAAACATCCGAAAAATGGGCAGGTATAAAGGCATAGCAATCCGGTATCTCCGCTTTTTGCTCTCCACGCTGGCAGGAACGGCGGTGGACATGTGCGTGCTGTGGCTCTGTTCGCACTATTTGTTCAAAGGCTATTACTGGGGCGAGTACCTGCTTTCGCCGTTCATCTCCTTTGAATGTGCCGTGCTGACCAATTTCGCGTTTGCGTACTACTCCGTATGGCGCGACCGTATTTCTGCGCACACGCTCCGCTCGTTTTTCCGCCATTACGCGGGCTACAATCTCTCCTGTACCGGCACATTCCTGATCAAGATGGGTGCGCTGCTGCTGATCGAACGCTTCTCCGGCGGATGGGATGTGCTGATTTGCAATATCCTCGCCCTCTGCATCTCCGGCATCGCGAACTTCGTCTTGAACGAACGTGTAGTATTCAGAAAGGAAAATCAATCATAACATAGTATGTTGTTAATGCTTCTCCGTCGCTCTCTAAGACGATAGGTCCCACGGGCGAAGGATATGCGGCGGTATAGAGGGCCATAGCAGGCGTGTGGATGGTTAATTTGCAAAGTAATAATAGTAGTACCCCGCGGCGAGAACGGCGGCGATGTGGAGGATGAGGATGGCGGGGAGGCCGAAACGGAATTTGTTGTGCTTGGTCTTATGGTGCCAGATTTTCATTCCGAGCAGGGCCCCGATGCTGCCGCCGGCAACGGCTATCCAGAGCAAGCGTGCCTCGGTGACGCGCCATTTATTGCGCTGCGCCTTCCATTTGTCGATGCCGTACAAGAAAAACGCGGCAATGTTGATCGCTGCAAGATAAATCAGTACGCCGTAGATGCAAAAGGTCCTCATTTATTGCCGGTAAAAATCTTGCCCATAAGTACTTAAGATATCAATGATTTGCTCATCAGCGGGAAGCCAGCGGACGGAGTGTAGTTCAGACGGCACGAGCCATTTGGCCGCTTCGTGCTCTAAAAGCGTCACGTGATTATCTGCCAGTTTGCACTTAAAGCAATGCATGGTCAGATGGAAATTCGGATAGTCGTAATCAATCGTGCACAACAATTCACCAACCTCTATCTCCGCGTCTAACTCCTCGCGTATCTCGCGTTTCAAAGCTTGTTGTGGCGTTTCTCCGGCTTCTATCTTACCTCCTGGAAACTCCCACCAATCTTTCCACTCGCCATATCCTCGTTGCGTAGCAAAGATCCGTCCTTGCTTATCAAAGATAACTGCTGCAACAACTTCGATTGATTTCATGATGAGTGATTATTGCATTTTCGATATTTCTTCCAAATGCTCAAGCAAGTACTTCTGAGCTTCCCGGTTATAGAGAGTAATGAGATAGTGTCCTCTTCCTTCACTTTCGCGATCTTCGGAATATATGCCGAATTCTTTTCCTTTCTGGGACGCAATTTTGTAAGTTCTGCCATTCGTATCGGGCTCACTTTCCGTTAGTAAACCTTTCTTTACAAGCCAGTTAGTCATCAACGCATAGCCTAAAGTTTGCATATTTTCGGGAATCAACTTCTCTACTTCTCGTGCAAATGCAGAGATGGATATAGCATCTACATAATTATATTTCTCTTTTTGTACAGCAGAAGCTGTAAAAGGAATTGTTCTTGAAGAGTTAGATTTTGATCTTCTCTCCGTATGTTTTCCCAACAAATCCGCCACGTAAAAAAGGCAACGCGAGATATGTACGTTATTTACCACATCATCTTCTTTGACAGCATTTCCTGTAAGAGGATTGATGCCATTTGCTAACTTGCGAACCCAATCTTGGGCCATCAATATTTTGTCTCTTTCGTCCATTTTGGGTAATAATCTATTGTTGTTTTATTAAAATCATATTTGCGAGGCAGACTGCAACTTCCTCTTTTTCTTCTTTCGGACGCCATGCCAGAACATAACTTACCTCTGCATCAGAAACGGCATAACCTTTATTCTCTAACTCCGTTAGACGTTGACACATTCCGCTGGAAAGCTTAGCGATTTTATCTCCATTAGGTAGCGTAAGGAAACCATCTGTGTATTCCAATTTATAACCGCTTTGCTGTTGCAACACTCTATTTTTTAGACCTCGGAAGAAATCCAGATAAACATCCTTCATTGATAGCGATATAAATCTAAACTGAGTGGATCTGAAATAGGCGTCATCGTTGTATATATAGAGATTGTGCTTTGCACGTGTAATACCAACATATATTGTCCTAATCATGTCTGGATCATTAGTATGCACAGTACCCCCGATAAAAAGATGAACCGAATCAAATTCACGCCCTTTGGCTTTGTGAATTGTACTTACAAATATTGTATTCTTTTCCGTTGCTATAAAGTCCTCAATGTCCGATTCAAAAGCAAATTCCGATAAATCACTTTGATAGAATGTATGCTGAGTAGTTTCATGAGTTGTTTCAAAGTCATGGAAGAAATGACGCATGACCTCTATGCACTTACTATTTGCGTACATCTGCTCAGTTTTTGATTTCGCCTCGCTCCATTCTGTTTTTCCAATTACACCACCATGGATCTGTGCCAGTTGCTTTAAAAAGTAACGTACCTCAGCAAGGTTTATGAAACGGAAACCATCTGTTGCCTGTATTAATTTAACATGCTTACCTTGTTTTTCCAACTGACACGCAACTTGAAGTGCTTGTTCATTGGTAATAGTAAGTACTGCCGTAGTGCCTGTTAGTTTATCTGGAAGTGCGAAACGCAAGGAATCAACGTAAGATATAACATTTCCTTTTTCTTTAGAAACAGGCACAATCGGTGTATTTTTCATTCGGTTGCAAAGCTGTCGGATATAATGATTAGCATAACCTACGATGGAACTATCGGAACGATAATTATCAACCATTTCATAGAATGTAGCACCGTAATCAGTAATCAGAGACTTAAAATAGTCCGAGTTACTACCCCTGAACGCATATATATTTTGATCATCATCGCCTACAGCAATTACTCTCATTTCGTCATTGCGTTTCATAAGGGCTTGTACCAAGCGGAAATCATCTTGCCCCATATCTTGTGCTTCATCGATGACAAGTACGCTTTTAGCAATCTTACTTTCTTCCACTTCTCCATTTTCTATCATTTCGGCAGCACGACGAACAACACTATCAACCTCTTCTAAAGTTCCTTTATGCCCGACTAAATCAAAACTATATGAATGGAAGGTATTTATTTCCACATAGTTAGCAGCATCTTTTACAAGTTCTTTTAGACGTAGTTTGAACTCCGTTGCAGCGGCACGAGAGAATGTCAGCATTAAGAGTTGTTCGTGCTTAACATCCTCAAGAAGTAACAATGATGCCAGTTTATGAACCAATACACGAGTTTTTCCACTACCTGGACCTGCAGCGACAACTATATATTTGCTCTGTTTGTCGTCCATTATCTGCTTTTGGCGTTCGCTCAAGGTCTTGAATATCTGTTCATACTTGGCCGGTGTGATATTCTTTGTGATCTGTACGCGCCTTTCTCCTTTGAAATATCGATTGATAAATTCACGATAATCCATGAGAAAATAGTCATTTACGAACTTAAGTGCAGCGGAATAATCATTAACCATCATGTTGGCATACTCACCAACAATGTGGATCTGCTGTATTCTTTGTTTGTAAAATTCGTCCAAAAGTCTATATTGGTCTTTATTGTATCTGCGGGAAGTTTCAACAACTCTTTGTAATTGCATGGTATTGTATATAACCATGAATCCACCATCTATTTTAATGGCCTCAATTTTGCTTAAATAAAGCAATGCCTCCTCCATAAGACCAATAGTTACTTTATCATTCGGATCAAATGATAATAGCTGTTGTGCGGAATTATATCGATTAAGCAAATCAACCATAGAAAAAGACACTGTTTTATCATTTGCCATTGACACAAGGGCTTTTGCCAAGAATCGACAAAGCTCCATTCTGCGTTCAAATCTGGCAATGGTAATATCTCTTTCTGATTGTAGTTGCAAGCTTACACTTTCGCTTGCGGTATGTTCTTCTTTCCGTATATATTCTTTTACAAGTAAGAAATGCAAGAGTGTTCGAATACGCTTTATATTACTATGCGGATTGCCTGCTGCTTGTGCTTCTTCGTTTAATTGCTTATAGTTATATGTTGCTGTGCCTTGAATACGTTCAATGAGAAAACGTTCCAGTCGCAACATCTCCTCTAGTATTATATTGATATTTGCACGATCAATATATGCCTGCATATCCAGAGTATCAGCTAAGATTCCTTCTTGCCGCATTAGATTGATGTTACGAATAACAACTTCTTTTTTCATGCCGAGTTTATCTGCTAGCCAATCAACTCTACTTTCTGCTTCTGCTCCTCGACTTTCGGTTGTTGCATGGCTACTAATCAGCGAACGAATTATGCGCGCAGCGTCCTCGCGCGCAGAATCATCAAACAATTGTGAAGCGGTTAATCGTTGTCGGGCTTCATCCATAGAACGGACTTTAATACCTGTAGCAAAAACCCGAGCCGAATTGCTGCTTCGGTTGATATATCCGGCTTGTTCCAAAGCAGTTACTGCGCCCCGTACACGAGTTTCGATTTCTTTGCTATCATCGCTCACCCAACCTGCTTGCCGAGCAATATCAAGGGGTGAGCAACTAATCTTATCCCGTTTTGCAGTTAGGTCTCGAATCGCACGCCAAACTTGCTGTATCTCACTAATGGAAAGTTTGGTTTGATTCAGTAATATAAAATGTTTGTCAAGATCGGTATCATCATACAAAACGTAACATTCTGCTTGCAGATGAGGGTCTCTTCCTGCACGTCCGGATTCTTGCACATAGTTTTCCAAGGAATCGCTTATATCATAATGAATAACCAACCCGACATCTTTTTTATCCACGCCCATCCCGAATGCAGATGTAGCCACAATAACCTGTGCTTCATCATTCATAAACGCATTTTGGTTAGCTACTTTGTCGGTTGCCTCCATTTTTCCGTTGAAAGGAAGCGCATTGATGTTATCGCGTTGAAGGCGTTCCGCTAATTCCTTTGTCCGTTTTGTACGTGAAGCATATACTATAGTCGGACAAGTGTGCCCGGAAATCAAATCACGTAGTCTCAAATACTTTTCTTCCGGCGTGTCCGCATGGATTACGGTATAATGCAAATTCTTGCGTTCTGATTTTGCCGCAAAAATCTTCAAATCCAAACCTAATTTTTGCTTAAAGTAATCACATATATCGCTTACTACTTTTTGTTTGGCAGTTGCAGTAAAGCAAGAAACAGCGATAGGATTTTTCTGCTGTTTCTTTTCTTGCATTTCACGAATGAAATCACCTATATAGAGATAGTCTGTTCTAAAATCTTGCCCCCATGCTGAAAAACAATGTGCTTCGTCAATAACAAACCGCACTACGTTGCGTCCCATCAACAGACGCTCGATAGTTTTGCTACGAAGCATTTCCGGTGCAATGTATAGAATGTTGGCCGTTCCATCCGATACTTGGTCTATTGCTGTTGCACGCTCAATGGGGTCTAAAAGTCCATTAATGGTAACTACTTCACTAATTCCTCTTGCCGCAAGGTTGTCCACTTGATCCTTCATGAGACTCTGCAATGGAGAAATAACGACCGTCAAACCATGCACATTACGACCAGCCATCAATGCCGGCAATTGGAATGTTAAGCTTTTTCCTCCACCGGTGGGGAAGATAGTCAATAGTGATTCACCTCTTATGGCAGACTCTACTGCACGCTGCTGCATGGGCTCTCCATCAAATACGCGAAATTCATCGTATCCGAAGAATTCTTTAAGACCAATGTGAGCATCGAACTTCTTTTTGCAATAATCACATTCCCCACAAGGTGTATTACATAAGAATGTCATTACATTATTGACCTTGGGATAATTACGCAATACCCATGCAGGAGTAAGAGAAGAAATATCTGCGGCATCAATAATCGCCAGCGCATAAGCGAGTTCAACGGGATAGTGTTTGGCAACAGCTTCGATGTTTACATGCTCGCAGATTTTGCCTTGATATTCCTTTCGGATAAGTGTACCTATATTGTTTTGTGTGAGATTTTCTTGATCTATCCACTGTAGAAATCCTTTAAATTCAGGAGTGTTGCTAAGCAGTTGAGAAAAGATCTCTCTCTTAGAATAAGGTAGCGTTTTCCAAGTTGTTACCTCATCATAAAACAGATCCCGCGCCTTTAGAGAATCGTTAACAGGATTATTAAGCTCATCTACCTGTAACTTGTCGTCTTTCAATAGTTTGTGATATGGCTTGCAGGGGAAAAGTAGTGGAGATAACGGAAGAGTATCGATGAAAATGTAATTTTGGGACAGATTGAGGTATTTTAAATCATGGTTCAGAATATTATGCCCGCATAATGTGTCGCAATCCACTATAAAAGCCGTGAATTCAGAAGCAGAATGTGTATGCAGTACTGCTCCGGTTTCTTTAACAGCTCCATAGTCATAAACCTTTTTGCTGTTAAATCCGACTTCTATGTCTATAAATGCTATCAAGGATTTATTTCAATACTTTAGATTTCTTCTATTCCTAAACTTTTCAGATACTCGTATGTGCCATTATAGAACTCAGGTAAGCGAGTTGAGTCTTCGGGGAAGCCTTCGGGGGTAATACGGTCATTACCTTTAGGTACACAAATAACCATGCCTTGGCGAGCACGAGTAAGAAGGACGCGATAAGCGTTAATGAGATAGGCCTGGCGATCCTCTTTCTTGATATTATTCCACTTATTACCACCGTTGAATTCAAAGAAATTCCATCCTTTCGGCGTATAACGCAAGTCACCATCCCATACCACACATGTCCAATCGAGTTCAAGTCCTTGCACATCAAACTCCGTTGCAGCGTCCTCTAAGAATAGAGAAGAACGCACATCGTTGATATCATCCAAGAACCAGTGCACCGTATCGGGCTTGCAACGAACATCAATTGCGAGCGGTTTGAGGCGATAAGCTTTAGAGGAAACCAACAGACCGTAGCGCTCGTTTCCTCGTGCGTGGGTGCGCAACCATTTTTTTGCCTTGTTCAGATCACGCGTCAAAGCAATTGGGTAGCGGTCGGCGATGTCTGTATATATCTTGCGGACGTTTTCTGCGTCTCCATCGAGCAGATAATGAACCATATTCGATAGGCTCTCTGCACGGAACGAACGCATAGAAACCGCCAGATGCAGGTCATCAGAGAATGTCTTATTGGGATTATTCTCCAGAAGTTCGGATACTTTTCCTTCTGCGTACTCTTTGGCGGTTAGCTGCGAAGAAATATAAACTTTCCATTTTGGGAAGGTCTCGTTGAGTGCACGTATCCATTCTCCGATTCCGGCTTCGCCTGTGTTGATTTCCTGACCGCCACCAACCAGACAAACAATAACCGCCCAATCGGGTCTTTGGTCTAACGACCAAATCAGGAACTCGCCTTCTGACATTGGGAAATCGGAAAAACCTTTCTTACGGCTCAGCCAATTTGCGATGTGCTCTTTGTCCCATGAACGCTGTGCTTCATCGAAAATAGCGATATTTTCCACCTCTCCGTAACCGGCTTCTTGGTCTTTCAACTCCTTGGTGGGATCAATCTCCAATGCACCGTTCACTACCCTTACTTTGTTGAGCATGTTATCGCGGTAGCGGTGGATGATTTGGATAAAACGCTTTACTTCGCGCTCCGCCTCTTTCTTTGTGATTTTATTGCCTTTCTCTTTCTCCTGCGCTTGTTTGTCACGCGTCAGGGCTTCTGTCAGCACTTGCACTAAAGGTCCGTTCCCTGAGAGATAAACAGCTAAGTCTTGTTTCTCCTGTTGTACGGCTACATTCAACCCCACTAAAGTCTTACCTGCGCCCGGCACGCCTGTGACGAAACAGATACTCTTACCTCCACATGCCTTGGTATCTCGGATGACTTGGCGCACATAGCGTGTGGTGATCTCTAATTGCGCACCTTCCGCTTCGCTTTTGGTGATTTCCTCTACACTATGATTGAGATAAAGCGACCGTGCGGCCTCTATGATAGTGGGCGTCGGTGCATAGCGGCTACGCGACCAATCGTCCAAAGAAACGGCATATTGTTTGGGCGCTAAAGGTTGTGACAAAACCAACTCAAAGATATCCTTTAGATGAGCCGCATTAGTCAATAAAGGCTCATAGATCCCATCGTCATAATGTGAGGGTTGGCAGAGAGTAGAGAAGTCTGTTTCTTCTGTAGCCACTAGAATAGGAATAATCCATCGGTCTGCGCTGCCTTGGTGGAAATTCTTAAGATCCAAAGCGTAGTCGAGAACCTGATCCACATCTTGGTGTTTGAACTCTTCCTCGCCGGCCTTGAACTCCACTACAAAAACCCGTTCACGGAGGAGAACCACCACATCGATTCGCTTGCCTAAACGCGGAATGGTATATTCGAAGATGATGTGCGCGGGCTCGTTGGAGTATG
>CAMHOY010000025.1 GCA_946186915.1 uncultured Bacteroidales bacterium | reverse complement strand
TTGTTCGCTTAAGCCGTTTTCACGTAGGTGCAACGATAATAAATAATCCCGAACGCTATTCATTTGTTTTCATTCAAAATGCGTGCAAAGGTACAAAAAAAATCCCACATGTGCAAGGGATGCAAGGATTTTTTGGCTTAGAAGGGATGATTTTTATTATTCTATCATCTTGATTAGTTTGGCAGGATTGCCGCCGACGATGGCATTGGCAGGTACATCTTTGGTCACTACCGCCGCGGCTGCTACGACTGCATTCTCGCCGACCGATGACCGACTCACAACCGAGCGATGACCGAGAGAAGAAACACCCAAAACAGCATGAAAAATGGAATTTTTTGTGATTGTAACCGAAAAAATGCCATAAAATTTGGCGGTTTCAAAAAAAAGTTGTACCTTTGCAGCATGAAAAAGCCAAGTGACTTTTGGCTTTGAGTCTGAGCACTGTGGGAACGGGTATTGCGAAGACATAGAATACTATACAAAAAAGTTATGAATACACAGGAGATTAAACGCGATCTTGCAGATCAACTGCAATCGCTCAGTTCATTGAAGAAAATTATGGTTATTCTCGGTCCTCGTCAAGTGGGCAAAACAACTCTATTGCACCAACTAACCGCCGACAAACCGGACGTGTTGTCCTTCGATTGCGACAACATGGACGACCGTCTCGCATTGGAGAACCGAACCAAAACGGAATTGGCTGCGCTGATGGGACGCGCGTCCACGATCATCATTGATGAGGCGCAACGCGTGCGTAACATAGGTATGACGCTCAAAATGCTTGGAGACTTGCATCTGGATGCACAGATCTATGTTACCGGCTCGTCCTCGTTACAACTGGCAGACGACATCAACGAGCCTGCCACGGGTCGGTTGTTGGAGTTCAATCTCTATCCGTTTTCGCTTTCTGAGTTGGCGGCACACACGTCAGAGCGAGAGGAGAAAAGGCTCCTGAAGTTCCGTATGATTTACGGTACATACCCAGAGATAGTCAACCACTCGGAGCATGCCCGGATGTTACTGCAAACCATCGTTAATAGCTATCTGTACAAGGATTTGCTGGAGTACAAAGGCATCAAGAAACCGGATGTGCTCCGTAAACTGGTGACGGCGTTAGCGTTGCAAATAGGCAATGAGGTTTCTTATAACGAGCTGGCAAACCTGCTTGGGGTGGACAAAGAGACCGTGGAGAATTATATTGATCTGTTGGAGAAATGTTTTGTAGTGTTCCGCATGGACTCGTTCAGCCGCAATGCCCGCAATGAGATCAAGAAGGGCAAGAAGATTTATTTCTTTGACACAGGTGTGCGCAATGCTATTATCAATAATTTCTCGCCTCTGGAGATGCGCAATGATGTGGGCGCGTTGTGGGAGAACCTGATGATGGTGGAGCGCAGAAAACGCCATGCTTATTCCGGCAAGTTCGTACAACAGTATTTCTGGCGCACAATCAAGCAACAGGAGATTGATCTGATTGAGGAGTGCGACGGTCAAATCTCCGCCTTTGAATATAAATGGAAACCCGGAAAAGTAGCCCGTCTGCCCTTGCCGTTCAGCGAGGCATACCCAGATGCCACTTTCCAAACCATCACTCCCGACAACTATCAGGAGTTTGTGTAACTCTATAGACGATTTGTTTGAAGAATAACAACAAACCTCGGCCGTTTTTTAGGCGGTCGAGGTTTAATTTTTTGTGATTAAGTTACTTTTTGTGGTTTAGCCAGATAACCGGCACTACAAAAATGGCAAGTAATACGATGCCGACAATAATTGTTGTACTATTCATAATGAATTAATTTTAAAGGTTGATATATTTACAAACTAAATACTTTTGCAGCGTGTTTGGCTGCGTCGCCTTGCAAGAAACGCACCTCGCTAATCGGCTGGTAGTCTATCTGCTCAAAGTGTTTTAGTTGCAGAGCAGCAAATTCCTTATCTGCAGACACGCAACATTCGACTAACAGATAGCCGTTCATCGCTTGTTCAAGGCGGTTCATCTTAGCCAGCCGCTTTTCCAATACTTGGTCTTCGAGCGCAAACAGCTCCATCAGTTCCTCGCGTAGAAAAGGTGCATAATAGCGGCTGGTGAAGTTGAGACGGCTATCCGTCGGAGCGTAAACCAAGCGGTTGATCAGACCGAAGAAGGTGGATTTACGAGTGATATATGATTGCAGGGCTACTGATTCTTTCAGCCCTTGTGGTTGATTTTCCATAATGAATTGAATTTTAATTGTTAATACGTTAAAAGCCTATATGTCAGGTAACCGGCGTATATTACCAGGAGAAGAGCTCCGCCCCAACGGTTGATAGAGCGGTTCTTGTTGCAAAGCAAAAGCCAAACGGCTAACGCGCTGATGGCTACCAAAGCGGCATCTATCTCGATGCCGGGATAAACAGGCAGATGTTTGATTGTTGCACTTGCTCCCAAAATGAAGAACACGTTGAAGATGTTGCTTCCGACGACGTTGCCGATGGCTATGTCGTTATTGTGTTTGAATGCAGCCACGACGGATGTTGCCAGTTCCGGCAAAGAGGTTCCGAGCGCTACGATGGTCAGACCGATGACCGATTCCGCCACACCGCAATAACGTGCAATCGCCACGGCGCTCTTGACAATCAATTCTCCTCCGACGACCAAGCCGACAAGCCCAGCCAGAATAAGAACCACGCATTTCCAAAGAGGGAAAGGAGTGGATTCGGTTGTTGTCGTGGCATCGGCTTTAGCGGTGTAAAACGTATAGAAAAGGAAAGCAGCGAAAACAACCAGTAACGCTAATCCTTCTACGCGTGACAAGCCTTTGGGCTCCATGGGAGAGGTGATAAACACAAAGACCAACACCAGAACTCCCGCCACGATATTCAACGGGATGTCAAGACGAACCGTGCTTCGCTGAGCCACCAGCGGGCATACAAGCGCAGAGCACCCAAGGATAACAAGTGTGTTAATGATATTTGAACCAAGGATGTTGGTAATGGCAAGGTCGGTTGCGCCATCCGCCACGGAGACCATGTTCACCACGAACTCCGGCATGGATGTACCAAACGCCACGATGGTCAGACCAATAACAAGGTCGGTTACACCCAAGCGTTTGGCGAGTTTGGAAGCGCCATCTACAAGCCAGTCTGCGCCTTTGACCAAAAGCACTAAACCAACAACCAAGAAAAGTCCTAATAAAATAGGATTCGATAAATAAGATAATACCATTTTATTGTTTCAATTTGTGTTGTTAATATTCAGGTCTTTCGCTGAAAGTCAACACAAAATGCGCCGGAGGAAGTATACATAGTACGTGCTCCCGGCAGACGAACAGAAAGGACTTGTCTCAAGCCGTTCCTGACCGCGGAAAACAATAAAAACAGGTTGGTAATGATGAATCATTTTGCGCAAGAAAGCCGTTCGGGTTCTGTTCTTGCCGAAAGGCGTGCGCTGGGTATTTGCACTGAAATGAGTGGGTACAGAGGTGGTTATGTTTGAACCATTGTTGGCAAGGGTCAAGGGTTCGCCTTGTATCCCCACAAGCGTGTGATGGTCGGTTTGTTGCACTGCGCAACCGGACGTTTGAACCGGCTTCGCAGTGGGCTTATCCATCGGCTCAAACAACTGAACGCCGATGCTCACCAAGATCAACAATATGTACCAAAATCGTTTCATCTCAAAAGCGAGTGCAAAATTACAAAAAAAATCCCACATACGCAAATGTATGCAGGATTTTTTCTTTATTTCAGATTCTTCTCAAAGAACTCCGCCAACTTGTCCCAGGGAATAAGGTTCTTAGGTTCGCCTTGGCCGGCCGGTTCCGTAAAGCCGCCGTCATAGAGGTCGCAATGCGAAGCATCGGGAATGATAAGCAACTCTTTGTTCTCGGGACAAGGATTCGGAGCCACCACGGTCTTGTAGCCTTCTGCCTTGCCGTCCACCATGTAATGGTATGCCGCTTCGCCGAAATAACGGCTATGAGCGTCCGCGCCGTGCATGATCAGAACCGCCGAACGGATCTCATTGATGTAATAGAGGAACCGACTGTTGGCATAAGCCTGCGTGCCGATGACACGCCAGCCATCGTTGGAGTTACCGCTACGCGCATGGTAGCCGCGCGGGGTCTTGTAGTAATCGTAGTAATCGTGCACAAAACGCGGAGCTTGCGGAGGAACGGTGTCCAGCACGCCACCGGCCATGGCTTGCGGGTCCGCAAGACGCTGTTGGGAGAGGTTCTCACGATTGCGATGACGCCACTGCTCATCATCGAAAGCATCGTTGTAGTCGTTGCCCGACACACGCGTCATGTCGTACATCGTCGAAGCTACCGTCGCTTTGATGCGTGTATCTGCTGCCGCCGCATTGAGGGCAATACCTCCCCATCCGCATATGCCGATGATGCCGATGCGCTCTGCATCCACTTCCGGCAGTTTAGAAAGGAAATCCACCGCCGCCATGAAGTCCTCGGTATTGATATCCGGCGATGCCGTACGACGCGGCTCGCCCGAACTCTCGCCTGTGAAGGACGGATCGAAAGCCAGCGTTATAAATCCGCGCTCTGCCATCTTCATCGCATATAAACCCGAACTCTGCTCTTTCGTCGCGCCGAAAGGACCACTGACGGCAAGCGCTGGACGCTTGCCATTTACCATTTGACCATTTACCATTTGGTCATTTATTTGGTCATTTGGCCAATATAAATCGCCAACCAAAGTGAAGCCGTATTGGTTCTGGAAACTCACCTTTTTGTGGTTTACTTTCTCACTAAGCGGGAACACTTTGTCCCATGTGTCATTTTCGCATTTATTCATTTTCTCATTTGAATTTGTGCAAGCAGCAAAAGTAATTACCGCGAGCATAAGGGTTAAAAACTTACTCATATTTTCTTTCTTATCTAAAATTCGCTGCAAAGTTACAACATTTTTTGCAGATACGCAAACACAAATCGCCCGAATATATATCAATTTTGCATATTGGGGAGATTGTTTCTATGGTTTGAGGATCTTTTTGACCATGCGGATGATTTCAGATTTGCGGTGGGCAATGATACGGAACTTGTCTTCTGTCAGACGAATGAGCGGAAGGAAAATCTCGTACGACACGCCCAACCCGGGAATGAGCAGCAAAGTCGGGGCTTTATCGTTGCCGAAGAGTCGGAAGTCCATTGTGTTTACCCCAACACCACATCGAGAACCATCATCAGCACGAAGCCGATAGCGAAACCGATGGTGGAGAGGTTGGAATGGGTGCCCTGCGAGGCTTCGGGGATGAGTTCTTCGACTACCACGTAGAGCATCGCTCCTGCGGCGAAGGCAAGGAGATACGGGAGTATGGGGGTCAGCCATGCCGCCAAAAGGATGACGAGCAGTCCGCCGATGGGTTCAACGATGCCGGAGAGCGAACCGATGAGGAAAGATTTGGCACGGCTGTTGCCTGCTGCCCGCATCGGCATGGAGATGATCGCGCCTTCAGGGATGTTCTGGATGGCTATACCGAGCGAGACGGCGATGGCGGCAGACATGGATAGTCCGGCTGTGCCTTGCGTGGCTCCGGCGAGAACGACGCCGACTGCCATTCCTTCGGGCAGGTTGTGAATCGTGACGGCAAGGGCTAACATGGCCGTGCGCGAGAGTTTGGACCGCGGTCCTTCGGGCGTGTTGGCACCCACGTGCAAGTGCGGCGTCAGTTCGTCAATCGCCAAGAGGAACAAGATACCCAGCAGAAAACCAAGAGCCGCAGGCATGACTGCCCACGGTCCTTTGTCTGCTTCCGCTTCGATAGCAGGAATGAGTAGCGACCATACGGAGGCCGCTACCATCACTCCTGAAGCGAATCCCAAGAGGGCTTTTTGCAGGCGCTCGGGCATGTCTTGTTTCATGAAGAAGACAAACGCCGAGCCGAGCATGGTGCCCAACAGAGGGATGAGAAGACCAATTATGCCGGTTGCCATTTGCATCTAACAGGAGATACAATCGCACCTTCTTTCTTGAGTTCAGCGAAGACTTTGTCCACCTCTTTGCGGTCTGCACCTAAAGCGGTCGTTACTTCGCCTGCCGAAACCGGCTTGCCTGCTGCACGCATGGCAGCTAAAACTTGCTCTTTCATTACATCATCTCAATTAAGAAGTTCTCGTAACCCAGTTTGTCGATGTAGTTGAGGTACTGCTTCTCCCAAGCCATGTGCTCTACCTCGCCGTCGATCCATTTCTGGATGAGTTTCTGGGTGGGGTAGTCATCGGAGAAAGCAGCAGCCAGTTCGCTCAACTCTTTGATTGCACCCTCGTTGTAGTCGGTCTCAATCTGCTGTTTCGGGTCGTCATAGAACGGGAACTCGATGGTCTTCATAGCCTCTTGCAGGTCAGCCGGCTTGCAGCCGAGTTCTACCAAGCGGTTGAGAACCTCTTCTGCCTCGTCCCACTCTTCCTCTGCTTCCTCTTTCCATTTGTCGGCCAGTTTGTTCCAACCGTTCAGACGGTCGTACGCCGAGAAAGCGAAATGTTGTTTACTGTTTCCAAACCATACTGCGCCCAGATATGCCAGGCCTTTCAGTGCTTCTTCTTTAGTCATAATTGTGTGTTTTAAAAGATTAATTATTTTTGTATTTTGGATAGTCCTTCTATCAGTTTATCGAGTGTGGGAATCATCGCAACGATCTCATCTACGGATCCTATTTTGTCCGTAATCTTATCGCTCAGGCAGTCCGGTATATTCACCATCTGCTCTTGCAGTTCCATTCCTTTGGGAGTGAGCGAGACGATGCGCTGGCGTGTATCTTCGGTACCGCGTGTGCGGACGATCAGTCCGGCCTTCTCCATCCGCTGAAGCAGCGGCGTGATAGTATTGGTATCGAGCATCAGACGCTTTCCGATATCGCACACCGGTTGCTTGTCTTTTTCCCACAGCACGAGCAGAACCAGGTATTGCGGATAGGTGATTCCTAACGGCGCAAAATAGGGCTGATAGATGTTCGTAACGAGCCTGGCTGCCGTGTAGAGACGGAAGCAAAGCTGGTTATCTAATTTTAATTGCTCGTACATATAATCTAATCAGGAATTATAAGTATTTGAGTACATCTTTCTCGATATCCTCGGGTTTGGTGGTCGGCGCATAGCGTCCCACTACGTTACCCTCGCGATCGACAAGGAACTTGGTGAAGTTCCAACGGATGTCATTCTCTTTCTTAAAGGTCTTGCTGATGCCTTTGAGCATCGTAGCTGTAGCTTTGGCTTTCAGGCCTTCGTATTTCTCCTCCGGACCATTCTCCTTGAGGTATGTGAAGAGCGGACTCTCGTTCTCTCCGTTGACCTCGATTTTCGAGAACTGCGGGAAGGATACTTTGTATTTGAGTTGGCAGAAAGAAACGATCTCTTCGTCCGTGCCCGGAGCCTGCTGACCGAACTGGTTGCAAGGGAAGTCAAGGATCACCAGACCCTTGTCCTGGTATTTCTTGTAGAGATTCTCCAGCGCCTCGTACTGCGGAGTGAAACCACAACCCGTAGCGGTATTAACAACTAAAAGGACTTTGCCTTTGTACTCATCCAATTTGACTTCATTCTTTTTGGTGTCCAGCACCGTAAAATCATAGATATTCATAACTGTAAGTAATATAATCAATAAATGTTTCATAATTCTCTCAAACGTTGTTTATGTCGTTTGCGATGCAAAATTACTACAAATATTTTAATGTCGCAAGCGATATATATAAAAAGTGTACATTTTCTTAAAAAACGTACACTCAATATTAAAATAAGTACTATTATTTACCCATCTTCTCTTTCAGATGGTTGTGGCTGGGACCTTCTTTGAGGATGTCTCCCAGTTCTTTGCGTCTGCGTTCATCCCTTCACTCGTTCATCCCTTCTCCCCCTTTAGGGGGCCGGGGGCTTTATTTTAGAATGCTAAACGCGCGATAATTGCTGTCGTCGCTCGGCGGGCAATAGACCGCAAACTCAATGGTTTGAAAATGGTGCGCGAACAGCGGCAGGATATTCTTGTAAGCCTGCGCCACCACCTTCGGATCGTTTTGGAAGGCACCACAACCGAAAGCACCCAGGATCAGCACCTCGGCTTGGTGCCGGGCTGCCACAGTCATAATCTTTCGCGCACGCCGCTCATGCAAAAGCCGCAGTTCGTCCGGCGAGAGACTCGCAGACTCGCCGTCACCCGGATTGAAAATGTTAGATGCCTGCTCTCGTAAGTTCGGTGCCGCACAGGTAATGACATCCACCCCGAACGGTTCAGCCAACGGCCGGTAATCGTCATCTTTCAGCACTTGCACACCGGGCGTGAAGATGATGTCATCGTTATGCAGCGGATTGTAGGACCGGCGATGCGGCGTGTAGAAACCGTCCCACATGTCGCGCGTGTTCAGGCAGTTATATAAAGTGGAACACCGGCACAGACACTCTTCTTGCGCCGATGCACCATGTGTCACGCCTCCGCCGGGATTGGTAGCCGAAGCAAAATTGAGCACGCACACACGCTGACCTTTGTATTGCGCCGCCGCCTCGAAAGAGCGGTTCTTGGTTACCGTCACTTGCGCTTCGTCCGCATACCGCGGAGCCGGCATATCCAGCGTCTCGTTTTCGGGAATGCGTGTCTGCGCAGCTATGGACTGCTGTGCTGCGAACGTCAGTTCGGCGCTGCCATCGATACGCGCTAACGTATCTTCAAAAACCGACATAAGATATGTTCGTCTGTCCATGATTTTTCTTTTGCACGTTTCCGGCTGCAAATGTACAACTTTTTTTTGACTTGAGCAAATCTTTTTGATAGAAAAAAATATTGTATTAAATCAAAAACGCGGCGGTTCGGCCTACGCGGCCTGAGCGTAATCTTCTTAATTCGCGTATTCATGCGAGCATGATACGCGCCTTAATAATCTTCCTCTTGTCCGGCTTGATAGCCGTCCTACCACCTTACAAAAATACGGGCTTTTAGCCCTCACAAAAATGTCAAAAAATCCATGCGGGCAGTAGTATAATTTACATCCGACTGATAGTAATTTTATTTTTGAAAGTGAAGCGTAGCGAAACGATTTTTTGTAAGAAGAAGATTTTTCTTGCCCAGAGGGCACGATTAAATCTTCTGATTTTTTGTAAGCAGCCTGCTAAACAAGTAAAATATTTTTTATGTTTTTGCTAAGCGGGAGTAAGGGCATTTACCTCCTGCGGAGGTGCGGTACGCAGCCCTGACGGGCGCGTCAAGCTTGTTTGTAAGCCGCCCGGTGGGGCGCGGAACGCGATGAGCCTTTAGGCGGATGCCCTCTCCCGATTAGGGTTTTTTATGTTTTTTTCCTCTTATTCAGGCTGCGCGTTTTTGATTACACAAAAAAAAGAGCGGCCTCTCGGTCGCCCTTCCTCACTAATTCACTAACCCTCTAATTCTCTAAACTCTCATCTTTCCCTCGCTCGCTTACCATCCGCCAGGACCGCCGCCACCGCCGGGACCGCCACCACCGCCGGTGTACGAACTGAGCGAGACGGATGAACCGCCTGTGGCTGTCGCCGGATAGAAACCGACACCGTCGAAGATCTCCGTGCCGCTGACGCTGACGCCGGATTTGAGGGTGGGGGTGGTAGCACCGGAAACGATGAGGTTACTACCGCCGCTGCTCGGGGTCTTGAAAGCAAAGACATTGCTTCCGACCGTCAGGGCGTACCACGTGTTCTTGCTCCATGAGGACGCTTTGTAACAACTCTGCGTGAGACTTGCGCCGCTCTCCAGACCGCCGATAGCCACTAACGTGCCGCCTTGCACATACAGTTTCTTCTGCTCCTCGCTGTTGGCATCAATCGCCACTTCCGGCGAAGAAGCACCGATAGCATAGACCAGACCGCCCTTCAGATAGACGTTTCCGTTGGCATCTATACCGTCGTTATTGGTAGCACGGGCATACACCAAACCACCGTTGATGGTGAGGTCCGAGGCCGCATTGATAGCATCATCGTACGAATTGATCACCACCTCGCCGTCGTTGATGACGAACGTGCTCTTGCTCTCTATTCCTTCGGCATTGCGACCTGACGTGCTGACGGATATCTTACCGCCGCTGATGACGATACCACCTGCGTAGGTGTACGTCACATTCCATCCGCTACCCGACTCGGTCTTCGTGCCGGCTTTGATACCTTTCGGCGAAGAGTAATACTTGCTGTCCACGTTGTCGGTATTGCCGGTGTAGTTGGTGTTCTCGGTCGTGCCGTTGTTGTAATAAAGCGCGCCGGTCGTTTTGATGACCATCGTGCCGCCGGTGACGGTCAGCAGACTGTCGCACTTGAGGCCTTTTCCGCCCGAACCGGTAGAAGTGAGATTGAGCGTACCGCCGGAGATGGTGATGTTCGCATCGCTGCTGACACAAGCCGCGGCCTTGGTCTCAAGGTCCTCCGTGTCCCATGTACCGATGCCGGAAGTGCTAATCGTGATGTCGCCGCCGGAGATAGCTATGTTGCCCTCGGATTTGATACCCTTGCAGGCCACACCCGTGATGTTCATCGTCAGCGTGCCGCCGGAGATATAGATATTTCCGGAGTCTTCATCCTCATGATCCACGGTCTCGCCGGTTGAGCCCACGGTCGTGTCCTCGATATCGCATTGCAGACCATCGTCGGCTACGTTGTTGATCGTGATCGTACCGCTCTCCATGAGGAAGAACTGCTCGCAGTTGATACCGTCACCCACCGCCGAGAGAACATGGATGGTGGAGTTCTTGATGCTGAAATACTCGCCGGTCTTGATACCGTGTTTGACGTTACCCGTCACGTTCAGTGTACCTTTCTGCGCAAACTCCGCATGTCCCTTGATATAGAGACATCCTTTCTGATTGCCGCCCGCTGCATCCACGAGCGTGTTCGTCGTGCCGTTGAGCGGTTTCACTTTGATACGCTTGCTGTTCTGGATATGCACCGCCGCGCCGGAGTAGATAGCCGACACGTTCGTCAGATCGAGGTTGTTCAACTCCACGGTCGCCTTGTACGCACCTTCGTTATAGAACCCGCCGTCGGACGAAGCACCCGAGAGGGTATAAGTGATCTCTTCCGCCACGTCGGCACTCTGGATGATGCTCACGTGCGCACCCGATTGTGCGATAGTGAGGAGACGCGCGATGTTGCCCGCCACCGTGATGTCCGCACTCGCATCGTTATATGCCACTTGCACCGTGTTGTCCGTCACAGCCGTCTCATCGACGTACATACTGTCTATCTCACTCAGGTTGAACACTTTGCCCATGACGGTCAAACTCGAACCGTTCTCGTACGGCATCTGAGCGGTCTGCGCCGCAGGAAACTGATAGAGCACATGACCCACCTGCACATTCAGCGTCTGAGCTGTTAACAGACCGCTAACCGCTAATCCGCTAACCACTAATCCAATTATTCTTTTCATAAACTTTAAACTTTAAACTTTAAACTTTCTCTCCCCCTCCAGGAGGTTAGGCTTTGTCTATTGTGCCGGATAGTATCCGGCCATATTTTTGTTATTTTTTGTAAGGATTGCAAATCCGCATTTTTGTAAGGCAGGGCGAGAACCAATAAACTTTATCTATGTTTATCGCTGGCACGCAGAATAGTTTAGTATTTAGCAGCAACAGCTGCTGCGGAATTGGCTATTAAGGCGCGCTGGGAGCTCGCTCACAAGCGCGAATTAAGAGGCAAGTACGCTCAGGCCGCGTAGGCCGGAATAATGAACTATTCTAAGTGACAGGGTTTATTTAGTTTTATTTACTTCCCTCGCCCGCCGCGTTTTTGATTTCCTAATCCTCTAAACACTAAACTCTAATCCTTTAAACTATCTCACAAAGATAGTTTGTGAGACTTTCCCGTTTGTAATCACATAGCTGCCTTGACCCAGCACACCTGCTGCTTCCGGCAGGCTGTTGTAGTGCCCGACCTTCAAGCCCAAGATGGTATAGACATCAATCGGTGCGTCTCCGTCCAACACATTCTCTACGGCTGCCCACTCGCCTGACTCTGTGCGAAACTGCATCGAGGCCAGGTCCGTCAACGAGAAATTCACCGTGCCGTCGTCATTCGTCACGTCTAACTGCGCACCATTGACCTTTATCGTCAGATTGGTCACCGTCAGTGCTGTTTGCGTACCTGCTGTATTGCTAAATACCAAGTATGCGTACTCGCCTGCCTGCACCATCCCGGCGCATACCAGCAGGAACATCATAATCATCTTTTTCACTTTGTACCTCCTTTTATGATTTTTCTCTATTACATGGGGCCCCCAGAGTAAACCAAGCCGCAGGCTGTTTGCTATGGGGAAAGCGTAGCGTAAGGCGAGTTGCCATTGAGCGGCATAGCCGCGAGTCGTAACGAACCTTAACGTAAGCGCCGACAAAATTACTGCTTTTCGCGCACATACACACTACCTATTTATGGGGAATTATTACCCAAAAGTAAGATTTATATCAAAAAAACCTTGCATATATCAAAAATTTGCAGTACTTTTGTCGTCGGATTTGGAGATCAATGACTGCGTTACTCCGTAACTTGTATAATTGTCTCAAATCCTCCTCTCCCCACAAATTAAAATTTGCGGGGTCCCCGAAATCTAAGAAAAATGATATTTTTATGGAAAATGGAAGTGTGTTTGAAGAAATGTACCGGAATATCGATACTACCGAAATGGCGGTACTGAGGAATGTGAATCGTTTTCCGGTATATGGCAGGGATGTTATCTCGCCTTGTATGATGGTCTGTATCAATCATTCCGGTGTCGCACGGGCGTTGTACGACATGCAGGAAGTGGTCTTCCGGCCCAACGAGATAGCCGTGGTCATGCCGAATCATATCTTGCGACCTCTCGAAAGCAGTCCTGATTATAACGTGACCTTACTCGTCCATTCCCCGGCGCTCTGCGAAGAACTGAAGACGAAGCGTCTGACCCACGATTATCATAAGTATCACCGCCAACCGACATGCCTGCTGACCGACGAAGAGATGGCGCAGTACATGCAGGCTGTGGACCTGTTGGAGCATATATGCAAGACCTCCACCCAACGCTATCCGCTGCGACATGAGATGATTATCCAGTTGACCAACGTCATGTCCGAGATGCACAATGCCTTCCGCCGCGAGATGGACGAGAAGATGCTAAAGGAGGATAACCAATACGCGGTCTTCAATACCTTCTGCGATATGTTGGCAATGCATTACCGCGAGCAGCATGAGGTGGCCTTTTATGCAGAAAAAGCGCATCTCACGACACGCCATTTCTCGGTGGTTATCAAGAAGGTGGCGGGGCTCTCTGCCAGCGATTATATCGAGCAATACCTCGTCACGCAGGCGAAGAACCTGCTTTCTTCCCGTCCGGACTTGTCTGTGCAGCAGATAAGTGACCATCTCGGTTATGCCGACCCACCTTCTTTCTGCCGTTTCTTCAAACGCCACACCGCCCTCACTCCCTCCGCCTACATCCGCACCCAGGAGTCCTAAGCCCTTCGGGCAGTTTCACTAACCCTCTAATCCTCTAAACTCTAAACTCTAAACTCTAATCCTCTAACCCTCTAAACTTTCTATGAGGGTTATTGCCTTCGTGCCGTATAAGGGGTTTAGCGGAGGAGTTTGGCGGAAGCGGAGAAGCCTTCGGCAGAGAGCCGAACAATCGCCATTCCCTGCAAACCACTGAGCGAGAGAGGTTGGTAATAGTCCACTCCTTGGGTCAGATAGTTGAGCGGTAGCCGGCAGATGACACGTCCGGAGAGGTCAAAGACCGTCAACTCCGCCTGTTTGATGTCCCGCGGCACAGAGAAGCGCACAACAGCCTCCGAGGCATGATTACCCGGTAATACGGCGATAGCTCCTTTGCTATCCGGCGAAGTGACTTGCTGGGTAGCCGTAGGGATGCTATCTTCCTGCACCAGTTCATATGGTCCGAGATCACGCGCGGTACCATAGACGGTTGACTTCAGGAAAGGGAAGTCTGCTTCCAGTTGCGCGAGGTTAGGCGTGACGGCTACAGGCGGAATACATCCTGCATCCACGAGGTTAGATCCGGGTAACAGGCGTGCGAAACGCGCCGGCATAGAGCCGTCTCCACGGCGCGGAGCGATAGCGTCCGTCTCAGAGAGCGAGACATAGTCCGAACGAGAGAAAGAAGTAACGAGATGGTTTGTCCACGCATCTTTGGAAAGCGAGGTGCCCAAAGCGTTATAATCATCCGATCCGACGCACGCTTCCTGTTTGCCGAAGCAGACATTGTTATAATAGAAAGTGTTGGCGTCGGAACCGCCGGACTCAAACATGAAATCATAGGAGTTATCGAACGCGAGGCAGTTGATGAGGACATGTCCGCCCTTATGACTATTGCAGTCAAAGCCCTTGACGGACGAAGTGATATCGCAACCGAAAGCTACGCAGCGGTATGCATAGTGAATACCTTTGCTGGAACCACCTGTTCCGTTACCACCGAGTTTGATACCGTTACCGTTTCCGGAGAAAGAGGCAGAGCCGTCGAAGTATTGCTTTACCCAGAGGTGGTCCGCCGCGTTACCGGACTCCCAAGCCCAGCACTCAGCGAGGATGACATCATAGTCGGTCTCAAAGAGGTCCCATGCATCATCGGAGTTACGCCAAGCGCGGCAACGGATGAAACGATTTCCTTTACCGTTGTGCATCTTGCAGGCAAAACCATCCGCGTCAGAGCCGTAGTTAGCGTCATAATCGCAGTTATGATGGGAGTCGCAATCGACGATATCATTGTAGGCACAATGTGTGCCGTCGTTGCTGTTGACGCCCGGGAAAGTGTCGGAGAACTTATGCCCGAAGCCGAGTTGGATACCTGTATCGAGGTTATAGGAGAACTCGCAACGCTCGATGCGGTTGTGCGAGCCTTCCAGTTTGATAGCATTATCCGCAGCGTGCATCATATGCAAGCCGAAGAGAATCCAGTAGTCGCCGGTAATCAACATTCCGCGGTCGCCGACATTTTTTGTATTGCCGTTACAATCCAGCAGCTGCTGTTCGAAATCAAAGACAGGCGCTTCGTTCTCGTAAGCGGAGATGACGATAGGCGCTTGTGCTGTACCGGATTGCGAGAGCCGCAGCGTCAGTTTGCCGTCCGTGCCGCGCCAAGACATGAGATACCGTCCTCCTCGACAGAAGATGACATCTCCAGCCTGCGCCACGGTCAGCGCTTTGCCGAGGTTATACCAAGGTTTGTCAAACGAGCCGTCGCCGCTGTTGTCATCACCCTCGGGGGAGATATAATAGGTAGCATGTGTAGCTACATATTCCGGACGGGTAAATTCCGGATCGGGTTCGCCCGGCACTACCGTTCCACCTCCGCCGCCTTGTCCCTGTACAGGGTTTTTGAGCACGACATCATCTATATAGACATTATTAGAACCTTTAATACGTACGCGCACGTTAAGCGCAGAGTCAAGTCCTGTTTTCAGCGAATAGGATGAGAAAGAGCTGGAGGAGGAATTGATAACCAGCGTATCTACCGCCTGCCAATCGCCGGAGCCTATCTGATAAGCTACCTCTACCTGTTTCTTGCTGCCGCCCGAGCGGTACTTGAACTCCACCGCGGCGAGGCTGTCGATAGGAGGCGTGATCATATAAGCACCGTTGGAGTTAAACTTAATAGATACCACGGAGTTGGAGCTGTTACGCTGCGCGTCGCCACCAAACGACCATGTACCCGAAGGAAGATCTACATTCGTCTCCGCGGACCACGAACCGGACGATAAGGAATTGAAATTTTCCGATAAATCGGCGTGCGCCATGCCTGCAACGAGACATGAAAGCACCAATAAGCCCATCTTTTGCATAACCTTACATTTTACAGATTTGAAATTGCACTGCAAAATTATAGTATTTGATGCAAATAAACAAGCAAGTGCCGATTTATCAACAATAAACGTCAAAAAATTGCTTCGCAATGCGGGTGTAACAATCCCTACGCGCCGAATGGGTTTTTGAAAGCGAATGTAATGAGCGATTTTTTGTAAGGATTGCAAATCCGCATTTTTGTAAGCAGCCTGCTAACCAAGTAAAATATTTTTTATGTTTTTTTCTTATTCAGGCTGCTCGTTTTTGATTTACCCTCATTCATTTATTTTTGCGGAATCACCTCTGTGCCGGTGAGGGTGTAGGAATGGCCGGAAC
>CAMHOY010000024.1 GCA_946186915.1 uncultured Bacteroidales bacterium | reverse complement strand
CGTAGAACTTGAGGGCGTTACCACCGGTAGTGGTTTCGGGGTTACCGAACATCACACCGATTTTCTCGCGAAGCTGGTTGATGAAGATGACGGTTGTGCCGGTTTTGTTCACCGATGCGGTCATCTTGCGCAATGCCTGGCTCATCAGACGCGCTTGGAGACCAACTTTGTTATCTCCCATCTCGCCGGCGATCTCAGCCTTCGGCGTAAGCGCCGCAACGGAGTCGATAACAATGAGATCAACAGCAGCAGAACGAATCAGCTCGTCCGCTATATCAAGGGCTTGCTCGCCGCTGTCGGGCTGCGCAATAAGCAGATCATTAATATTCACTCCGAGTTTCTCGGCATAGAAGCGGTCGAAAGCATGCTCTGCATCGATGATAGCCGCAATACCGCCCTGCTTCTGAACCTCCGCCATGGCGTGGATGGCCAGCGTAGTCTTACCGGAAGACTCCGGACCGTAAATCTCAATGATACGTCCTTTCGGATAACCGCCTACGCCTAACGCAAGGTTCAATCCTATACTGCCGGTCGGAATGACGGCCACATTCTCGATATTCTCATCGCCTAACTTCATAATAGCGCCTTTGCCGAAGTTCTTGTCGATCTTCGCCATCGCTGCCTGCAGCGCTTTCAGCTTTTCTGCTGAGGGTTGTTTGTTTTCTGCCATAATATATATGTATTTAATAGTTTCGTAATACCGAAATATCGATAGACCAATATTCCGACTGCAAAATTACACAAAAAAAACGACATACGCAAGCGTATGTCAATTTTTTTCATAATAACGGCAAAATTGTGTCAGTCCGCATTTTTCGCATTGCGGTTTACGGGCCGTGCAGACATACCTGCCGTGCAATAACAGCCAGTGGTGCGCTTTGGGGATAACGCTCTCGGGGATATACTTGACGAGTTGGCGTTCTGTTTGCAGCGGATTCTTGCTATTTGTAGTAAGGCCCAGTCGTTCGCTGACGCGGAAGATATGCGTATCTACCGCCATGGTAGGTTGATTCCATATGACGGCACAGACTACATTCGCGGTCTTGCGGCCAACGCCTTGCAGCGTCTGCAGATCGTCGATATTGTCGGGAACAACGCCTCCATAAACCTCTGTCAGGCGTTGCGCCATCTGTACCAGATGTTCGGCTTTGGAGCGCGGGTAACTGACGGACTTGACATATTCAAACACCTCATCACTCGTTGCCTTGGCCATCACCGCCGGTGTGGGGAATGCTTCAAAGAGTGCCGGCGTCACCATATTGACGCGTTTGTCGGTGCATTGTGCCGAGAGCATCACTGCCACCAATAACTCATAAGGGTTACGGTAGTTCAGTTCACTCTCCGCTACAGGCATGTTTTGCTCAAACCAACAGAGGATAGATGCAAATCGCTGTTTAGTCGTCATTTCGGTAGCTCGTTATTTCGAAATATCGGTATCTCGATAAATCTTGCTTAAGAATTGCAGCACTTGTGTTGCGCGCTGTTGAACATCCGCTGTCTCGGGGCTGATTTCGCGTTTCTGCAAACGAAGAAGCATGATCTGGTATAATAATATCAGACATGCTTCGATGTCGCTCATCGTAGGCCGGTCCGTCTTGGCTTTGAGAAGGTTGAGCGATGGTTGCAAACGAATGATGGCGGCGCGATACATTGCATCCTCATCCAATAGGGCGCGGTGCAACTCTTCCAATTCAGCCAGCGCGTTCTGCGCTAAAGCCAGATGACCTCCTTCAAGAATACCTTCGCGGTGCATCATCTCGTTCAGATCATGCAATTCCGGTGTGGCCTCTGCATTTTGCGGGAAGGCACGCAAGTAGTCCTCCATTTGCCAAAGATAGAGGATGTGCTCGGCTATATTGTCACGCTTCGTTTTCATTTTTTTTGTCGGGATAACGGGATTACGGGATTACGAAAAATCGTCCTCCATCAACCCATCGAAGAAGGTCTCAATGTCTCGTCGGTCTTTCTTCGTGGGACGCCCTAAACCTCTATCGCGCACACCATTCCCTGCCATGCGTGCCAACTCCAACAGTTCTAATTGTTTCGGATCGGTGCAATCCCGCATATATTCGGGTACCAGTTTGGCGCCCAGCCGGTTCTCCGTCAGTTGCAGCACGCGATATGTGTAGGTGATGGGACCTTTGCGCACATTGAAGATGTCGCCTACTTTGAAGGTACGACTGGGCTTGAGTTGCACGCCATCCATGCTGACGCGCCCGTTCTTGCATGCGTCTGCAGCTATCGAACGGGTCTTGTAAATCCGCATCGCCCATAAGTATTTATCAACTCGAACTTCCGACATCTATTTGTTATTAAACTGGTTCATCGTGCGGTCAATGCCCTGTAGGCAGAAACTCGGGATGATCTGAGTCGTTACTTTCAGACGCTCGTCAATATTCTTCTTCTCCTCCTCGGTCCATTCGCCTAAGACGAAGTTGATTTGCGTGCCGCGCGTGTATTCGTTTCCGATACCGAACCGCACACGTGCGTAGTTCTCTGTGCCTAATACCGATTGTATGTTTCCCAAACCGTTGTGCCCGCCATTCGAGCCTTGTTTGCGAATTCGGATAGTACCGAAGGGTAGGTTCAGGTCATCAACGAGGACGAGTAGGTTTTCTACGGGAATCTTCTCCTGTTGCAACCAATACCGCACGGCATTGCCGCTCAGATTTATGTAGGTGGATGGTTTGAGTAACACCATCTCGGCGTTCTTGACCCGGCATTTGGCTACAAAACCGTAACGTTTGTCCTGCCATTCCGCCTTGACGGACGCGGCGAAGGCATCGATCATCATAAAACCGATGTTATGCCGTGTGCCGGCATATTCGTCGCCGATATTTCCGAGACCGACGATAAGGAATTTCATCTTCTTTCGTTATTACGTCATTACGTTACTACGTAATCACGATTATTTAAAAATTAAAGAGGCGGGGCGTCAAACGCCTCGCCCCATCCCATAACCGTTAACTGATAACCGTTATTAAGCTTGCTTGCTCTGGCGTGTTGCCTTCACCTCTGCTACGCATGCGTCTGCAGGGTTAACGAACTTCAAGCCTTCTACCTTTACGTCCTCAACAGCGATCTTCTTACCCAGACCAAGCTCGGTAACGTCAATGTTGATACGATCGGGAAAGGCGGTGTAGATACCACAAGCTTTGAGCTTGCGCATTGCCTGAACCAGTTTACCACCGGCTTTTACACCCTCAGCGAGACCGTTCAGTTGAATAGGAATCTCAACGACTACCGGCTTCTTCTCGTCAACTGCGAGGAAGTCAATATGCAGAGCCTTGCCGTCAATCGGATGGAACTGGAGCTCCTTCACAATTGCTTTGGTCTTGGTGTCACCTACCGTCAGGTCAACAATCTGCGTGTCCGGGCTGTAAATGAGCTTACGAACGTCAGCAGCTGCTACCGTAAAGGTGCAATTCAAACCACAACCGTAAATGTTGCAAGGAATCAAATCCTCTGCGCGGAAAGCTTTAGCAGCTTTCTTACCGTACTCGCTACGAGGAGTACCTACTAATGCAAATTCTTTCATTTGAATAATTGTTTTGTGTTACTTAATACCGTGTATTCCATCACACGAGCCTTTTTCACAATTCACCCCTCCTTTCAGGGAGGGGCTTAGGGTAGGCTTCCCTTGTTGTCCACCGAGGAGTCGAACCTCGCTTCTCGGAACCAAAATCCGGTGTAATACCGATATACGAGTGGACACCGCATACGCCTTTTCAGCGAAAAAGCGTGCAAAAGTACTGCTTTTTTTTGACATACGCAAATTTTGCAGCACTTTTTTTTCAAAAAGCGTTATTTTGCTATAACGAGATAGTAATTTTTCTTCCCCTTCTGGAAAAGCAAGTACTTGCCATTTAGTAAAGACGCATCGGTGATCGGACTCGCCGGATCAGTCAGTTTCTCCTTGTTCATCGAGAAACCGTTCGCCTGAATCATCTTGCGTGCCTCGCCCTTCGATGGGAAGATATTCGTCTTCTCTGCCAGCAGATCCAACGGAGCGATGCCTGCTTTGAGTTCGTCAAGGCTGATCTCATAACGCTCGACGCCTTCGAATACTTGCAGGAACGTCTCTTCGTCCAATGCACGCAGCGCGTCCGCGGTCGCGTTGCCGAATAATATATTCGTCGCCTCTACCGCCTTGTTGTAATCCTCCTCGCTATGCACCATACACGTCACTTCTTTGGCCAGACGTTTCTGCAGTACGCGCAGGTGCGGCGCTGCGTCATGCTCTTTAATCAGAGCCTCGATCTCTTCGCGGCTCAGACTCGTGAAGATCTTGATATATCGCTTCGCATCATCGTCACTCACATTCATCCAGAACTGGAAGAACTTATACGGACTGGTGTATTTCTTCGACAACCATACATTGCCGCTCTCGGTCTTGCCGAACTTACCACCATCGGCTTTCGTGATTAGCGGACAAGTGAGGGCATAGGCCTCATTGCCGGTGATCTTCTTGATCAGTTCCGTGCCGGTGGTGATGTTGCCCCATTGGTCTGAACCACCCATCTGCAATTTGCAGTTCTTATGCTCGTTCAAGTACACAAAGTCATAACCTTGCAGCAATTGGTACGTGAACTCGGTAAATGACATCCCCTGAGAGAACTCGCCGTTGAAACGCTTCTTCACGCTGTCCTTCGCCATCATATAGTTGACGGTAATGAGTTTGCCGATATTGCGCGCGAAATCAAGGAACGTGTAGTCCTTCATCCAGTCGTAGTTGTTCACCAACTCGGCGGCATTAGGCGCCGTACTGTTGAAATCCAGAAAATGCTCCAACTGCTCACGGATACACTGTACGTTGTGACGCAAAGTCTCCTCCGTCAGCAGGTTACGCTCCGCACTCTTACCGCTCGGGTCGCCAATCATACCTGTCGCACCGCCTAAGAGGGCGATGGGTTTATGTCCGCAGGCCTGCAGGTGACGCAGCATCATGATGCCGCACAAGTGCCCTATATGCAGACTGTCCGCCGTCGGGTCGATACCTACGTACGCTGTTGTTACTTCTTTGTTCAACTGTTCTTCCGTTCCCGGCATGATGTCCTGCAACATGCCTCTCCAACGAAGTTCTTCTACAAAATTCTTCGTGATCATCTATCTAAACTTTCAAATTAGCGTGCAAAAGTACTGCTTTTTTTTGACATACGCAAATAAAAACGCAAAAATCTTAGAACGGGTAACCGATACCAAAGTTCACGCGGATGGCATCAAGCGCGGAAGGGATATTGAAATAGGTGGTGATAGGTTGCGTAGGATCGGGTTTGCCTTCCTTGTCATATCGATATGTCTGGTAAGGTGCGTGGATACCTACGCCGATATCGAGACGAACCACAAGCCCGTCAATGTCAAGACGCAGACCCGCACCGGTGCCCAAAGCAATCTGTTTGGCCAACTCGGGATTATTGATGATGCCGTCATATAAAGGTTGATTGGCATGCAGATAAGAGCTGTACTCTTCATGACCGATAGCCTTGAAAATGTCATTGAGCGAGTACCAGTTCCATACATTACCGGCATCGAGGAAGGCGGCTCCGAAGAGTTTCCATACTATCGGGAAACGGAACTCGAAATTTGCCTCCAGTTTGATATCTCCTGCGTGGAAGAAGTTCTGATTGTATTTTGACGAATAGAAGTTACCCGGTCCATACGCGTATGGTGCTGCGGCGCGCAGGCTGAGCGGTCCGCCGGTATAGAAAGCCTCTGAGAGCGGTGCGAAAAGGGAGTTGCCGAGTGGAATATTCGCACCCGCATATAGGCGCGTCGCGATACAAATCTTATCCGTGAAATTGAACTTGTTGCGCAGTTCGAACGTGAGTTTGACGAACTGATTGAACGTGATATTGCCTAAGGGCTTGTCTTTGTCGTTCCACTTATATCCGAAGAGGCAATAGAGGGAGTTAATGAGGTTTCCGGACTCTTTGATGCCGAGGTCAAGGAAACTGTTCACGGCGCGCTTGGAGCGATAGTCATCATAGATGAAATGGTAGCTGATAGATGGCACAAACTCATCTCCTGCAATGACTTGAATCAGTTCCGGGTACTCGGCAGCTTTGTCCATCAGACTATCTGTCTCTGCTTTCATACGTACTACGGAGAGCGAGAAAGGTGTGAAAGCGTGGGTAATATACGGGTTGTTGGGCGAATGGATGAAGTAGGAGAACGAACCGGAGAGTTTGTGTACACCGTAGCCGCCGGCGATATTTTCGTATTGGTAGCCGAGCATGTAGCGTGTGTCTCCTTCGGGGTTGTTGCTGCCTGTCCAATGCAGGTATGGGAAGACGAGGGAAGCGTTGAGACCGAGTTTATAGGTGTCGGTCTTTCTCGGATCGCCCGGATGTCTGTTACGCAATGCCCAGTAATACGCGCCGTTGCCCTTGAGTGTAAAACTCTCGCCCTTGCCGAGCACGTTCTTGATGGTTGATTTGAGCGTCAGGTCCGGACCAATACTGTTGTTCGAGCGGTAGGCTACGCCGGCATCGGCGGAGAGACTGTATGTGCGGAAGATGCTGTCACCACGGAATAGTTCTCTCCTGCGCCAATCTTTGATGGCCCGCACGGCGAGGCCGGACTTATAGAGTTCGCCTTCCAGCACGTTGTTATAGTCGCGTTGCGAGAAGAGACGCAGCGAGACACCTCCGTCTTTGGTCAACTTATAGTCGGCAGAGAAATTGGTGAACATACCCTTTCTGTCGTTGATCTCAGGGTTGTCCGTAAGGGTAGAACCCAACGTGATACGCAGTTTGTCTTTGAAGAACGACTTGCTGATAGATATGTTCATGTCGTTCGTCTTGCCGGAGGCGTGCTCTGTTTGCCCGCTACTGAAGTCGATATCCACCACTTTGCCGAGTTTGGAATTGGCCATTGCCGCATTAATACGGCTATTGATGATTGACGAGAGCGCATATCCGTCGCGTTGTGCGGCTACGTTACTCTCGCCGACATACATGCCTGTTGCTAACAATGCGGCTGCCAATCCTTCACGCGTGTCCTCATCAAGCGAGGTCAGTTCGCGTGTGATAGTCTCATCATCCGGAGCTTCAAGGAAGAAGCCGATGCTCTGAAGACCGATCGAATCAACCACGCCGTTCACGCGCACGCCGGTGCGGAAATCCACACGTCGGGTCTCCTCCCCCTCAGACTCGACATCCGCTTTCACTTTTTGCGAAGCGGAGATATTGAGTTGCGTCTGACCTATCGGACCATTAAAGGCAATCGCACTGCCGGAATCCACATGGAACGGCATGATAGGATAGGCTTTGGGCGAATAGCGCACAAAACCGTCGTCAACGTTGATTTGTCCGCCGAGGTTCAGAGGCACGCTATCCTTCATACCGTAACGGATGTTGACCGTACCATGCGGCTTGACCTGCGCGAGGTTTTTCTTATCAATAGGATAGGTGATGTCCGTGGTCGGTAGAAGCGTCAGATCGACGTTGGCAACGATACTGTCGAGCGGTCCCGTGACGGTACCGCGGATGTCGGTAGCCAAGTCTCCATAGACCGGTAGCGGACCGCCTTGGGGCAGTTTGACAGGAGCAAAACTGTCTGCTTTCAGCGTCACGTCCATCCGCATGGTATTGAGATCCAGACCTCCGTTGAGTGCGATGAAAGTGCTGTCCGCTCCGTAGATAGGCAGACCGTTGAGATCCACTTTGTTGTGCTCCATGACGATGGGTGTCTGGCCAAGACTAATCGCAATATCGTATGGTTTGTATCGAGCGGCTATGCCAATAGGCTGTACTTCGGCGGAGATATCCGTCTTGTGCGGCAATCCGTCCACGGTGGCTGAGGCTCTTACCGCACCGCGGAGAGCAATGTCCGGCATTTTGACGAAACTCTCGACGAGATCCATCGGTATATCTTCCAGTTGAACATCCGCTCGTAGGGCATTCTTATGCTCTATAGAAGGTGATACACGTATGTCCACCACGCGGCTGCCTAACTCTTCTACGCCGTACGTGAGACTATCCATGGTGAGTCTTCCTTTTCCATGGATGGTGTTTCCTTCGCGTATCATATCCATCCACAAGGAGGCGTCAGTACACAGTCCCTCAAAACTCATTGCACCATCCGTGAGCCGCGTGTCGGCAAGGAGTGAGGCATCCGTTCGACCTTCTGTCATCTTCAGTCTGAGCGAGGCTTTGGCGGCAGGCAAACGCAGCGCGTAGCTGTCCTCGGGATGTTCGATAACCGGCATGGCGGCGGACAGAGAGAGAGTTGTTTGCCGGGCGTCGGAAGCGAGCGAGAGGTTCGCTTCGTTGATATCCAGGCCTATACGCTCAATGATATGTTGTATAGGGCTGCCGTGTCTGAGTTCGACCGCTGCGTCCATCTCGGGAACGAGGTGGCGGAGCGTGTCCAGCATCGTGAGGCCGCTTAACGAGAGGATAGGTTGAAGGACGGCAGAATCGCCTGCAGCCTTCAGTAGTGGCTGTATCTTATTCACCAGTCTCATCACTTGCATCGGTGAGTGCGCCGTCAGGTTCAGGCCTTCCGTAGCGAGGTCCAGAGAGGTGGTGCTGTCTGTGGAGAAATCCAACTGTATACGGTTCGCTGTGAAGTTTTCGCCCGCCACGTGCGCTTTCACGTTACGCATCTGCGTATGGTAATCTACCGCCATGTTTTCGATATTCATGAACTCCGCAACGCGGAACTGATGTTCGGTCATCGCTCGAAAACGCAAATTGGAATCTTTCATCGAGAAAGGAAGATGCAGCGTACCCTCCACTTCCTGGTTCGCCAGGTTGGCGTTGAGGCGCAGTCCCGAAGCGTCTATGTTGCCATACACGGCATCGCTCAAACGGATGTTCACCCGGCTCCTCATCGTCTGCGAGCGAGGGTTGATGCCTTGACCGACCGCTTCTACATCGCCGGCGAGAATAACACGCGTCGAGTCCTTGAGGAACGGCGTGAGATTGACGCGGTCGATATGAACGATAGCATCGTAAGCTTCATCGTCAATATCGTACGAAGCTCTAAGGCTGGCTTTGGAACCTTGGAAGGACGCTTCGCCGGTAGTCTCTGCGCGCATGGTGTTGAGGTTCATCTCTGTCTCCGCGAGATCGGCGGTAGCTCCTAATTCTGACGAACGGACATGGAGGCCGCGCGAAGTGATAATATTGCGCGCTATATCGGCACACGCGCCGCCGTAGATGGTGTCCGCAGGGATATGCAGGTTATTGAGATCGAAGGCAAAGCCTCCTACGCTCAACCTCCGTGCATCGTACTTGTTCGCGCCCACATCGACGGTGGCTTCGGTAGAGAGACTCTTCGTGCGGATATCCATGTTCAGCGGTGTGAGGCGGAAATGAATATTACGCAGTTCACCGTCCGGCAGTTCGAACGCGAGAAGGAGCGGAGCGGGGGCGGTATCTTTTGGTAAGGTGTCCGTTTCTGTTTTTCGCAGGTCGATAGCGACGAAGGCATCGTTGATGCGCAGTCCGTGCAAGGGGTATCGGCCTTCGGAAATACTGATTAGAGGAGAGGAGACAGCGAGCAGGTCAACGATTGCATCGACTCCTACCGAAGCGATGAGTGAGTCGGAATGGAAGGTAGCATGATCCAGCAAAAGGGTGTCCACCTCAATAGGGGGAATGACAAATTGAGAAGCTTCGCTTAATGAAGGATTGACGGTTGCCGTTTTTGCTATCGCTTGCAGGCGCAGCGCCCGCGCGTACACCAACGTGTCCTGCCCGCGATGGCCGACAAAGACACTATCGATTTCAATTGTTAAAGGAAGATCCGCATGACCTTTGTAGGCATGGTAAAACACCATCGGCGAATGGTGAAAAGGCGAGAGATAGATTCGTCCCAAGTCAATGTCCAACCCCGTTTTCTCTTGTGCAACAGGGATGCCTTTATGCAGAATCTTTGTGCGAAGAGATGGTGTGTAAATCGCCGTTGCTACCGCGATCAGTAGCAACAGCACGATACCCGACACTACACCCACGAGTGCAAGCGGGACTTTCCACCAAAGACTTTTTTTGCCCACTTAGAAGCTCTTCTGGATACCGAATTTCAGGCCGTACAAACCCGGCGTGAACTGGTTTGCAATCAGGTTGCTCAGTTTGCCAGAGAAGATGATTACATCGTTGGTGTATTCGTTATGATCTGTGTAGCAGTAGGCTGTACCGCTGTAACCCAGACTGAGGATAGAAAAGAACATCTGGAATGTACTCTTGCGGTTAAACTGATACGTAATGACCGGCGATAACTGAAATCCGTATGTGACAGCATGTCGTAACCCATCAAAATCGGTGTGTGTCACGTTTCCTTCCGCCACGCGCGGGAAATCCATTCCGGTATAAAGGTGCGCCTCAAGCCATATGCCCAGCTTGTCGTTGAACAACGTCTTCAGCCGGTAACGAACATATGGTGCCACTTCCCACGAGCCTACGTGAATGCGAAGATCGGTATAATAGGTGGTATCTATTTCTGTCACGATAAAAGAACTTTTATAATTGGCATAACTGCCGCCGAAACGTAATCCTAAATACACGCGTTCCTTCAGTTTCCATCCAATCTCCGGCGTCAGGGCTATCGACCAGCCGTTCTCCGTGCGGTTAGGACGTGAGTCGTGGTGGAAATAAATATCGAAATTATAGCCGTAGTACAGTTTCTGTTTCCACAATGGGATCTCTTTGACCGGTGGTTCTGCGGCAACGCTGTCTTCTATCGTTCTTGTCTCTCCGACGACAGCCGTTACAGACGCCAAACCGTCTGCAATATGACTGTTCTGCGCTATCGCGGCAGTCGCACTCAGCATGACCGCGGCGATTATAAGATACATTTTATTCATGATTTTCCATGTTTTCAGGTTTGTCATTCTCACTCATGTTGGTAAGGAAGAGGTCAACAACGCGCTTGGTAACTATTGTCTTGCGAACGGCATGACGAACCTTGTCCGCCGTGGAAGGTGCATTCGTCGGTACCGCCTTCATCGCTGCCTGCTCGGCCTGTTCTACTGTCTGTTCGCGATGGTCAATCTTTGCACGTACACGAGGCGAGGCATGATTGTAAAGGAAGTTATAGCAAGGCACGGTGGCCTTCATAATATACGGCGTAAGGAAAGTGGTCAGCACACTGGAAGCTACGATGATGGGGTAGATAACAGGGTCGGTAACACCGAGTTTGCTGCCCAAGGATGCGATGATGAACGAGAACTCACCGATTTGCACGAACGAGAAGCCTGTTGACATCGAGTCTTTGAGCGTCTCGCCGCCCCACCAGCAACCGAGAGTGCCGAAAAGAATCATACCTACGATGATGACAAACGAGACGAAGAGAATAGACGGCCAATAACTTACCAGCGAAGCGGGGTTGATCATCATACCTACCGAGACGAAGAAGATGGCTGCGAATACATTCTTCAGCGGTGCCATGAGATGCTCGATGCGATGGGCCTCCAATGTCTCCGCCAGAACCATACCCATCACAAACGCACCGAGGGCACTGCTGAATCCCGCTTCCTCTGCCGTCAATACCATGCCTAAGCATAAGCCGAGCGCCAAGATGATGAGTGTCTCGTCGTTAAGGTACGGGCGCACCTTGCGGAGCAAAGTGGGGATGACGAGAATACCGCACACAAACCATACAACGAGCGTGATGGCGAGTACGCCTACTTTCTCTAATAACTCAACCCCTTCGAAACTGTTCTTTACAGCGATGCTGGACAGTAATACCAAAAGCACGACGGCTACTATATCCTCGAAAATAAGAATACTGGTAGCGCCTTTCACGAAACGTGCTTTGCTTAACCCCGCCTCATCGATGGCTTTCATCACAATGGTTGTACTGGACATACAGAGCATAGCAGCCAAGAAAAGCGAGTTCATGTTATCCAGTTCCGCCCATCGTCCGACTCCGTAGCCCAAGGCTAGCATGCCGACGATGATTGTGCCCGCGCCAACAAGGGCTACCTTGCCGCTCTCAAGTAGGTTCTTGATGCGGAACTCAAGACCGATACAGAACAACACAAACAGCACGCCGATATTGCCCCAGGCCTCGACGTTCTCCATGTTCACGAGGTTTTCACCGAATAAATGCGGTCCCACTAAAATGCCGGCAACGATATAACCTAACACTACCGGCTGTTTCAATAATTTAAAGAGCAGGCTTACTATGCCTGCTGTGATCATCAGTATATATAAATCATGTACCATACAGATAGAAATTGTTTTGCGTTTTCAGGTGTTCCCGTTCTGCGGGAAAACCACTACAGGGGAAAGACCTTCAACCTTTGCGAGTGCAAAGGTATAGTTTTTTTTTGATATATACAAATTTTTTAATTTTTTTTCACAAAAAAGAAGTTTGGCACGGTATTTGAATTAATGTAAGTAAAGTAAGAAATATGTCGTGCCCTTGCGGCTAAGAAATTCTGCCGGGATCTACCGGTAAATAAATAGAGATTGTTTGTTATGAGAAAAAGGTTCGTCGAGAGGACGAGCCTTTTTTATGTCTTTCACTAATTCACTCACTCATTCCGTGATTTTGCGGTACTTGCCTTCGATTAGGAGCATACCCGGAAGAATCTCTCCGCCGGACACTTTGGTGAAGGTGGTGTAGGGCAGGGTGGCGCCATCGGCTTCTTCGACTACCGCATTATAGCGGTTATCCCAGATACAGCCTTTTTTTGCTTTGACGGTTGCGACGTATTTATAGGTTGTCTTGCCTGTCTCTGGATTGAGGACGCGCTGTACCACTTGGAATTTAGACCCCTCCGTAATGCCCTCTTTCATGCCGATTTTTGCCGCGTAGCCTTCAATCCGGCCTCGCTCATTGCTCAGTACGCTATATACCGGTGTTTTCACTTTGAAGTCTTCGTACTGTTTGGCGAGCGCTACGATATTTTTATCTATGGAACGCGCGCATATCGTGCGCACGAGTTCCGTGCGCGAGTACTGGCCTTTGAGTACGGATTTTTTGTCGAACTCATATTGGTGCGCCACGTATTTGAGGCGGTAGGTGGTTTTGTCCGTCAGGAAGTCCTGTACTTTTTCGGGGTCGGGTGTGCCGGTATAATGGAACTGATAGAAGATAGCGGCGATAGAGTCGTTCCACTCCAACTGATACAAGTATGAGTGCGTCTTCACTTTGAAACCTGTAAAACTATCGGCGATGGCGCCGGCTGCTTTGGCCATGTCTCTGCCGGCTGATCCACCGGTGAAGATATCCAGCAGTCCTCCGATTACGCCTACCGCCGCTTTGGCTGCTGCCGCTTCCTGTTCTGCGGTGACGTAAGTGATATCATTGACGAGCACGAACGTATTGCCTAACAGCTCTTCTCCGGCATCGGAGAGCGTAGCCAGTCCGCGGGTTGTCTGTAGTGCCAGTGCAACATCTACATCGTTAGCATTGTATTGTCCGCGTGTCTGAATGAGCTTGGTGTTGAAGGTAGCGTCTTCGGCTGAGTTGCCTTCGAAACCGAACCATTTGGCTACCATCTTCTTTCCTATCTCCGCATCGTTAAGCCGTTTCTCTGTGTAGCGCGCGTTGGCCTGCAGTTCCGCGGCAGTCAACTGGTGACCGTAAGTGGCCTTATAATAACCGGAGTCCCGGCGCAAACCATGCACCGTATTGTTATTGATGATACGTGCGCCTTCGATGGTATGGTCATCGTACTTGTCGGGAATGGGTAGGGAGTCAAACGCCTTGTAAATCTCAGGTCCGAACTCATCCTCGGGATGATAAACCAATACCGTCGCAAGGGAATTACGGCGGTACTCCATATTATTCTGAGCTTGTGCGGCTATCACCGCGCAAACACAGAATAATGTTAAAATGGTTTGTTTCACAAACGTTAAAGAGTTAAAATGTCGCTATGCGAAGTTAAGCAGTATGTTTAGAGTAGTGTACGTAGGAACTCAATATTCACTTCTTTGTTCGGTTGGTGGTTTCCATAAGCCACACCTACGGCACGGGACGCCTCGATACGCTGTTTCTCGAGATCTACACCGTCTTGGTATTTCTTCATCTCGAATTTCCAGTCATCGAGCACTTTGCCCTTGATCTCTTTGTACAACGCCATCGCATCACCGTAGCAGCCTGCGTCCGGCAGGATTTTCGCGAGGAACTCACCTGCAAGAGCAGCTCCTTCGGCATTCTGTTGCGCCGCCCATGCTTGACGGGCAGCAGCGAGGTTGATGTTGCATTCGTTGTCAAGGTACTGCTGATAGATATCCAGACCTGCAGCGAGGCCGGCATCATAGTGCTTGCATTGCTGCGGGATGAGGGTAACCAAGAAGAGCGCTTCATCGTATTTCTTCTGTTTTGCCAGGAACTGCGCTTTCTTGATCAGCGCTTCGCCTTCATGGTCGTAGTAGCCGATGATTTTCTCTTTACCCTCCTGAATGAACTGTGCAATCGCCGGACTTTGCAACGGCATGCGACTGATGGCATTCAGGTAGCATTTGTTCTCAGTCTCTCCCAAACCACGCACGGAGAAGGAGGTCGTGGAGAAGATGGTCTTGGCGTACGCATCCACGATATAGAGGTTCATCTCCATCTTCTCTGCGATTTTGGAGGGAGGACCTGCGATGATATCTTTATCCAACGGAGTGGTGGTGACGGTAAGCAGGAACTGTCCCATATAATCCAAACCGGCAATGCCATTACGGGTAAGCAGTTGGGTCAGTTTGTTCTCCATCATCGCTTTTGCGCCTTCGGGGAAGTTCTCCGAGTTATCAGCGGCATACACAGAAATCGGCAGAAACTCCGTCTCCGCAGCGAACATAGTAGCGCTCATCAGCGCGGCTACGCATATAGAAAAGATTTTTTTCATAACAATCTAAATGGTAAATGATACATGACCAAATGGTACTTGGTATTATTTCTCGCCCAAGATGATGACCGCTCTGCCGAGACCTTTCACCAGCACTTTGCACGGGATGTTGTACGGTTCTTTCTTCAACATCTTGGCAAGCCCTTTGGCGAATCCGTTTGCGTCAACAGCGCGTCCGCGCTCGTCATAAACAGGAATACGTACCTGCGTGAAGTTCGCTACGTTCTCGCTCGAGTATTGGCGTGAGAAACGACCTTGTACGGTGTTGAGTTGCAGCCAGTTCTCGATGATATCCACCAGTTCTTCTCCGTCATACTCGGTCTCGAGGTCCACGCCTGCAGCGTTGTTCGCAAAGACCTTGATGTCCAGCGTGATCTCACGGCCGATGGTCTGCATCTCTGTGAAATGGTCCATGAGGCGGTTCACGAAGTTATCCATGTTTGCTACGATGGCCTCTTCTAGCAGCACATCCACGTCCGCGGAGAACGACTGCGCGCCGGTTCCGGAAGCCGCACCGATGGATTTGCCGGTATAGGCATCGCGTGCCTCAAGAATATAAGCTATGGAGTGTTTCGGACCGAAGTCTTTGACTTCCCATGAAAGTTCCATGATGATATCGCATTTCGCGATACGTGCTACCTCGTCCAGCGGCGACTCAGCCAGTTCATTGCCGGCCTTGCTCATCGTCAGGTTGTCCTCCATGCGGCGTTGCTCGAGGTTTTTGATGGTCTGCTCCAGGCTCTGCAGCGGGAACTGACGCTCCGCCATCAGGTCGTTCAACTTGGCGATAGCCAACTTGAGACCCATATTCTCTTGCAGGGCCTGCTTGTAGTTCGGTACTTTGGCGGTGATACCCATGTTCTCCACCTCGGTATAATAACCGTTGTTGATGCACCATACATCCGACGGGATGACCATCAGTTCCGGCTTCTTGATCTGTGCACTCGCTACCAATGCTACCAGCACCATCGCGAGAGTAAAAATATACTTTTTCATAACTATCTAAATAGCTAAATGATTAAATAAATGACCAAATGGTAAATGACCAAATGGTAAATAATTTAATACCTTCCCTCCTTGGGGATGATGCCGTCTTCTTGCAGTTTCTTTTTAAGACCAGCCCGATCGACTGTGACAGTAACAGACTCAACCATCTGACGGCCGTCACGCAAATAACGGGTGCTGCCGACACGTTTGTCCTTGAGGTTGCTGAACTGAGTCCATGCGCCGCCGTCCACAAAGAAGGCATTGAAATAGTCCTCATGTTTCTCGCGTGCATTCATGTCGAAGCACAGCGGTTTCAGGTCGGCGATACCGCTGCTGCCGGATTTGACGCCCTTGAAGATCACTTCTTCTACGGCTTTGCGTTGCCCGTCTGTGAATGCGATCACCGCATCTTTGGCGCGCACTTGTACGCGGATAACATAACTGCCGTCGTAGTTGGCACTCAGTACTTGGCTCGGCTTCTCATAGTAAGCCTGTGAGCGTTTTGCACCGCAGGACGCAAAACAAATCATCGCGAACGCGGCTATGAAGAATGAAAAACGTTTCATAAGTGTTCAGTTATCAGTTGTCAGTTATCAGTTTTTAGAATCCGCTGTTTAATCCCCGGATGATACCGGCAGCTTCGAGTGCTTTGCGAAGATCATCTTTGCGAATGCTCACGATGCAACCCACCTTGTACTCACGGTCTAATCTGGTTATCTCGGTTGTACCCTCCATGACAGAAGCGTATTTCTGGAACTCACCGCCTTCGGCGAAGAAACTGTCGAAATACTCGCTGTACTGCGTTTCTGCTCCAGGGTTGGAAACCATCGGACGCTGCGAAACGCAACCCTGACCACCGCCGTAACCTTTGAAGATTACACCATGCACCGCATTTTTGCGGCATTGGTTCGCTGCCACTCCCGCATGTTTGCTGTAGGTCCACACCTTAACCAGATACGTGCCTTGAATGGCATTACCTGCGCACTCAATTTCGTAGCGGAATTGGTTCGTGTCCTTGTCTGCTTTCTTTTGACGAATGCTTGCCCAAGCAGGCAAGCTGCATGCTACAATGAGTAGCGAAAAAAGAATTTTTTTCATACGTATGATATGTTTAGTTAAGTATCTCGGGGCAAAGGTACAAATAATTTTGCATATATGCAAATATATTTTCCTTTTTTCTCCAAAAAGCACAAAAAAACGCACATCTCCGAAGAAATGTGCGCTTTTGGGTATGTCCGCTATTTAGAATTTGTAGCGAACGCCGAGGCTGATACCCTGGTAGAGACCGCCGGTGTTGTATTGAGCCTGAACCTGGCCATTTGCACCTGCAAGACCTACGCCAATGCTAGGACGCCAATCCAACGAGAGTTGGAGCGGGAACCAGAAATCATACTCAATACCGAAATGACCGGCTGCACCAACCCAACCACCGAGGTAGCCTTGAGGAGCGCCTGCGGGCGGGAAGAAGAAACCACCGTCTCCACCGACACCCATGTACCAGTGCCATTCACCCTTTTCGTTCCAAGGTACAGTTGCTCCAAACGGATCAATCCAGTCATAGGTGATGGTTGCGCCAAGACCCCACTGAATTCCATAACCCGGAATAAAACCAGAAGCCCACGGAGTGTAAACAGCTACATCGAGCATGTTAGCCTCACCGAAACCATGTTGGTAGCTAAAACCGAAGTTGGCACCAAGGTTAGCACCAATTGCACGAGGTTGTGCATAAGCAGCGATGCTTGCAACAGCAAGGATTGCTACGAATAAATACTTCTTCATTGTTGTTAAAAAATTAAATTGTTTGTTATTAGCTAGTTGACTAGTTTTTTACTTGTTAAGCGCAAGTGCTACGTTCACCGCGCAAGCGACGGTACATCCTACCATCGGGTTGTTACCGATGCCGAGGAAGCCCATCATCTCTACGTGTGCCGGAACGGAGCTCGAACCTGCGAACTGTGCATCGCTGTGCATACGGCCGAGGGTATCGGTCATACCGTAGGATGCAGGACCTGCCGCCATGTTATCCGGGTGCAAGGTACGACCTGTACCACCACCGGAAGCGACACTAAAGTACGGTTTGCCGGCAAGGATACGCTCTTTCTTGTACGTACCTGCTACCGGGTGTTGGAAGCGCGTCGGGTTGGTCGAGTTACCGGTGATGGAAACATCGACATTCTCATGCCAGAGGATAGCTACACCCTCGCGTACATCGTCTGCTCCGTAGCAGTTCACCTTTGCGCGCGGACCGTCGCTGTACGCTTTCTTGCGCACGATCTTCAGCTCGCCCGTGAAATAGTCGAACTCGGTCTGTACGTAGGTGAAACCGTTGATACGGCTGATGATCATAGCAGCGTCTTTTCCCAGACCGTTGAGGATGCAGCGCAGCGGGTTCTTACGAACTTTGTTTGCCATCTCAGCGATCTTGATAGCACCTTCTGCAGCTGCGAACGACTCGTGTCCTGCCAAGAAAGCAAAGCACTGGGTCTCTTCGCGGAGCAGACGGGCAGCCAGATTACCATGACCGATACCGACCTTACGATCGTCAGCTACGGAACCCGGGATACAGAAGGACTGCAGACCGATACCGATAGCCTCGGCAGCGTCAGCGGCGTTCTTGCAGCCTTTC
>CAMHOY010000023.1 GCA_946186915.1 uncultured Bacteroidales bacterium | reverse complement strand
TATTTTGTGGAAGATAATGTTTATGTAATAGATTTAGAGGATGCTGGTGCTGTTAAAGAAGAGATAAATATATTATTAGGAGTTCCTGACGTTAATTGCTGGAAGAGATTGGAGGAACTTAAAAGAGAAAGAAAACGACAAGCAAACTATAGACAGAGACTATCTAGAGAGATTAAGCGAAACAACGAAAATAAATTAGATCTGGAACGGGAAAAAATCGTATCCAGAAAGCGTAGCGCAGAGATATCAGAGGAGATTAATATACTTGAAAAGGAGATCCTCAAGATATCAAATAATAGTAATATATATATTGAAAAGATTAATGAATATCTCTCAAAAATATGTCCGGATCTCAAATTAACTAATTTGAATAAAAAGAGAAATAACCTATTTGTTTATAATTTGGAAATTAAAGGACATGTAGTGCGTAATGATGGTGTCGGTGTTTCTTTGAAAAATACGTTAAGTGAGGGAGAAAAAAATGCATTGGCATTATCGTTCTTCTTGGCGAATATAAGTATTGATAAAAACTTAGCTGATAAGATAATAATCTTTGATGATCCAATATCTAGTTTAGACTCGAATAGAAGATTGTTTACATTAAACGAGTTAACTCGGATTTCTCGAAGATGTGCTCAGTTTTTCCTATTGAGTCACGATATGCTATTTGTGCGTGATTTTCATTACAAAAGAGAAGATGCATTGACATTGCGAATTTGCTATAACGAAAGCACGAGCTTTTTTACAGAATTCGATGTGGACAAAGCAACGAGAACAGGCGTGATTAAGGATTTATCGACGATTCAAGAATTTATTGTAAATCCAGTTGCGCCGGATAATACAATGCGAGATATTGCAAGATGTATCCGACCTATTATAGAAGGGTTCTTTCGAATAAAATATTATGGAAGATGGAAAGATGATGAATGGCTGGGAGATTTCCTGAAAGATATAAGGAATTCAGGCGAGAATGATGATTTGCATATCCAAAAGGAAAATTTAAATGATTTGGAGGATTTAAATGATTATTCTAAACGCTATCATCATTCTAATCCATCTTATTTGGAGGAAAATATCAACGCGAGTGAATTGCTTTCAATGTGTAAACTTACATTGAATTTGTTACGTAAATTATAAGATTAACAATGGATAGTTTTATAAATGTAAATATGGATTTGAGTCCTTCCGAGAAACTTGCAGAGGTGATTAGTACTGCTTTGGGAGCATGGATTGCACCTTGGTCTATGAAACGTCTGGCAAAGGCAGAGGCTGAATCAGAACGAATCAAAGCAATAGAATCAGCTAAAACAGAGGCTCTCTTATCGGGAGATGAGGAGCGTTATCAAACTTTAACACAAATAGGGAAAAGAGTTGTCGCAAAAGAAATAAAGAGACAAAACAACATCGAAAAAGTTGTAGGTGTCGCAGCTCAGACGATTAAAGAAGAACCAGAAGTTTCGTCGGAGCGCGTTAATCCTGATTGGGCGACACGTTTCTTTGACATTGCTCAAGATATATCTGATGAGGCTATGCAAGATTTATGGGGAAGAATTTTAGCAGGAGAAGTGAAGAGACCTCAGTCATATTCATTGCGCACATTGGAGACGCTACGTAACATCACCCGTGAAGAGGCAGAACTATTTGAGAAAGCGGCACAATATGTCTTATATGACGGGACGTATTATTTGTATCGCTTTTCTGGTAATAATGAAGGACCAGAGTCTATAGAATATTCAGAAATTGCGCGATTGGTTGAAATAGGATTGCTGCAAGCAGGAAATACTGTGTCGCAAAATTATTATAATCCCGATGGGGTAACAAGTGACGCTCATTTGTTCTATGGAGGCAAATATGTTGCATTTATTAAGATTACACCGAAAATAAAACAATTGTCATTCCCTATTTACTCATTATCGAAAGCCGGAGAAGAATTGTATAAATTGATATTAGTGAATCCCGATGTAAAGTACTTTGAGGAAGTCTTGAGAAATATACTGCAAAGGAATAAAAGTTGTAGTATAAAATACGCGAAGTACAAATGGTTGGATACCTCCAAAGAAAAATTTGAATATGACGATGAATCAATAACAGAAATATTGCCCCAATCCGTGGCGACGAGTTAAGCATATGGAATATCTATATTCTTAGCTATGGATGAAAAAATGCTGAATAAGATTCCTATATCTCAACTATTTTAATTAAAAAATAAAATTTTATTTGCATATATAAATTATTTTTCGTACCTTTGCGCACTTTTTCAAGTGAATGAATAGGAAAGCTGAACATACTCTTGCGACTGCGCAGTTCCTCGTAAGCACTCAGCAACACCCCAATGAGAGCGTTCATTGCTCATATTATGCCGTGTACCAGTACATGGTATATCTCCTTAATGCCGTCAAAGTGAATCCAATTACGTATGAGGCGCAAAAGGAGAGTACGAGAGATCAAGATTCCCATAATTACGTATTAGATGCAATAAGCAACCGTATGCAGGCACCATTGAGAGAAGAGAGACGTTTTAAGGAAGGCGTTCGCAATCTCAAACAAGCTCGTGTTCAAGCAGATTATGAGGTGGAAGCAATCACAGTAGATGAGAGCCTTAGATACAAGCAATTAGCAGATGGATTAATCGCTAAACTTAAGCAATACTTCAGAGATAAAATATGATGGATTATCAGCAAGAACGCCAATTGCAAAATTGGTTTAGAAGAATGGTGGACATGTTCCCCGGATTGTCGTTTAGATATGAGTATAGCGACAGACGAGGAGTGTATCTCGTGAGTGCAACCGTCAACACCGAAGATGCACGGTATGAGGAGTATTGCGTGAAGTCAATGCAGTTTGAAGATCAGATGAACGCGCAATATATGGATAATGCGCCATTGTTTACAGATAATGAAGAACTATTCCGCCTGTCGTCGGATGCTTTAGTAGTTGATGAAAAGTATATTAGTAAGAGTTTCTCCGTGAGTAAGAAAAATGATATGTATACCTTCGCCTCTACAGAAGAAATGTCTATGAAGTGGGATGATAATAGGCAAGTATGTGATAGGGATTTTCCGATAGAACCAGTAATTATACGACTGCATTGTGCAGCATAAACAAATCATAATATGGAGTACTACGATCAAATACCATTCTGCATAGACGGATTAATCTGTAATAAATTTGAGATTCGTGGTGAATTAAAGGAAGGAGATACTAATCTTGAGATAGGTTTTTCTTTCGGGGTTCGCCCTAGTGCACATCATGCTCGCTGCACAATGAATTATACCATCTCGCAAGGCGATGATATTCGCGTCTTTTTAGATTTGACATGTCTGTTTTCTATGCCCAAGAAAGCATTCGATGAGCGTAAGAAAGGAGATACATTTATTTTAAGTGCAGACGATGCGCAATATTTGGCAACTATCAATGTGGGGGCTGCTCGTGGAGAATTACACGCTAGGGCATCACAATATTCATCATCTTGGGAAAAACTTACATTACCGCCTGTGAATCTGCTGGAAGCAATAACAAAGGATGTGGTTATAGAACTAAAGTCCTAAAGGAGCAAAAATGGAAAAAAAATAAAATTATGGCATAAACTTTTGTTTATGTCATTTTTTTTTTGTAATTTTGCGAGCAAAATTAGTCGAGACGGTAAATGAAATTATCCATAATCATATTATCCTATGCGATTGACGAGGAAGTCCATCAGATGAATTGTCGTGCGATTGAGTCGCTATTTGCGTCTGAAGAATGGAGCGATGGCGAACCGGAAGTTCTATTGATAGAGAGCAATAGGGAGGCGAAATACACCTATGACTCTCGTGTCCGCGTATTAGTGCCGGACGAGAAGTTCGGGTTTCATAGGTTCTTTAATATCGGGTTGGAGCAGACGAGTGGGGAGTTTGTGGCGTTCTGCAATAACGACATCGTCTTTCAACCCGGATGGTGGAGTGCGATCATGGAGGTGAAGAAAAAGCATCCGCGGTTCATGTGCTTCTCGCCGGTGGATAGCAGCTATCCTATGATGGCGGAAGAGATTGCGACCGGAAAGAAATATACAATAGGATGGGAGAACAAACGCCATTTCGCGGCATGGTGCTTCGTCTGGGAGCGAAAGGTGTTTAAGACGATTGGGCTGTTTGATGAGACCTTCGATTTCTACTCAGCGGATGACGATGAACTGCAGACCATGCATTATTATGCCATTCCGAACGTGCTTGTCACTGGAAGCGAGGTAAAACACCTGAGCCAAGTAGTAACGAAGAAAGTCGGCATCAATAAGTATGCCGTGACGGATAAAGAGAAGTATCCGCTTTCGGATTATGAAATCAAACGCGGCTGGACATGGTTGTGGAGTGATGTACGGTTCTATTTAGCACACCGTAGATTTGAAAATAAATGGGGGAATGAATGGATGCGCAAACGAGTGGTTAACTTTTTGTTGCGTCATTCGTGGCTCAATATCCGTCCCGTCACTAAATTTCTATACAATCGCCGAGTCAATCTCTTTTGGGCAAAAATCACTGGTATTTCCGATCCTAATCCGGTGTGTTTTAGCGAAAAATGATTAAAAAGTAAGTTATTTTGCAGAATTATGGCATATGCTCTTGCATAAGTCATTTTTTTTGTGTATCTTTGCGCACTTTTTGTGCGCAGGATATGAAACTATCAATTATAACAATTAATCGCAATAACGCAGCCGGACTTCGAAAAACAATGGAGTCTGTTTTCGCGCAGACTTATCGTGACTTCGAATATATCGTTGTTGATGGCGCGAGTACAGATGAATCTGTAGAAGTTATTAGGGAATATGATTCCATTAACCATTCATCCGTTCATCCATTAACCTTTACATGGCTCTCTGAACCAGATACGGGAATTTATAACGCCATGAATAAGGGAATTAGAATGTCAAAAGGGGAGTATTCGCTGTTACTTAATTCTGGCGACTGTTTAGCAGAAAACGATGTTGTAAAAAGTATTCTCCCAAAACTGCATACAGATGGAGTCATTCAAGGAGGAATGTATCTATATGAGAAGAAACCAGAATGTTTGGATTATGGTAATGGGATGACCGAAATGTCTTTTTTTGATGTTATAGGAGGCGATTTCCTACATCAAGCAGATTTTGTTAAAAAGGATGTATACGAACAATATGGTTATTACGATGAAAGTTACCGGATAGCAGGAGATACAGCTTTTTTTCTTAAAGTACTAGGTTTTTACGATGTAAGTTTTCGGTGTGAGCAGATACCAATTTCATTTTTCGAAGGAGGGGGACTTGCTTCTGGGAAGGATGAAAAAATGAAGGCACTTCAACTTCAGGAAGTTCAGCGGATGAAAAATGAGATTCTGGGACCTAGGCTCGCAAAAGTTTGTGCAGAGGATTGTCGGAAAGTTCGTTTATTTGATACTTTGCATGCGCATAAATGGAGTCGAAAATTACTGACGGCATTATTTTGCCTAACGAATTGGATATACCGAAAAGGGTAATGCTGAGCTATGAAAAAACAGGTAAAAATACTAATAGCAGGGGATTTGTGCATGCAAGACCGAACGGCATGTGTGGATTTTGACACACTTCTCCAAATACATCAGTCATGTGTTCCAATTATCAAAAGTGCTGACTACGCGCTTGTGAACTTGGAGTGCGCTGTAGCAGAAAAAGAAGTCACTCCCATAAAAAAAGCTGGAATCGCACTGAGAAATTCGACCAAAGTGCTAGATTTTCTTCAATATATAGGCTTTGATGCAGTAACATTAGCAAATAATCATTTTGCTGATTATGGAGATAGAGGCGTGGTCTATAGTTTGCAGGAATTAAAAAAGAGAAATATTGATTATGTAGGAGGTGGGCACGATATTAAGGAAGCATCTAAGGTCTTAATCAAGAGAATAGGGGAAAGACGGGTCGCATTTATTAATGCATGTGAGCATGAATTTACAATTGCAACAGAAAAAAAAGCAGGATGTAATCCTCTCAATCCTATCTCATTATATTATGATATTTTAAATGCAAAACAACAGTCAGATAATGTGATTGTAATAATACACGGAGGACATGAACATTATCAATTGCCAACACCGCGTATGCAAGAAATGTATCGTTTTTTTATTGATGTCGGAGCTGATGTTGTTGTTAATCATCATCAACATTGTTATAGTGGCTATGAGATATATGCCGGACATCCAATTTTTTATGGTTTAGGGAATTTTTCTTTCGATGAGAATGGACAGAGAAATTGTAGTTGGAATGAAGGGTATTTGTTAAATCTACTAATCGGAGAAACAATCTCTTTTGAGTTAATCCCTTATCGGCAAAATGACAAGGACATGGGGGTGTATCTGCAGAGCGAAGATGAGAGAGCACAGTTTGAGCATAGAATAGAAGAACTAAATGTAATTATTGCATCTCCTTCAAAGTTACGTGAGTGTGCTGCGCGCATGATGGAAAAACGTAGACGGGAATATATGGAACCATTGGCCCCATATCAGTATCCGAGACTGCTAAAAATAGCTCAGTACCATCTGATTCCCTCAAAACTGGCAGCAAAACTACTTCCCAATTATATGACTGAAGAGCGGATGTTAATGCTTAAAAGCTATTTCCAATGTGAGTCTCATGTTGAAGTAATGAATAAATTGTTAGAAAATGACTAAAAGTATAAAAAAATATATTCAACGTAAAAAACTTTGGCTCTATAGAAAACTATATAACAAGTGTTCGCCGGAGTTTTATTATAGGTGCCCTAGAGTAGTGACATCGTTATGGTATGCAATCAATGAAGGCTCATTGCCTAATTTGCGCCATCCGCGTAATTTTAATGAATTACTCATGGCGATTAATTTAAAGGCACGCAAAAATTCGTGTGATAGGAACTTACGTATCCGTTGTGCCGACAAATATGCAGTGAGAGAATATGTGGAAGAAAAAGGGTTCGGAGATATTCTTAATGAATGTTATGGTGTATATGATTCATTTGATGAAATCGATTTTGAGGCTCTTCCGAATCAGTTTGTGCTAAAGATGACAACGGGGAGTGGTATGAACTATATATGCAAAGACAAATCCTTCCTAGATGTAAAGAAACTTCGAAATGTTGTAGATAACTGGTTTTCTATTTGTCCTACTTTTGGTCTAAAAACGGGAGAGTGGCATTATGTGGAGATAAAACCTCGACTCATTGTCGAGAAATACTTATCTATGCTTGGAGAAGATACATCTGTTATTGATTATAAATGGCATTGCTTTAATGGACAAGTTTATCATATTGAGACCATAAATGATAGGAATCCCGTTACTGACTCGAATAATTGCGATACATACAATATTAATTGGGTGCGTACAGAGTGTGTGAAACCTCAATATCATAGAAATCGCCGATTGTTGCCGAAACCGATATGTTTCGACAAAATGAAATCCATAGCAGAGACTCTAAGCGCTGATTTTGAGTATGTACGCGTTGATTTGTATGAAATAGAAGGGCGAGTATTGTTTGGAGAATTAACTTTCACTCCGGTTGGATGTTATGAATATGACTACAGGAAAGAATATTTAGAAGATATGTGCCGATTCTACTATGCAACAAAAAAATAAGGACATAGCGATTATTGGCGCTCCATTTCGATCTGGCTGTAATAGAGAGGGTGCGCAATACGCACCCCAATGGCTGATAGATAACACTCCGTTATATAAAGCCACTTGTCATGTGCTGCAATTCCATTCGGAGAATATTCCATTGACTGATATTCAAACAAATGGTATTAGAAATTACAATGCAGTTTGTCATATGAGAAATGAGTTAAAAGCGTGTGTAAATGAGGCAATATCCAATGGGAAAAATGTTATTACAATAGGTGGAGACCATTCAATCGCTATGGGTAGCATTGTCGGAGTGTTACAATCTTATCCTAATCTCGGCGTGATATGGTTTGATGCACATGCAGATATCAATACCGAAGCGACATCACCTTCCGGCAATGCGCACGGTATGCCTTTGGCTGCATTGGTGGGATTATGTAAAAGCGAGATTAATAATCAGGGAAGCACATTGGCTCCCCAGAATGTATATTGGGTCGGCGTGCGCGATATAGATGTGGGAGAATGGGATACGATTAAGCGATTGGGAATCGAAGACCATGTGTTTACCATAGAAAAAGTACATCAATTAGGAATGAAATCCGTAATGCATCAGATCCGTACATCCTTGAACGAAAAAGGAGTGAAACAACTGCATCTAAGTTTTGATATTGATGGTATGGATCCGACTATTGCTCATGCGACGGGTACGCCCGTTGTTAATGGGTTAACAGATATCGAATTCAATGAGTTTATTTGTGAATTGGGCCGAAATATGCCACAACTTGTATCTATGGATTTTGTGGAGTACAACCCATTAATGGACAATGAGAAATATTCAACCGGAGAATGGTGCACAAATTCACTTATAAAGTTAATTGATACAATATCAAAATCGTAATCGAAATGACATTGGCACCTATCATAGTATTTGCATACGATCGTCCTGATCATTTGAGTCAAACGCTCGCTGCTTTAGCCAAGAATGACTTGGCTCCGCAGTCAGTGCTATATATTTATTGCGATGGAGCTCGTGAATGGGGACATGAAAGAGTGAGTGAGTTAGAGAAAGAGGGAGTGAGCGGAGGGAACTATATTACGAAACGATATGGCGCGATGCATTGCTCGAAAGAGGAATACGATGCATATCTTACAAGAATAGAAGCGGTGCGCAAAGAGGCTCATGCTCAAACCGGGTTCAAAGAGTTGCATGTCGTAGAACGTGAGAAAAACATCGGTTTGGCTGATAATATAGTAGGAGCCGTGACGGAGATTGTGAATAAATACGGCTGCGTAATCGCTTTCGAGGATGATATCGTTACAACGCGAGGATGTCTAACATATCTCAATGACGCGCTGGAACTTTATAAGGACGATGAGCAAGTGATGCATGTATCGGCATGGATGTACCCCAATAAAGGTCAATTCCCAACGACGTTCTTTTATGATTCCCCATATCCCGCAGGTGGTTGGGCTACATGGAAACGCGCATGGGATCATTTCAATCCGGACACGGCAGATCATGTTAAGTATTGGGAGAATAATTGGAAAGACTTTGACATTGAGGGAGAAGATTATCTGAGCCGCCAATTGTTAGGAAATCTCAATGGCTCGCTCAAAACATGGTACATCAAATGGTATAGCTCCATGCGGCGGGTAGGAGGCTTATGCCTCTATCCTGGAACGGCTATGTCTAATAATATAGGATGGGATAACTCCGGCGAGACATCATTACCTAATACACGATTTAATATTGCGCATCCGGCAGAATACACTGAGGTAAAGCGCGTACCTATTGTGCGAAACAAAAAAGCGTTTAACTATATCCGAGTATGGTATTCCGGGCATTGGTACAGCAAGCGATATCGTATTCGCTTTTATAATAGAATTCGCCGAATTTTCGGCTTAAAAGAATTGGGGAATTAGAGAATGAGTGGTAGAAATAAAATATCAGTTGCTGTCATTACGTATAACCAGCAGGATACAATCCGGCAGACGTTGGATAGTATTCTGATGCAAAAAGGCGACTTCGATTTGGAGGTTGTTGTCGGAGAAGATTATTCTACGGATAATACATTAGCTATTTGTCAGGAATATGCAACGCAATATCCTGATAAGGTAGTGCTCCTGTCTGGTCCGCAGAACCTTGGCATTACCGCAAACTATTTTAGAGTGTTACAAGCTTGTTCCGGAGAGTACATAGCAGATATTGCCGGAGATGATTACTATTGCGATGACCATGCGTTGGAGAAGCAGTTGCAATATCTGCAGTCCCATCCAGAAGTGGGTGTGCTTGCTCCTAATGGTTACCGATACTATGTGAAGCGGGGTGAAAAAATACTTGGCGAGAACGAACAGGTCAACACGATGGACGCCAAAGAGTTTTTCTTCTCTCATAATTATAAAGGCGGTGTAATCATTTCTGGCGGAGGCGTAATGTTCCGTCGCAAATTGCTCCAGTACATTGACTTTGATGAGATTATCCGTCGCAAACTACCGATTGAAGATTATCCAATACAAGCCATATGGGCGCAACATACTAAGTTTTGGAGATTAGATGACCCGATTGTTGTTTATCGTGTTTATAAGGAATCATCTACTTTTGTACCATTCGAACATCCGAAATACTTATCTTATCACAAAGGATTAGCTGAAACACGGCGTTATCTCAACGAACTGTTTCTGACAGATGCTTGTTTTTCGGAAAAAGAGTTGCAGGAATATGAGTTTTATAAAGAGTTTCTACTATACCTGCATCAATGCAATTATCGGAAGGCAAAGCAACTGATTGCTGATGCTCCGGCTATTGCTGATACTCCCAAAGTGCAGCAAGCGAAACGTTTTACGAAGACATGGCTGCATTTTATTGCTGCTCATTTCATCAAGGAATTTAAATATCAACAAGAACTAAAACGAAATACATGAAACATACTACTATTGACGATTGTAAATTGATTGATTTACGCAAGATAAGCGATCCTCGTGGTAATCTGACCCCAGTTGAGGGAGCGCAAGATATACCATTTGATATTAAGCGGGTGTATTATCTATATGACGTGCCAAGTGGGCAGAGTAGAGGAGGGCATGCGCATAAAGAACTGCAGCAGTTAATAGTAGCTGCTAATGGTTCATTTACGATAACGCTCCATGACGGACAAAATAAGAGGTCATACACCCTTAATCGTCCATATCAAGGTTTGCTCATTGTACCGGGGATATGGCGTGTGCTGGATGATTTTTCGTCGGGGGCAGTATTACTATGTTTGGCTTCTGAGCACTATGAGGAGGCGGACTATATTCGTAATTATAGAGAATTTAAGAAATATAAACGATGAAAGAATATTTTGTGTTATTAGGGGATAATCAACTGCTATGGGGGCAAGTATGTAAACTCCGTGAGTTTGGCTATAAGGTGATAGCCGTATCGTGGCGTGATCATGCTAATTTCGACTGCGATATGTTCATTCAGATGGATGTAAAGGACGCAAATGGAATCATCGCACGTTTAGAAGAACTCGGTTTAAAAGGCAAGGTCGATGGCGCATTGTCATCTATTGATTTGGCGGCTCCCACCGTGAATGCAATCAACGCGTGGTGCGGGAATTGCACCATGCCGGATAAATTCAATCGTGTTTTGGAAAAAGAAGAGATGCGAAACGCATGGGAGAAAGCAGGTCTCTTCAATCGAATATCTAAATTGGATAGTGAAATCACGCTCGACGAGATTTATGCACTATCTCAACGCATGAAACTTATTTGCAAACCGGATGTGGCTGCCAGTTCACGAGGAATCACTATTCTTGAGAAAGGTTGTTTGCGTGAAGAAATAGGAGCGGCGCTTGTGTTGGCGAAAGAGACCAGCTTTAACCATGCATGTCTAATAGAAGAGTTTGTGGAAGGAGAAGAATTCACAGTAGATATGCTTGGTGATAGTTACGGTAATGTAAATTGCTATGGCAGCTCTATTCAATACCATTCGGTAAATGCACCGACTAATCACGTAACAGTGAAGCACCATTGGAATTCTCGCAAGTATGATGATGCCACTTGGAATCGTATTGCAGAATTTGGTATCCAATGTTACAAGGCATTAGGGCTACACTCCATGTTTGGACATCTTGAGATTATCATGAAAGAGGATGGTTCGTTTACACCGGTTGAGATGGGGGCGCGCAGTAGCGGATTTATATGCTCGCATACTGTTTCTGCCGCAAGCGGACATGACTATCTGAGTGATTATGTAGATATGCTGCATGGTGGTAAAATTCAGCCGGGAAATTATCTGAATGGTCAGAAGTCAAGTATGTGGTTTGGATATGATATCCCGGCTAATTCTGATTCAGTGAAGGAAACGGATATCACGAAGTTTTTGGATCCACGTATTGAGGTGCTATTTGAGAAGCACGATGGGCTAAAAGCCGGTGTGCATTATGGAGAATATATTGATGATGGCGACCGCGATAAGTTCGGTTATGCTATCCTTACCGCTCCGCGTGACGTGTTGACCATCGAGAGCATTGAGAAGTCAGAACAGCAATTTTTAGATGAGTTTTTAGGAAGGAAAAAATGAAACGGAAAATCATTATTATATTGTCAGCTATCTTTCAGGCAATCGATACGTTGCTATGCAAGATACATCTCAAACGACCTGTTGTGGTTGTCTTTATGGATGGAGGAATCTGCTCCCAGATGCAGATGTTTCTGCAGGGGCAATACTATGCGGATCAAGGATTGAACGTACGATATGATACTCGATGGTATGATGTGTGCGGCAAAGATCAGTTTGGTAATCATCCGCGTATCTTCGAATTCACCGAGATGTGGCCGACGCTGCCATTTAAAAAGATTTCAGGCTGGAGATTATGGATGTATCGACATCTGTTTAAGACCGGACAATTGATGAATGAAGAGTTGCCTAATCCGGCAACTATCACTCACTCCATGTACCTTTATGGTTATTGGGATCTTCCAAAAGGAGGGTCAGCGCGGCTGTACTCAAAATATTTTAATCTCAATATTGCAGCAATCCCGGCTATTGCAGAAGGCGTAGTCTTCGATAATGTAGTAGGTATTCATGTGCGTCGTGGAGATTTGGCGAAAGGAGACAACCCTATATATGGCGGAGTGACAGATGGGTATTTCTTGCGAGCTATTGAGTTTTGTAATGAGAAGTTCCATCCGAGTAAGTATCTCTTCTTCTCCGATGAGCCGGATTGGGTGGAACAGAATATATGCAATCATTTAGAACGACCGTATGAGATTATACGTGGCAACAAAGCATGGGAAGATTTGTGGTTATTAGCCCATTGTCCGGTGATAGTTGCATCTCAAGGTAGTTTTGGCACTGTAGCAGCGCGGCTTAATCCAGATGCAGTGCTCATTCAATGCGATAACGAACACGCGAATCGAGAAAGAAAGAATACGTATTTGATTAAATGACAAAACTTTCCTTCATAGTTCCGGTATACAACGTAGCACAGTATCTGCGCAAATGCGTGGATTCCCTTCTCGCGCAGGACTACGACGACTATGAAATCATTCTCGTTGATGACGGTTCTACCGACAACTCGCCTCAGATTTGTGACGAGTATGTCCGTGAGAATGAATTAGAGAGTGAGGGAGTTAGAGAATTAGGGAAGCCCCTTATTAGTGTGCTACACCAAGAAAACAGAGGTTTAAGCGCTGCACGTAATGCAGGAGTGAGAATTGCGAGGGGAGAATACATCTGCTTCGTAGATAGCGATGACTATTGGGAGCCGAATGTGTTGGGCGGACTGATGACGCAGATTGAGCGCGATAATCTCGATGTATTGCGATTTGATTATAAAAATGTTAATGAACAATATGAGGAGTTTCATCCAAATAAAGATCCAAAGCGGGATGTGGATTATAGCACGGAGATTACCGACGGGGAAACATTCCTTAATGAGCGCCTTGGCCCGGCATGCTATGCCGTGATGTTCATCCTTCGTCGAGATATGATAATAGGAGATAAACCGTCCTCTAATCCTCTAATCCTCTCATCCGTTAACCCTTTGAACAACACTTTGTTCACCCCCGGTATCTATTTCGAGGATACAGAGTGGACACCAAGAATGTTATTAGGAGCGAAGCGAGTGGCGAGCACATCGAAGGTGGTTTATAACTATTTATGGCGAACAGGCTCAATAACATTGCCGACAGATCCTCTGAAACGTAAGAAAGTGCTGGAAGATAAGATTCGCTTGATTCGTTGTTTCAAGGAGCAATCCAAACTTGTAAAAGATCCTATATGGTTTGCGTGGATGACGAGCTCTACGGTGATCTCAATCTTAGGAATGTTAGCTAAGCTGCCCGTAGCTGACCGAAAACCGTATCTGGATGATTTGAAATCATTGCACCTCTTTCCCCTGTCAACAAAGAAAGAAAAGATGCTGACTCATAAAATGAAAATAATACTGGCTAATATCAGTCCTGCACTATATTGCGCCATAATGAGTTTACGAAAATGAGAAAGTTTTATACTATATTGTATTATGGGTTTGCACGACATTTGCCGAAATCCAATCGCCCCGTGTTGGGAAAGTTTGCCAAGTGGTTGCGTCATCAATGCGCTAAGCACATGTTTGCGGAATGCGAAGGGAAGGATATCAATTTGGAGCAAGGTGCATACGTGGGGAATGGAAAAAACTTCCATGTGTTGGGCGATGCTGCCATCGGCAGGGATTTCGCATGTCATAACCGCATCGTTACCATCCATGGCAATGTGATGATGGGGGAAGATGTACTTTTCCAAGGAGGTGGACACAAGTTTGACAACCCCGATGTGCCGCTGGGTTCAGAAGGAAATCTGCCGGATACGCCATTAGAGATAATGGAGGACGTATGGATTGGGGCAAGGGCTATTGTTTTGCCCGGTTGCAAACGCATAGGTGCGCATAGCATCATCGGTGCCGGAGCTGTCGTCACGCACGATGTTCCGGATTATGCCATTGTAGGAGGCAATCCGGCTAAGGTAATTAGAATGAGGAAGTAATTATTATAAATCTATGAAAATAGTAAAATTTATAAAGAGTTTGGCAGATTGCTGTTGGGCACTTGGCTTTGTCCGCGGAGGAATGACTCTAAGCGATTGGAATGTATTACTAGAATGAACACCTAAAAAATCCTATAATGAAACTTATATCCGTAGTTATGCCCTCATATAATAGGGCAGAATTGGTAGGAAAAGCAATAGATTCCGTATTAACTCAGAAAGTTAATGCGGATATAGAACTGCTTATTGGCGATAACTGTTCTACCGATGATATGAAGCCCATATATGAACAATATATACAGAAATATCCTGGGAAAATCACAGTGTTTTATCGTGAACGAAATGTTGGAATTGCCTCGAATTGGGCGCAATTGATTCTTTCATGTAAAGGTGAGTACGTATGTAACTGTGATAATGATGATTTTTGGCATAACCCGAATAAGTTGCAGATTCAACTCGACTATATGGAATCCCATCCGGAATGCAATGTACTTTTTTCACAATATACGATATACAACTGTTTAACGGGAGAAGTCTCCAATAGTGGAATCAGCTACAATAAGAATATTCCATTATACAAAACACTATGGGGCTCAAAGGCTCCATTCCATATTTCGAGTATGATGTTTCGACGCGAATTCGTTGTGGGACATGTGCCTCTTGAGGATTTTATCAAATATGAGTTTTCTGTTCAAGATTGGCCGTTTTATATATTACTATCACGATATACAAATTTTGATTTAATTGATGACAATTTATCTACGTTTGTGATTCATGGTAGTTCTTTCACTAATCCTCCAGATTATGATGTCTATTCAAGTCGCCTATCTAAAGATTATGAAGTGGTAAAATATTTATGTGAGAAGTTCCCCGATTGGTATGATATGGAGACTGTTGAGGATTGGGAGAAATATACCAATAGGCTTCTGTTAAATTTGGCGTATAGGAAAAATGATTACACCAAAGCACATCAGTATGCGAAGAAATCATATCACGAGAGCATGAAAGAGAAATGCGCTATGTCATGGATTACATTCAAAATGTATCTCCTTCTATCGGGAATCAAACGCAAGATATTCAACTAGATTATATTTTTGAGCGATTATATAAATTGGACTTGGGGATTAAGATAGTCATAAGCTTCTGTAGGGCGATGGAAGGTAGGGTGCAGAAATTGAGAGGAATCAAACGTATCTGCTCGCAGAATAAATTGCTTTTTGAGATGTTTCGATTTTGTAAAAGGATGAATAGGGCGCGGTGAGGATGAAAGGATGAAAACGAATATAACCAATGAAAATTATATAGCCATGAAAAAGAAAATGCTGTTTGTAGTGTTGGCAAGCATGCTGTGCGCATGCGGGAAGTTAACGGTGGATAACACGCCGATAGACTCGGTCGATCTGAACCGCTACCTCGGCAGTTGGTATGAGATCGCGCGGTTTGACCATCGTTTCGAGCGTGGCATGGAACAGACCAAAGCGCTCTATACCTTGCGTGAGGACGGACTGATTAAGGTGGAGAACACCGGTATGAAGGACGGCCAATTGAAACAATCCGTCGGCAAAGCCAAGACGACGGACACGCCGGCGCTGTTGCGCGTCTCGTTCTTCGGTCCTTTCTATGGTGACTATCGCATCCTGTTGCTGGATGAGGACTATCAGTCTGTGCTGGTCGGCGGCGGCACCGATGATTATCTATGGATCCTCTCCCGTACGCCGCAGTTAGAGGACGAGCCACTGGCTCTCATCCTTGCTGAAGCCCGCCGCCGCGGTTATGACCCCTCAAAGCTGATTTGGGTTAAGCAATAGAGGATTTAAACGGTAAGCGCTACTTCTTAGGGCGCCTGGAAACAGAAACAACAGCGGTACGTTGTCGTGCCGCTGTTGTCGTAGATAGCGTCAGAAGACGCGCCGAGGCTTCTGCTACAATGTCAGTCGTTAGGCATGAAAGCCTCATGAATAAATAGAGAACTTACTTCTTCTCAATCACTGTCGTCTTCGGGTGACTCTTTGCGTAGGGTATGCTTACATATCGACCCGTAATTGCGCTTCTTCCGCGACCGCTACTTTTTGCCATGTCCAACACCTCCTCTTGGCTATTAAGTGAATACTAAGCGCCCTCTTTTCTACAGGTTTAGGCCTCATCCTGGGCTGCCAACGTGGCAGTTGTTAGTACAACCGCAAAGTGTGTGCCGATCGGAATTAGACTGACAAAATGGCAGATTTTATTTTAAAAATTGGAGCAAAATAGTCTAAAATTAAAAATATAATATAAAAATACTGCCAAAATTTGGAAATCAAATTTAAATATATTATCTTTGCAGCGTTTTTTGAAACCACAACCATGCTGGAGGAATTAACATTCAGAAATGTGTACTCTTTCCGTGATGAGGTATGCCTGAGTTTTGAGGCTACATCTGATCAAATGGGAGAGGGTACTTATGCCGTCACTATGCCTGATGGCAAGCGTTTGTTGCGATTTGTGCTCATATACGGCGCGAACGCGGCGGGTAAATCCAATGTGCTGAAAGCACTCAACTTCCTACGAGAGTTTGTTTTTGCCACTCCGGATACTATCGACAAGGGAACGCAAGTTATCCCTTTCCGTTTGGATCAGGTATCCTCGGATAAATCTTCGTATTTTGGCGCGCGATTCTATGCGAATGGCGTACGGTATCACTATGAATTGGAATTGGATAGTAAGCAAGTGCTGTTAGAAAAGCTCTCCGTGTATCAATCGAATCAACCAACGATGTTATTCGAACGCACGAGTGCTGAAGGAACGTCTGCCATAAAATTCAATCCTTCCGTCGTCAAATTGTCGCAAGCTGCGCGCGCTGAGATAGAATTGAGATGCTATCGTAACATGTCGCTCTTTGCGGCGCGAGGACAGGTGAATATCGCCATTCCTCTGATTGATGAGGCGCGCGAATGGTTCCGATTATCACTATCCAGAATGGTCACTCCGGATGATCGTATGTTCCGCAAGGCGCAAGAGATGCTGGAAACGGACGATAATGTTAGGAAAGAATTGTTATCGTTCATTAAATATGCCGATTTTAACGTAGTCGATCTTCAGACCAACCGTGTGCAAGTGAAATTATCGGAAGGTGTGAAGGAACTATTTTTCAAGTCAGGAGAACAGATTCCTACATTCTTGAGTACGAATTTCGTACATAAGGTAACCAATGATAAAGGTGACGAATACTATACATTACCTTCCGGATTGCAGTCGCGAGGTACACAACGTATTTTGGGGTTGGAATCGGCGATATATTCGGCAAATGCTGATTCATCCGTCTTGCCGATAGACGAGATTGATAGTTCGTTGCATCCCGATTTGGTAGAGTATCTTATATACCATTTCCTGCGGAGCGATGCGCAATCGCAAGTGATAGCGACTACACACTCGGATTCGCTATTGGATACGATTGATGATCTACTTAGAAAAGACAGTATATGGTTTACGGAAAAACAACCGGACGGTAACTCGGAATTGTACTCGCTCGTGGAATATAAAGGATTGAATAAGATCTCCTCCTTCCGTCGTTCGTATCGAGGCGGACGTTTTGGAGCGATTCCTAATATCGGATAGTATGGCACGGAAGCAGAAAGCAAGAAATCTCAAAAAGCGGCGCTCAGTTTTGATAGGTGCAGGACTGACTGAGAAGGCATATGTTGAGCATCTTACACATCTTAAAGGATATAGGATTGAAACGCACCCGAGATTCTGCAGAAATGATACGCCGTTCTATATGGATAAGTTCGTGCAGCGCGTATTAGAAGATGGCGGTACAGCGGTGTGCTTGTATGACGAGGACGAATCAGAACGCAGCGCTAAGATTCAGCAGAAACTGGAAGAGTTTGTGGCTAAATATAAAGATAATCCAAATGTCATGCTTTGCGGCAGTATGCCGAGTATTGAATATTGGTTCTTGCTGCATTATGAGAAAACCAACCGCTATTTGGGAACGTCGAAGCGGGTAATCAAGGCGCTAAACAAACATATGGAATTTGAGAAAACGGAGAAGTTCTTGTCGAAACCTGGTTGGGTGGAAACATTGCTTGCCGACGGACGCCTGCAGCAAGCGATGCGGAACGCGGATGAACTCGGCACGGATGGCGAGTCGTACACGCATATACCGGATGCGATTCGTTTTCTAGAGAAACATAAGAAAAAGTGAAAGAATATGCAAGTACCCTTTTTGTCCCTCAAGGACGTAACAAACATGCACGGAGAAGAGATCCGTGAGGCTGCACGCCGGGTGATTGACAGCGGATGGTATCTGCAAGGCAAGGAGAACGAACTCTTTGAGCAGCACTATGCCGACTATATCGGTACCAAATACTGCATCGGTTGCGCCAACGGCTTGGACGCGCTGATATGGATATGGCGTGCGTATATTGAACTAGGCGTGATGCAACCCGGAGACGAAGTGATTCTGCCGGCAAACACGTATATCGCTACCCACCTCGGTATTACGGAGAACGGACTCGTTCCGGTATGCGTAGAACCCGACCCGCATACATTGGAGGTAGATGACAGCCTTATCGAAGCCGCTATCACGTCTCGCACCAAAGCCATCTGCATCGTGCATCTGTATGGCCGCTGCGCGATGACGGAACGGATTGCAGAACTATGCAAGAAATATAATCTTAAGCTTATCGAAGACAATGCGCAAGCACATGGTTGCCGATTTAACGGCAAAAGAACCGGCTCGCTTGGTGATGCTGCAGGTCATTCTTTCTATCCGGGAAAGAACCTGGGTGCTTTAGGTGATGCCGGAGCGGTGACGACCAATGATCCGGAGTTGGCTGCTGCGATACGCGCATTGGCGAACTACGGTAGTCAGAAGAAATACGTCTTCAAATATACCGGCCGCAACAGCCGTTTGGACGAGATACAGGCAGCGATACTGGATGTCAAACTCAAATATCTGGATGAAGATATCGCGAAGCGCCAGGCTGTCGCAGCATATTATTACGACCATATATCCAATCCGCTGATCGAACTCCCGACTCGCCTGCCGGATGAGAATAATGTCTATCATTTGTTCCCGGTAGTAGTTAAAGAGCCTAACCTAAATCCTTCCCTAAAAGGAAGGACTTCCGAATCCCCGTCCCTTCAGGGAAGGGTTAGGGATAGGCTGATTGCTCATTTGAATGAGCATGGCATCGGCACGGTGATTCATTATCCTATTGCGCCTCATAAGCAGGAATGCTACCAACACGCCGCATGGAACCACTCTTCCCTTCAGGGAGGAGACGGAGGTAGGCTTGTTTTGCCAATTACCGAGATGCTCGCCGATTGCGAACTGTCCCTTCCTATGAGCCCGTGCATGACGAAGGAGCAAGTGGAGTGGGTAGTAAAATGTGTAAATGAATTTAAGTAATTTTTTGAAGTGAGTGCAACGAACGATTTTTTGTAAGGATTGCAAATCCGCATTTTTGTAAGCAGCCGTCCAAAACAAAATAAAATTTTTTTTCTGTTTATTGCCGAAGTGAATGATTTAGGGTGTTTGAAAGCAGCAATAGCTGCTGCGGAATTGGCTATTAAGACGCGCTGGGAGCTCGCTCACAAGCGCGAATTAAGAGGCAAGTACGCTCAGGCCGCGTAGGCCAAAACACCCAAAGCATACACGAGGGGTTTTTTATGTTTTTTTCTTCTTTTGCCGGCTGCGCGTTTTTGATTTACTCCTTCCTCTCCCTCTCGTCAATATGAACGAGAAAAAACACGAATCGTAATAAACAAAAAATCCCTATAAAAATCGTCTTAATCTAAAAAAATCCGCAAAACACTTGCATAAATCAAAAAAAATCCGTATCTTTGCGCCCGAAATTGTAAAATGCGGTATCGTGTACATACACCATGATACCAACAGGCAAATAAGGCTATGGCAGATATAGAGAAAGTAACACAAATAGGATTAGTACCTACAGAACTCATCAATGACTTGCGGCAAATTATCGACTCTGCTCGTTCACACGTTGCAGCAACCGCCAATTACGAGGTTACGATGATGAACTGGAATCTTGGCAATCGCATTAATCGCGATGTCCTTAATTATGAGCGTGCTGAGTACGGTCAGCAAATTGTGTCGCAGGTTGCGACGCAATTGCAAGAAGAGTATGGGACCAAAGGATTTGAACTTCGCAGTATCCAAAGAATGATGCAATTTGCTCGACTTATGCCTGACTCCAAAATTGTGTCGCAACTTGCGACGAAATTGTCATGGAGCCACTTTATCGAGGTATTGCCATTGAAGGAACCACTCCAACGTGAGTTCTACTTAACGATGGCAGCCACGGAAAGATGGGGACGTAATAAGTTGCGTGAAAAGATAGACGGCATGCTTTTCGAACGTACCGCCATAGCCACGAAGCCGGAAGAATTGATCAAATCAGAATTAGCCAACTTGCGCGATAATGATGTCATGACACCGGATATGGTTTTCAAGAGTCCGTATTTCTTGGAGTTCACAGGTCTCAAAGGCATGTACTCGGAGAAATCGCTGGAAGATAGTCTAATAGCGCACCTGGAGCAGTTTATCATGGAGTTAGGTGCCGGCTTTTCGTTCGTAGAGCGCCAGAAACGAATGATTATTGACGGAGAGGACTACTACCTTGACTTGCTTTTTTATCATCGCAAGCTCCATCGTTTAATTGCTATCGACCTCAAACTTGGCAGTTTCAAAGCGCAGTACAAAGGACAGATGGAATTATATCTGCGTTGGTTGGAGAAATACGAGATGCAATCGGGCGAAGAAACGCCGCTGGGATTACTACTCTGTACGGAAGGAAGCGACGAACAAATCAGTTTGCTGCAATTGGACAAGTCCGGAATCCGTGTTGCGCAATATCTCACCGAATTGCCATCCAAAGAAATTCTTTTGCGCCAATTGCAAAAATCCCTCGAAGCAGCAAAAGAGAATCATCCCACCGTGTGATGAGCGACTGAAGACCGAGAGACAAGCGAATAGAAAGAAGTGGCATAAATAAGGAGAAAAGTAAATAAGATTATGACAAAAAAAGATATATTGGATATTTTATATGCTGAGAGAAACCGGCTATTGAGTGTATATACACGTCCGGGGTGGACAACTTGGGCTTTGTTTGCTGCTATCGGCTCTTTAATTTGGATTCTTATTGACTTGCGTCCATTTTCTTTGAAATACAGCATTGCTATCGCTTATATGCTATTTAATGCGTTTGTTTTGGTAATCTGTTTGATACTTTCGTTAAAAAACAATCACCAGCCAACATGGAAAAAGTTAGAATTTACAGATCGGGTTGGACTATCATTTGGCTTTGCTATATATCTGGTTCAATTTCTCATATTTATTCTTCATAAGACTATTTTTGCTGGTGGCATGTTAGGTTGGCTATATTATGTAGCTGTGACAATTAATGCAATATTGCTGTTAGTATTCATTGCAGCGTTTGTCCTCACTTTTATCCCGTCTTTGAGGACAGAGAAAAATAACCGAAAAGGAGGTATGATTGGAGCTGTTTTATTTTTGTTATTACTCATTGTATGGGGACTATTTATATTCCGCGGACATAATCAGATTGATGCCTATAGTCTAAAAGCGGGATTGATATTTTTCGCGATAGTTTTCTTAATTGGATGTTTTAATATCTCTACACCCAGCAAATTAAACAAGTTAGATAATCTTATCAATAAAGTTCTCTATGAAGGAGACGAGATAGATGAAAAGAAAATCATGTCAGAATTAGAAACATGCATGATCGGGTTGAAATATAGAGATTTTCTTATGAATGACAATTATGATTATATTTCAAAATGGACTCGGTATTTATATTGGAATTTATGTATATTAAATGAAGCTACCACTATTTCCGACGATTATAACGAAAATATTCGCTCTATTGTCAAAGATTCTATGGAAAGAATAACCCATCTTCAACCTAGAATAAACTATGTACTAAAAATGCTAAAATTAGGATATGATGAAAAGGATATAGACCCAAAACTATCCCCTCTTTTGCGTGTTATGCAAGATTCTCTCGACCTAATCGGATTTTGGCATGAGATATGGAAAAAGATGTCAGAGTACAACTTTGAAGATTTTAGCAAATTTGTTAGTGCAAAACAACAAGAAGCAGATATTATTTTTAAGGAAAGAGGCACTGACGCAATAGTTAAATATTAATGTTGGGTTTAATAAAGATGATTTTAGGGAATTAACGAAAGAAAAAATTATGGATAAGCGCTATCAAGTTTTTGTAAGTTCGACGTTTAAGGATTTGGAAGAAGAACGTCAGAAGGTAATGAGAATATTGTTAGATATGAATTGTATTCCTGCCGGAATGGAATTTTTTCCTGCAATGGATATGGAGCAATTCGATTACATTAAACGTCTTATAGATGATAGTGATTACTATATTTTAATAATTGGTGGTAGATATGGGGCGTTAAGTGAACAGGGAATTAGTTATACGGAAATGGAGTATGACTACGCTGTAAAAAAGGGAATTCCAGTCATTGCATTTTTGCATAGTGATTTGGAAACTATTCCATTAGGTAAATCTGAAAAAGATGAAAACAAGAGGCAAAAACTTGCAAAATTTAGAGATAAAGCATCAAAAGGTAGGTTAGTAAAAGAATGGCACAATGCAGATGAGTTGTGTGGGAAAGTTGCTGTTAGCTTAATACAAACAATTAATCAATTTCCTGCAGAAGGTTGGGTGAGAGCAAATCTGCAAACAAATGTGGAGTCTTTACAAGAGTTGAATAGTTTACGTAAAGAATTAGACTCCACAAAAAAGGAATTAACTCAATTAAAAAATGAACAGCGGAATATTAAAAAAGATGATTTAGCAGAGCTCGATGAAAAAATACGTGTTCGTGGTACATATACATATCTCGGGAGTGATAGCGTAGAGAAATGGGAATGTAAAATTACATGGAAACAATTATTTGATAGTGTTGCACCGTTCATGTTGGAAATCCCCGCAGACGAAACAATGCAAGAAATGCTAGCAAGTATATGTTATAGTGCAACTGGAAATGAGTTAGAAAATGATGATATAATCCATATAAATCCTCAAGATTTCCAAACCATAAAAATACAATTTATGGCACTAAAACTCATCAATGTGACTTATTCCAAAACTAATAAAGGCGGGATGGCTTTATTTTGGCAATTAACAGAGGCTGGAAAACAATTGATGATGCAATTACGGACTGTTAAGACAGTTAATCCAAATCCATTTAAACGAAATAATCAGTAAGCGTCTATAATATTGGGTTACAAGCGAACATCTCCGCTTTTATCGAGACAATAATCCAAACAGAAAGAGAAAAAATATCGGGAAACAATATATGGACAATACCGAAAGCAATATCATCATCTACAACACGATTGACGGAAAAGCAAGCGTGGTGCTATATGCCCATGACGGAAGCGTGTGGATGAAAAATGCTATTAATCGTTCCCTATGGGATAAGAACCAAAATCAGTTGGCTGAACTTTTTGACACCTCTAAGCAGGGCGTGGGTCAGCATATTGCTAACATATTAAATGACAGGGAGTTAGATGCAAATTCAGTTGTAAAGAAATTCTTTACTACTGCCTCTGATGGGAAGCAATATGAGGTAACATTCTACTCGCTGGAGAAGATTTTGGCGATTGGATTCCGGGTGCGGAGCAAGCGTGGTACGCAATTCCGTATTTGGGCAAATCAGCCCGTGCATGACGCAGGAGCAAGTAGAGTATGTAGTAGATACTATTAATGCATTTAAATAATTTTTGAAAGTGTGGAGAAGCCAATTGACTTTTGGCTTCGAAAAGGGAAGGTCGTCGGGGAGACGAAACCGACCGAGAGTGACGATTTTTTGTGAGGGCTTCGCCCGCATTTTTGTAAGCAGACTGCTAAACAAGTAAAATATTTTTTTTGTTTTTGCCGAAGTGAATGATGTCGGGTGTTTGAAAGCAGCAATAGCTGCTGCGGAATGGGCTATTAAGACGCGCTGGGAGTTCGCTCACAAGCGCAAATTAAGAGGCAAGTACGCTCAGGCCGCGTAGGCCAAAACACCCAAAGCATACACGAGGGGTTTTTTATGTTTTTTTCTTCTTTTGCCGGCTGCGCGTTTTTGATTTACTCCTTCCTCTCCCTCTCGTCAATATGAACGAGAAAAAACACGAATCGTAATAAACAAAAAATCCCTATAAAAATCGTCTTAATCTAAAAAAATCCGCAAAACACTTGCATAAATCAAAAAAAATCCGTATCTTTGCGGCAAAATTGAGAGATAATGAAAAAAAATCCCGAAGATATTGCTTATCAAGTATTACATGAGGTAATGTTTGCCGGAACAGACAAGAAATCGTCTGATGCTATTTCCAAGCCGGGTCGCATACGATGCCGTATCGCGGTTTAGGCTCTGGCATTCCACGCGTTATGGCTACTAATAGTGATGTGGAGTTTATTGATAGGCCGGAAGGTAATCAGTTTATCGCTCGAATCTGGCTAACTAACCAAAAGAGTGGTACTACTACCCAAAGGGAACTTGACGCGCTGGATTTAACTAACCAAAAGTCAAAAAATACTACCCGAAAGCCCCTGAATACTACCCAAAAGCGCATTTTGGACTATCTGAAAAACTACCCAAAAGCAACACGTCATGAGGTCGCAGATGTATTAGGTGATATTACAGAGAGCGGAGTTAAATTTATTGGTCTGCTCCAGCAATATGGCTATCTCCGCCGCAAAGGCGGACGCAAAGAAGGCTATTGGGAGATAATCCCCACCGAATGACAACCGACCAATGACAGGAAGATCGGTAATTGTATTTTTTGAAAGTGAGTGCAACGAACGATTTTTTGTAAGGATTGCAAATCCGCATTTTTGTAAGCAGCCGGCCAAAACACCATAAAATTTTATTTATGTTTATGGCTGGCACGCAGAATAGTTTAGTATATAGCAGCTTGTGCTGCTGCGAAACAGGGTAGTAGGTCGCGTGTTGAGCTTGCTTAAAAACGCGAGATAATAGACTGGTACGCTCAGGCCGCGTAGGCCGGGATAGTAAGCTATTCTAAGTGACAGAGTTTTATGTAGTTTTATTTTCCTCTTTTGCCGGCTGCGCGTTTTTGATTAACTCTAACATCTGACATCTAACATCTAACATCTAACATCTAACATCTGACATCTAACCTCAATCGGCTTTAGCCGAAGCAATCGTGCCCTCCGGGCTAAGAAGCAATTATAAATTGGCTTTAGCCGAAGCAATCATCAATTATCAATTATCAATTATCAATCATCATGTCCTCAATTCTTCTTTTTTCCTTAATCGCATTGCCGTACGCCCCGGATGCACTGGAGCCGGCAATCAGCAAAGAGACCGTCGAGTATCATCATGGTAAGCACCTGCAGACCTATGTGGATAATCTCAACAAACTCATCGCCGGTACGGAGTATGAGTCCATGCCGCTGGAGCAGATTGTCGCTTCTTCACAAGGCGCCATCTTCAATAATGCCGGCCAGATCCTGAATCATAACCTGTATTTCCTGCAATTTGCCCCTAATCCTCTAAACGCTAATCCCCTAATCCCAAATCCTTTGGCGCAGGCCATCATCCGTGATTTCGGTTCTTTCGAAGCCTTTCAGGCGGAGTTCGAGCAGAAAGGAGTCTCGCTTTTCGGTTCGGGTTGGGTATGGCTGGCGGCAGACAAGGACGGCAGACTGGTCATCACCCAGGAACCCAATGCCGGCAACCCGGTCACCAAGGGTCTGAAACCACTGCTGACGATGGATGTATGGGAGCATGCGTATTATATTGATTATCGCAACCGCCGTGCTGCCCATCTCCATGCCCTCTGGCAGATCATCAACTGGTCCGAGATCGAGCGGCGTTATGCCGAGTGATCGCCCTCGCTCAGTTACTTGAATAAAGGAAAACGCGGCAGCACGGTCCACATAGCCTGAATGTAATCAACTAATCATCCGCTTGATAGTAAACTCTCAGACGTCTGCTTACTTGTTTACTTTCCTGTCCGGCTTCAAACACAAGCCGTACATGCTGCCTTATAAGAAAACAAGGTAAGAAAACCTTCTTTCCCGCAAGCGAGCTAACCCGCTCGCTTTTCAATGCGGGAAAG
>CAMHOY010000022.1 GCA_946186915.1 uncultured Bacteroidales bacterium | reverse complement strand
ACATAAAGCCGAGCAGTACTAATTGCCCGAATCTTTTTCTAAAAAAGGTTTTAAACTAGTTTTACTAGTTCATCTAGTTAGACTAGTTCTACTAGAACTTTATTGCTTTCGCTCGCGAAAGCTCTTACATTCGTTGATCTGTCAACCCCATAGAGTGGGTTGTGAGTGGAGAACATAGTTGTGTTTGGGTTGCAAAACTTTAAACTATCAACTAGACGACTTCTCTCAACTCTCAACTTTCAACTCTAAACTATAATTAAGGTGGTTATAGCGCTGAGGTCCCACCCCTTCCCATTCCGAACAGGGTCGTTAAGCTCAGCATCGCCGATGGTACTGCACTGCGTTGTGGGAGAGTAGGTAGCCGCCACTTTCAGAGCCCTTCATCATTACGATGAGGGGCTCTTTGTATATGTGGCGATGCTACCAACAGTGTTTACTTCGTACCACTCAAAATGCCGCTTTCGGTATCCTCGTTGTTGATCCGTTGATATCCGCGTGTCGAGGCTCTCGACCCGAAGTCAAGATTGAAGTTGAAATTGAGCATCAGCACTTGGCGATAGTTCTGCATAACGGCTGTATTGGAAGTCGGGGCAAGGGCAGACAAGTCCTTTGTGACGGTTGTTGAGCCGTGCGGCGAGAACGGATTAACCATCATAATACCAAAGCCAAAATGCTCTGAATTATAGTTGATGCCTATATCGTGCGTCAATTCGCCGAGGGTCAGCGTTTCGCCCCACAAGTTATGCTGTGCCGTGACTACATCGGCAAAGAACCGCCATCCCTTCAGTAGATAGAAAATGCCGCCACGCACACCATAATTGACATGCTCATGGTGGTAGTTGTTTCCCTGACTGACCATGTATTTGACAAATGGCGTGACATTGAACATCAGTTTGTTATCAAGCAGTTTAACCTGTACACTCGGCGAGACATTCAATTTATGATAGCCGCGCTGGTTGTCATACATGCGGATGGCATAAGGCGACCCGTCTATGATTTCCTCAAAGGTCTCTTCCATAATAGGTTTGTGGTCGTAGCTATAGTTTGCCCAAAGGTTGAGATTGACATGCTTGGACTGCCAAGAGAGTTCCATCTCATTCGATACGTATATGACGGATTTCAGGTTTGGGTTGCCTCGCCGCATCTGGTACTTGTCAATCTGTTGCGTAATATCGGACAACTGAGACAAAGACGGTTGATAGCCGGACACGTAGCCTTTGTATTTCCAGAACCAACCTTTTCCAAAATCATAACTCATGGTCAACTGCGGGCGTGCAATCCAAGTGCTTTGTTTCTGTCCGGCTTGGTTAATGAGGGTGTGCATGGCTCCGATACCTACCACGTACGAAAATTTATCTACACGGTGGCGCATTTCGGCAAACGCATATGTCTCTCCGGTGGTCATATTGACGGTCGCGTCTGTATTGCCCGAATAGGTATTCTTCACCCATTGTTGGTTATGCCGTGCACCTACGGTGAGCATGATATTTTCCCATTCCTTTTCATAGATAGCTTCGCCGATAAGCGACCACTTGTCACCTCTCACACGCGATATTACATCGGTCGTATCTGTCGAAGCTGGGCCCCGAAGCGGTGTTTGTAGGAATCGGCGGTCGCTGTGGGTATTGATATACGTGCCTACCACGTCAAAATACAAGTGTTGCTTGTGCGGCAGGTTGTGCTGATAGTAAATGTCCAATGACGGTGACTGACTGCTACTTTTGTCATGATCGTGTATCTCAAATGAATCCGTCGGCTGAAACAAACGGCTGTCGCGGTCTGACGGTCCGTAAGGAGTATATGCCATATTATCACGCAAGCGGATGTTCAGCATATTCTTATCCCCGTTCGTCCAGTTGTAATTCAACGAGACATTTACGGGGTAGGTCTTATAGCGTGTCGGTTCGCCTACTTCGTTGTTCTCTATCTTGCCTGTCGAGAAATGGTAGGTTTCATTGTTGGTGCGCGTCCAATAAATATCGTACGGTGCATAAGTGGCGACTGCTTGTAAAGACGATTTGCCAAAATGCACCTTACCTGCCAGATAGTAATTACCGATACCCGGCAGGGTCAAACCGTTTGTGCCTGCAAGCATGAGCGAACCGCCTGTGTCGCGGTGTTTGACGATGTAATCAACAACAGCCGCCGCACCGTTGTATCGTACGCCCGGTTGGTCGTGGTACTCGATGCGGATAATATCTTTCGGATTGATGGCTTTTACATCCGCCGTGCTTGCCTCTACACCGTTGATGCGCAGCTGCACGCTCTCGTCAGAAAGCGTTTTGACGGAATTGTCAATAGGACTGATTACGATACGCGGAATTTGCAGGTTCTGTAACAGAGAAACGCCATCTGAGGAAGCCTGCATCTGCTCTTTTGATGGCAGAAGGATTTGCCGATCTACTTTCTGAATAACGGCTTGACTTTCTACTACCACTTCACCTAATTCCGTCGCGCCTTCTTGCATTTGTATCGTGCCTATATGCGTATTGTCGTTCACGGTAAGAGCCATGCGGATTGTTTCATAACCAATATAGGAAAGTTCCAGAATATAGTTTCCGGTGTCCGCGTTAAGCGTGAACTTGCCGTTGTTGTCGGTGGTGGTACCTGCAACCTGACCGCTATCATTGCTTAGCGTCGCATTGACACCGATTAGTTTGGAGTTGTCCGTCCTGTCTATTACGGTTCCATTCACTTTGTTTTGAGCATACGACGCCCCTGCACTGACGATTGCCAGTGCTACAAATAGCACACGTGTTTTCATGTTACACTATGTTTTAGGGATTGTTATTTGTCTTTGAGCAAGACCACAACGAAGCAGGCAGGCTCATGGTCTTGAGTGCCGAGGTTGCATATGATGAACTCGTTTGGGTCGGATTTGGTGTTGGAGAAAATGACGGCATCGTCGTTGTCGGCAGAGTGTGACTCGATGAGAATCTCATAATCTTTTTGTTTCGTTAGGCGCATCATATCATCGTAGAGCGTATGCTTCTTGTCGCCTTTGGCAGTAATAATCAACATACGGTTGAAATTGGCAAACTCTCCTAAATCTGTGCCATTAACAGCAAGACTATCATAAGTAACTTGACCTCCTCCTGCCAAGAAAGACAGTCCACTACTTATCAAAGATTTGTTGATGCAAACATATTCTACACCTTCCATTTTGGCGTACTTCTCAAATATCTTATTTTGGGCTTGTGCAGCGATGCCGCAAAGGGCGATGACTGCTACTAAAAGAATTCGTTTCATCATAATTGTATAGTTTTAATAGTTGATATATCGGGTCGCTGTTTGAATGGTTTTATTCATTTCGTTTACTTGCTCCGTTGCCATGTTAGCAGATTGCCGGAACGGTGCTAATGAACGATTGATGATGTCATTGGCATACAAAATGGCATCAGCAGCTTCTTCCGGTGTCTTGCATGTGTCGCGGAATGGGTCTGTTGCAAATGTCCGCTGCTGATGCACGAACATGCCGCCACCTATCGCGAGAAGAATAGCCACCGTTGCTGCGACTCGATACCACATCTTCGGAGGTGTTTTTAGACGGTAGATGATTCCTTTGTGGTGCTTCTCCTCTGGCAGAACAGAATTTTTCTCCGTTTGTCCGAGGTTGTTTACAAAAGCGGTTATTTCTTCGGCAATGTCAGTCGGCATTTCTTGGTCAGAGGTCTGCGCAAGCAATAGGAAGAGTTGCTTGTCTTGCTGCAAATCTTCCGGCACATCCTCACGACGGAAGAAATCAGCCAGCAGCCTTTCTTCTTCCGGTGTCGTTTGCCCCTCGTAGAAACGAGAGAGAAGCGATTTGATTTGTTCTATGTTCTTATCTCTTTTCATTCGAACGACGTTTTTCATATCGTATGTCATAGTTTTGCAGTCAGTTCTTTTAATGTTTTTCTTGCTCTTGATAGCAAGGTGTAAATGTTTTCGCGACTGAAATGGGTCAGTTCTTGTATTTGGTCTATCTCCAGTCCGTCAATGGTGCGTAATCGTAAAATAATTTGTTGGTCGCTTGGCAGTTTGTCAATCAGTTGTATTACTGCGTTGAGGTCACTTGCCGCTTCAATCTGATTTTCGGTGTTGTGATCTAAAAACGTCTCAATGAATTCATCGCTTGGCTCTGTGTTTCGGGCTTTGAGACGGTCGAGGCAGTTGTTTCGCACCATCGTTAAAACAAACGGAAGTGGTGGTTTGTCGGGTTCTATCGTGTCCCGTTTGACCCATAACTCGGAGTACACATCTTGCACGCAGTCTCGCGCCTCGTCACGGTTACGGAGTAAGTTGTATGCCAGTGCATACATCTTTCCGCTGAACGGCAAATATATTTGCGTGAACTGCTCGTGCGTCATGTTAGGTTCCGTAACCTTTTATATAGGCTTTCTATATGTAATACGATTTTCTTGCCCAAATCTTACAGCAAAACGTCATTTTTTCAAAAAATCAGCACAAAGATACAATAATTTTTTGAGATATGCTAATAAAATTTTGATTTTGCAAGTAAAATTCATATAAGGTTTTCGTTTCCCTCACGGGTTTGTAAAAAAAAGAAATCTCCCCCCGAGAATTTCTAATTCTTGGGGAGAGCGGAGCACTTTGACGGTGCTTCGCCTCTTTCTTTGTGCCCTTGTATGCGTGCAAGGGATCCGCCAATCACTGAACCGGGAAATCGAAATACGTATCCGGGTAAGGCTCGTTGCGAAGGGTGAAATGCCACCACTCGCTGTCTATCGGCTCAAAGCCGTGACGGAGCATCGCATTGCGCAAGGTGAGGCGGTTCTCGGACTGGCGGTAGAGCTTGCAGGGGTAGTCAGGATGGCTCTCCTCGCCGAACCAGTCGAAGGGCGAGCCCATGTCCAGTTCCTTGCCTGTAGCCGCATCGATGAGCGTCAGGTCCACCGTTGAACCGCGGGAATGGGATGAGCGCGCATAGATATAGCCCTGCTCAAAGAGCAGCGACTTGTCCACCATGGGGTAGAAAATCTTCTTCATTGCCGTGTCCTGCACGTTCTCCGCCCAGCGGATAAAATGGTTGACTGCCCGCTGCGGACGATAAGTGTCCCAAATCTTAATCCGGTAGCCATGTGCCTTGAGGTCGTCGCTGACGGCTTTCAGCGAGTCCGCTGCCTCGTGCGTCAACCACGCCATCGGCGACTCATAGCCGCATATCCGCTCGCCCACGAAATTATAGGTGCTGTAATACCGGATCTCCAAAATAGCGTCCGGAATGACATCCGTCACTCGCACAAAATCGCTGTTGTCATACTCCGGCGTTATCTTCGTCTCCTTGCGGCAGGAGAGAAGCATCAGCGTCGCTGCTCCGCATATCGCCATAAGCAGGCCAAGCGTAAAAAGTATATTTTTTTTCATGGATATATAGTTTACATATTTGCGTTATAATACTGCGGTTGACCTGTCACTTCTTCGCCGATCCAGTCGGGTCGGGAGAAGGGTTCATGCTCGTCTCCCAATTCGATCTCTGCCATGACGAGTCCTTCCATCTTTCCGGAATGGAAGACATCCACTTCCCATTTGCGTTCCCGGCCTTGATAGGGCGGGGCAGGGATGATATAGCGCGTCTTGGAGATAGCTCCGGGCAGGCAGAGTCGGAGCAGTTCGCGTGCGTCCGCGAGGTCAATCTCTCTCTCCCATTCGAATTTCGCGAGTCCTTCGCGCAGGGTGGAGGACTTGATAGTAAGGAACGCGTGCGCGTCACGGATACGCACACGAATAGTTTTCTCAGGGTCTTTGCACAGATATCCCTGGGTGATCTGATAGTTGGTGACGGCTTGTGCCTTGAAGGCTTCCGATGTCACCAGAAACTTGCGCTCTATTTCCGTATTCTTTGCCATAGTCGCTGCAAAATTACTACTTTTTTACGACATAGACAAAAAAAAGTACAAAAATATTTGGTCAATTCAAAAAATTGTAGTACCTTTGCACCCGCTTTTGAGAGAAAGCGCATTTCAGTTATAATCCAGGAAGGGTGGGTGAGTGGCTGAAACCAACAGTTTGCTAAACTGTCGTACGGGTAACTGTACCGGGGGTTCGAATCCCCCCTCTTCCGCAAAAGGCACCAAATCGGTGCCTTTTTGCGTAAAGAGCGGGGTTCTTCACCCCCGGTCGGGGGTTCTTAGCTCGGATAAATCCTCGCACGATTATTGCTTCGCAATTTTCGAATCCCCCCTCTTCCGCAGAAAAAAAAGAAGGTTGTCTCACGACAACCCAATCTTTTCATTTAACCTTAAATCTAATACCATGAAAAACACGGTGCAAAAGTACTGCTTTTTGACTAACTGACCAAATATTTTTCGGAAAAAGTGTCAAAAAACTATATTTTGTAATATTTAGTTAGCAAAATGACAGTATTAATCGCAAAGTGTAAATAAATCCTCACGCGGATTTATCAGCATGACAGGTACCATGGCATGTCGGATGGCATGTAGTTCCTGCGGACCAAACAGAATGTCATCCAGTCCGTAGTCGCGGCTGGCTGTGAGCACCAACAGGTCATGTCGGAAGTCCCGTTGCCTTTCCGCCGCTTCGCGCATGAGTTTGAAGGAGTCTTTCTTGGCTATCACCACCTCGTAGGAGATGGGGCCGACGCTTGTTCCCTCTTCAGAGGGAAGGGCGGATAACTTATCATTAATGGCCTTGATATGCGTGATAATCCGGTTGACGTTCTGCCGCGCATGGGAGCCGTAGTCGTTGGCCTGCAGGAGGATGATATGTGCGCCTGTCTTGCGGGCGAGATACGTGCAGATCTCCGCCTTGTAGGTTTCTTCTTCGAGCATGGACACCGGCACAAGGAGTCGTCTTAGGGGTTTGACGGTCATCGTAGAAGTGACGAAGACATAAGGCCGTCTCTCCTCGCGGCATTCGTTGAGGTGGCGTTGGATGGTGCGGCGGTTATTGTCGCACTCAATCAATCGAATATCGTCGTTATTATCCCAGATCATTGCAGTTCTTGCAGTTCTTGCGGTGCGTTGAATTGATCCCAGTTGATGGTATCCATGGTGTGGCGGTATTGTCTGGCCGCTGCTGCGTGCGCACCGTAAGAGGAAGAGAAGATATGGGTGTTATTCAGTTCCGGGCTGGCGCACATATACAGGTAGTCGGTATGCGGCGCATTGAGTACCATGTCGAGTGTCTCGGGCGACGGACAGCGGATAGGTCCGGGAGGCAGTCCGGGATACTTATAGGTGTTATACGGCGAATCGACCGCGAGATGGCGGTAGAGGACGCGCTTGAGTTTGAAATCGCCGACGGCGTACTTGACGGTCGGGCAGGCCTGCATGAGCATACCCTTGTGGACGCGGTTGATATAGAGACTGGCGATGAGCGGCATCTCGCGTTTGTTATGACTCTCTCCTTCGACGATAGAGGCGACGATCGCCACCTCGATAGGCGTGAGTCCGAGCGAGTCGGCTTTTGAGCGGCGTGTGTCGTTCCAGAAGATATTGTACTCGCGTTGCATGCGCTTGAAGAGTTGCTCCATCGTGATATTCCAATACACCTCGTAGGTGTTGGGGATGAAGAGGCATCGGCTGGTCTCTTTGTTGAATCCGTACGGGGCGAGGAACGCGTCATCTTCCAGATGCATCAGCAGGTCCGCGCTGTCCATCATAAGATGGGTCGTTACCTTGCCGGCCAGGTCCTCGCGCGTACGGACGAAGTTATTCCACGTGATGCGCACCGGTGTCTGGTAGCCGTATTTGAGGCGCTCGATGAGTTCGCGGTTACCGAGTTGGGCGTTGAAGGTATAGTATCCGGGTTCGGGATAGTTGAAGACCATGGCGCGGGCATGCATGGCAAAATCCCGCCGGCTGCCGATCTCATAATCCTGCTCGATCAGGTTGAGTACGGAGTCGATGGTTGCGCCCGGGTAGATCTTATAACTGTGTTCCATTCCGTCGAACGAGCGGAAGTTACTCACATGCAGGCGGTAGTACTGCTCCGCCACCACAGCGATGCCGAGGAAGAGGATGATGCACGATAGGCACAGCACCGTGCGCAGGATATAGCGTTTTTTTATCATATCGGTTAATGGATGAACGGATTAATGGATTAACGGATTAACGGATTAACGGATTAACGGATGAACGGATGAACGGATGAACGGATGAACGGGGGTTAGCCGCCGACGAGTTTTTTTATTTCGGATAGTTTATTGAGTGCCTCGAGTGGCGTCAAGGTGTTGATATCCAGCGATTTGACCTCGTCTCGTATCTGTTCGAGCACGGGATCGTCGAGTTGGAAGAAAGACAACTGCATTCCTTCGCGCGTCTCGCCGATATGGTCGGTCGGTTTCGCCAGGTCTCCGTTCTTGGCGGCTCTCTCGAGGTCTGCGAGGATCTGGTTGGCGCGTTCCACAATCGATTGGGGCATGCCCGCCAGTTTGGCGACATGAATACCGAAACTATGTTCCGACCCACCGCGAACCAGTTTGCGCAGGAAGATGACTTTGCCGTTCACTTCTCGCACGGAGACGTTGTAGTTTCGGATTCGGTCGAAGGTCTTCTCCATCTCATTGAGTTCGTGGTAATGGGTGGCGAAAAGCGTCTTGGCATGTCCGCGATGCTCATGGATATACTCCACGATCGCCCAGGCAATGCTGATACCGTCGTAGGTGCTGGTGCCTCGTCCGAGTTCGTCAAAGAGCACGAGGCTTCGTTCGGAGAGGTTGTTGAGGATAGACGCCGCTTCGTTCATCTCGACCATGAACGTCGATTCACCCATGGAGATGTTGTCGGATGCCCCGACGCGCGTGAAGATCTTATCGACGATACCGATGGATGCGCTCTCGGCGGGAACGAACGAACCTATTTGTGCGAGGAGCACGATGAGGGCAGTCTGGCGGAGCAGGGCGGATTTACCGGCCATATTCGGACCGGTGATGATGATGATCTGCTGGCTGTTATTGTCGAGCAGCACGTCATTGGCGATATATTGTTCGCCTGCCGGCAGTTGTTGTTCGATTACGGGGTGACGTCCCTGGCGGATGTCGATGACGAGGCTGTCGTTGACGTCCGGGCAGACGTAGCGGTGCTCCGCGGCGACAGTAGCGAAGGAAAGGAGGCAGTCGATTTGTGCCAATACATTCGCGTCGAGTTGCATCTGCGGCACCCATTCGCAGAGGGCGAGCATCAGTTCCTGATAGAGCCGGTTCTCGATGATCTGGATACGCTCTTCGGCGGAGTTGATTTTCTCCTCGTAGGTCTTGAGTTCATCGGTGATATAGCGTTCGGCATTGACGAGTGTCTGCTTGCGGATCCATTCGGGCGGTACTTGCTCTTTATAGGTGTTGCGCACCTCGAGGTAATAGCCGAAGACGTTGTTGTAACCGATCTTCAGGCTGGCGATGCCGGTACGTTCTATCTCGCGTTGCTGGATCTGCAGCAGGTAGTCTTTCCCGTCGGACTGAATAGCACGCAGTTCATCGAGTTCGACATCCACGCCCCGTGCGATGATGTTCGGTCTTCCCTGCGCCAGCGGCGGGTCGGGGTTGATCTCTCGTTCGATACGCATCCGCATCTCGGAGCAGGCATCGAGTTCTTCGCCTAACAGCGTCAGGTAGGCGTTGTCGCGTGCTTCTTCGCAGACGCGTTTGACGGGTACTACCGCGCGCAGTGCACGGGCCAGTTGTACCATCTCGCGCGGTCCTATACGGCCCGTGGAGATCTTGCTGACGATGCGCTCGAGGTCGCCCATTTGCTCGAGTGATTCACGGATCGTCTCGCGTGCTTCGGGTTGTCTGAACAGGTGTTCTACCACTGTCTGGCGGTTACGTATCGGCCGTACTTCCTTGAGCGGGAACGCCATCCATCGGTGCAGCATACGTCCGCCCATAGGGGTGATAGTGCGGTCGATGATGTCGAAGAGCGTGCGGCTGTCTTCGCGCTGTCCGCCTGTCAACTCCAGATTGCGGATCGTGAAGCGGTCGAGCCAGACATATTTGTCTTCCTCGATACGGCTCAGATGCTGGATGTGCCCTGTCTGCAGGTGTTGGGTCATGTCGAGGTACATGAGGATACCACCCGCAGCGGTGACGCCGGCAGGCATCTTGTCCAAACCGAAACCCTTGAGGGACGAGACACCCCATAACTTCTGCAACCGCTCTTTGGCGGTGGACTCCACCAGCATCCAGTCTTCGAGTTCGAAAGTGAAGTATTTGGAGCCGAACAGGTTCTCTACATCCGCTTTGCGTCCGCGGAGATGCAGCACTTCTTTCGGTCCGAAGTTGGTAAGCAGTTTGTCGATATAATCGCTGTCTCCCTGTCCGGCGAGGAACTCACCGGTGGAGATATCGAGGAAGGCGACGCCGATGACATGTTTGTCGAAATGCAGGCAGGCCACCCAGTTGTTCTCTTTCTGCGTGAGGGTGGTGTCCGAATAGCTGACACCGGGCGTGACGAGTTCGGTAACACCCCGCTTGACCAGTTTCTTCGTCAGTTTGGGATCTTCGAGCTGGTCGCAAATGGCGACACGCAGTCCGGCCCGCACAAGTTTGGGCAGGTAGGTATCGAGGGCGTGGAAAGGAAAGCCCGCCATCTCCAAAGCCTGTATAGCACTACTGCCGCCGTTCGAACGGTGTGTCAGCGTGATATTCAGAATCTTCGACGCCTTCACGGCATCCTCTGCGTAAGTCTCATAGAAGTCGCCGCAACGGAAGAGCAACATCGCATCCGGATATTGCGCTTTGATGTCGCGAAACTGCTTCATCATCGGAGTTACTTCATTTTCTTTCGCCATATTATCGTAAGTCTATTGTAATCTTGAGGTTAAACCGTCTTCCTGTGAGGTAGTTGGGGCTTGCCCATTGTGCGCCGAAGGCGTCCGCCACCCAGAAATAGGAGTTGACGTTCCGCCATCCCACGAGGTTGAACACCTCGAACTGGATAGCCCATTGCTTGACATGCTTGGCGCTCGGTGCGCGCATGAACTTAGCCGTCTGGGCATTGAACGTATAGGTGGCGCCGAGGTCGATACGTTTGTATATCGGCATGCGTCCCCAACTGAGGTTGTTGCGCGGCGCGTAGAACGGCTGCCCTTCGGCAAACTGCATCTTTAGATGGAACTTGAGTTGCGGCAGTTGGGGGATATAATCCTGGAAGAGCATGGAGAAGTTCCACCGCTGTTCGGTAGGACTGGGTATCCACGGACCGCCGGTGATAAACCGTTGCCGCGCCATCATAGTGGAGAAGGATATCCATGAGTCCGCGCCGGGCACCAGCTCGCCGTAGAGCTTGAGGTCCAAGCCCGTGGCATAACCCTGCGAGTCGTTCTTACCCGAGTAGCGCACACGCACGTTATCCACCGTGTAACTCTCCATCCGGTCGATGTACTTGTAGTAACCCTCCATCGTGAATTTGAAGGGTCGTCCCCAGGCGCGGAAGTAATAATCGCCGCCGAGCACGACATGCACGGAGCGCTGCGCTTTGAGGTCTTTGTTGAGATGAATACGCGTCACGCCGAGCGCATCGGTGATGGTGTCGCGCAGCTCTTTATAGAAAGGCGCCTGGTAATACAGACCCGTAGCAAGTCGGAAACAGAAGTCGCGTTTCCATCCGGGAAGCCATTCGACGGAGGCACGGGGGGAAGGCAGCACTTCGTTGTTCCAACTCCACCATTGGAGTCGTCCGCCGACGGTCAGGATCCATTGGCCGGAAGGGGTGTTCCATTTATGTTCGTTCTGGATGTATGCCTGCAAGCGTGCGGTGGTCATGGCCGATTGCCCGCGCAGGGTATAGAACAGCTCCATCGAATGACCGTCATCGGGCATGGAGTAACCTGCCGAGTCGCGCCATTCCCATTCGCTGATATAGTCGCGTATCAGTTCGGCCTGTCCGCTGATTCCCCAGGCGAGGCTGTTCTGTCCGCGCGTCCAAGCGCCATGATGCGCCAAGGTGATGACACCCGCCTGCAGCACGTTCCGCGCGTGCTGATGGTATATACCCGTTCCTAACATATCCGTCTGACCGGCGGAAGGATCGATATAGTCGTCGCGCGAATAGGAAGATGAACCGTTGGAGGGACTGTTGGACAGCACATATTCACCGGTGATGTCGAAGTTCTCCCGTTCGTTGGAGTAATAGCCGCTGAGATCGAAATTAATGTTTAAAGTTGAATGCTGAAGGTTGAAGGAGCCTTTTGCACTGAGCGCCGCAAACGCCGTGAGGAAGCGGTCTTTCTCCTGTCCCTCATAATAGATATTGAGCGTCTTGGCGTTCTGTCCGCCGAAGGACTCGGAGAGCGAGTCCGGCTGAAAACGATAGTCATTCTGGCTGACGTTGCCGAGGAACGACATTTCCCAATTACTCTTTGTACTTTCATCTAGACGGCTTCTTTCAACTTTCAACTTTCTACTTTTCAACTTCCACGTGATATAGGTCTGATAGTCCAGATAGGTCGGTTGGTAATTGCCGGTCGTGGCAAGTCCGCCGAGCATGTATCTGCTGGTTTTGTATCGCAGTCCGTGCATCTGGCTGTAGGTGCTGTCTCCGTGTCCGACATAGACTTGTGCGCCCAACAGACTCGCGCTCAGACTCGCCTCGAAGGACGTAGGACGTTTGTATCGGATATCGAGCACGGAGGACATCTTGTCGCCGTATTGGGCACTGTATCCGCCCGCCGAGAAATGTACGTTCTCCACCATCTCGGGGTTCACGAAACTCAATCCCTCCTGCTGCCCGGAGCGGATGAGCAGCGGGCGGTGTACCTCGATGCCGTTGACATAGACCGAGTTCTCGTCGAACGACCCGCCGCGGACATTGTACTGGCTGCTCAGTTCGTTCGTCTGACTCACGCCGGCGAAGGTGATCAGCAGCGACTCGATGGAACCGCCCGTAGCGTCCGGCATGACGCGTGTCGTGGACGCGTCGATATGGTCCATCGTGCCCTGCGTATGCCGGATGCCACGCACCTCTATCTCCGTCAACACCTGCTCATCGGTCAACATCTCCACGTTGATATTGATCACGTCGCGCACATCGAAGATACGTTGCTGCACCGTGGTATAACCGATCATGGAGTAGGCGAGTACCACCGTGTCCGCTTCGTCGAGCAGCAGTTCATAATAGCCGTTTTTGTTGGTCGCAGTACCGATAGGCCGGTCGGTGTTCAGCACCGCTACGTTCGCCAACTCGATGCCGACATTATCCTGGTCCACCACATACCCGTATATGCGCGCCGTGCGCGCGAAAAGTGAGCCTACCCCTGCCCTCCCTAAAGGGAAGGAGAACAGGATTGTTAGCAGTAATATGGATAAGTGTCTTTTCAACGTCGTTAAGTCGTTTTTTTCCTGTCGTTATACCGTTATACCGGTATCTCGGGATACCGATTCGTTCAACTCTTCGATGTAATTGGTAAGTTCCTCGCCGCCAAGCCCTGTCTCGGACGAGGTGACGAATATCGGCGGCAGTTCTTCCCATTCCTCTAATAGGCGGTTCTTGTATGCCTCCACATTCTCTTTGAGCCGCACTTTGCCTAACTTGTCGCCTTTGGTGAAGACGATGGCAAACGGCACGCCGTTCTCGCCGAGCCATGCCATGAACTCAAGGTCGATCTTCTGCGGCTCATGCCGGCAATCGACCAGCACGAACAGACACACCATCTCCTCGCGCAGCAGGCAATACCGCTCGATCATTCGTCTCAGCGCTTCGCGTTGCTTCAATCCCGTTTGTGCAAATCCGTACCCCGGCAGATCAACGAGATACCACTCGTCGTTAATCAGGAAGTGGTTGATGAGCAATGTCTTGCCGGGTTTCTGGCTCGTCTTCGCCAACTTCGGGTTATGGCACAGCATATTGATCAGGCTGGACTTGCCTACATTGCTTCGCCCGATAAACGCGTACTCGGGTTTTCCCGTCTTCGGACAATCCTTGACATCCGGACTGGAGATGATATAAGTAGCTGTTCGTATCATTTCACACAATTCGCGGCGCAAAATTACTAAAATATTTGCATATATGCAAAAAAAAGTGTAACTTTGCGAAAAATTTACAATAGATGCCATGAGAAAAATCGTTTTCTTTGCGCTTGCTCTCTTGCTTGCTGTAACCACCTCGGCGGCTACCTTCTTTCCTTCGCGTACGGATTTTCGTGACGAGCAGATCTATTTCCTGCTGCCTACGCGTTTCTATGACGGCGACCCGTCGAACAACACACAATGTTGGGACAATCAGTCCAAGAACGCCGGTGACCCCGCGTGGCGCGGTGATTTCAAAGGGCTGATCGAGAAGATGGATTATATCAAAGCACTCGGTTTTACGGCTATCTGGATCACGCCGATCGTGGAGAACGCGTCCGGATATGACTACCATGGCTACCATGCGCACGATTTTTCCAAAGTGGACCATCGTCATGAGTCGGAGGGCGTCAGTTTTCAGACGGTCATCGACGAGGCCCACGCGCGAGGAATGAAGATCATCCTGGATATCGTGCTGAACCATACGGGTAATTTCGGTGAGGCGAACCTCTGTCATCTCTTCGACCGCGACCCGAATGCCGACCAGTCGTCGATCGACTGCATGGTGCCTTTTACCCGGAAAGACGGCGGTCTGCTGCCCGATAACTATGCGCAGCTGGAGGCAGGCAAGCAGTATGCGGCGCGACTGTCGAAGATGAAGAATTCATCCGATGAGAACGGCCAGAAAAAGAACTACGACTCCCATAACTTATGGCATCATTTTGCGCACGGCAACTGGGACGATGCTACCCGTTGGTTCTTCCAGATCGCCGGCGACTGCGTAGATCTCAATACGGAGAACCCTGCCGTCTATGAGTACCTGATAAAGTGTTACACCTCCTTCATCAATATGGGCGTGGACGGTTTCCGTATCGACACCGGCGGTCATATACCCCGTCTGTCCTTCAACAACGCATTCATCCCTGCTTTCATCGCGGCGGGCGAAGCGGCGAAAGACAAACGCGGCGGCACGCCGTTCTATATGTTCGCGGAAGTGTGCGCGCGCTACAGTTCCATCCTCTACCGCGAGCATGCCAACCTCTCGCCGTTCTATTACACCTGGGCGGAGTCGAAGAGCTACCCCTGGGATAACACCGCCGCTTCATGGGACAACCTTGTGGAGATGGAGGGCTCGACATGTACCTCGCACACCAACTGGCAGTCTGTTTGGAAACAGGGAGAGGATGACTTCGGTTCTCTATCCGGCCAGCCGACCTCGAACAACGCCCTGCTCAGCGGCAATGAATACCATACACCCGACTACTCCAAAGCTTCCGGACTGAACGTCATTGACTTCCCGGTACACTGGAACTTCGCCAGCGCAGGCCAGGCATGGAACATCGCCAATCCGTCCAACGACAAATATTATAACGACGCGACATGGAACGTGGTCTATGTGGACTCGCACGACTACGCGCCGGACGAGGTGCAGTTCAACCGATTCTCCAAGCCGCAGGACACCTGGGCGGAGAATCTGAGTCTGATGTTCACCCATCGTGGTATCCCCTGTATCTTCTACGGCTCGGAAGTGGAGTTCCAGAAAGGCAAGCGTATCGACGAAGGAACGAATATCGCCCTGCAGAACTCCGGACGTGCCTATTTCGGCGGATATATAAAGGGTACTGTTCACACCACCGATTTTGCGGAATACAGCGATGCAACGGGTAACCTCGCGACCTCTCTCTCTCATCCCTTGGCGCAACATATCCGGCGTTTGAGCAAGATCCGTATGGCTGTGCCCGCTCTCCGTAAAGGTCAGTACTCCGTGGACGGCTGTTCGGGCTCTTTTGCCTTCAAACGCCGTTATACGGACGCTACGACAGACAGTTATGCCCTCGTCTGCATCAGCGGAAACGCCACCTTCTCCGGTATCCTCAACGGCACGTATGTCGATTGCGTCACAGGAGACACCAAGACTGTTACCAACGGCAAGTTATCCGTCACTTGCTCGGGCAAGGGCAACCTGCGCGTGTATGTCCTCTCGACAGACAAGACGCCGGCTCCGGGAAAGATAGGCGAGGACGGGAAATATATCTATACATCCTCGCCCAAGAACATCCCGGATCCCGTATGGGACGGCACGGAGATGGAACTCACCGATGATCCCGAACACCCGGGAGGCGGCGAGACCACCGATCCGGTAGCGCCGTGTCTGGCAAACAGCGACGAACGGGCGGTGTTCTTCACCAAGTCCGAGGATTTCGGCAATACCATCAACTGCTATATATGGTACACGAAGAGCGGACAAACTACGCAAGTATGCGGCGGATGGCCCGGAAAGAAAGCTACTTCGCTCGGTAACAGCAACTATAAATTCGTCGTGCCGGATGAAGCGGCCGCCGTTGACAGCGACTGGATGATTATATGGAATGACGGTAGTGGCAATCAGACCCAGGACCTGAAATACAAGAACCAATACCTCTATGCGGGTGCCAATAAAAACGCTATCGCAGCAACCACGATGATTACTGCGATATGCGAGACGACCGACCTTCCTTCCCTGCCGGGAGAGACCGACGGAAAGCCCGTCAAAGTGTTGAAGGATAATCAACTGTATATCCGGGTGGGCGACAAGCTCTACGACGCTACAGGAAGACTTATTTCCTCCTATACGCCCACGCGATAAACACTCCGAGGGCACACAGGGTGATGCACCCGGCGATGAGATAACCGATCCATCGGTATTCTTCCGGCAGATGCAGTCCTTCCGGCGCGATGAGTATGTAACTGCTGCATACCATCGTCATGAACATCGCAGGAATGAGCGCTATCAGGTGTCCGAAACGATATGGGGTGTCATGGATCTTCACTTCATGCCGGTAGAGCCACACGGCACCCGTCCAGAGCGTGAAGACCGCCAGCGTCTGGTTGGTCCATGCGAAATAGCGCCATACCACGTTGAAATCCACAAAAACCATTCCGAAGACGCAGAAGAAGAGCGGCAAAGCAATCAGCAATCGATTGCGCGACGGTTTCTGGTCCATGTTCAGGTAGTCTGCTACGATGAGTCGTGCGGAACGGAGGGCAGTGTCTCCGCTGGTGATCGGCGCGGCTATGACACCTATGATCGCCAATACACCACCTACTATGCCCAGCCAGGAACGACTTATTTTATCTACGACGAGCGCTGCGATATTCTCTCCCGGGTGCTGCGCCGCAAAGGATTGCAGGCCGTCAATGCCATACAGACCCTTTTCCGGATCCGCGAAGAAAGTACCTGCGGCTGCTGCCCATATGAGCGCTAAGATACCTTCCGCCACCATCGCGCCGTAGAAGATCCAGCGACCCTGACGCTCGTTGGTCACACAACGCGCCATGATCGGACTCTGCGTGCCGTGAAAACCCGATATAGCACCGCAGGCGATACTTACAAACATCATCGGGAAGAGCGGCAAACCATTCGTCTGTCTGTTCTGCAACCCGTCGAACACTTCCGGCATTTCGGCGCTATGCCATCCCAGCATCACTACCATGATACCGATGCCCATGAAAAGCAACATCGCGCCGAAAACAGGGTAGAAACGCCCGATCAGCTTATCGACAGGCAGTATTGTCGCTAATGCATAATAACCGAAGATAATCAGTACCCACGAGATAGGAATAGTGGATAGTTGGAAGTGGATAGTGGAAAGGGGACAAAGACCTTGTAGTAACGTAGCAGGACCGCTCAGGAAAGTGGTGGTGAGTAAGATCAGCAAGACCAGACTCAGCACACGCATAACCGTCTTCACGGCATGACCCATTTCATCGCCGATAATATCCGGCAACGAATAACCTAACTTGCGGATAGAGAGCATGCCGCTTAAGTAGTCATGTACACCGCCGGCGAAGATCGTACCGAAGACAATCCACAGGAAGGCGGCAGGACCGTAGAAAATACCCATGATTGCTCCGAAAATCGGACCGAGTCCGGCGATGTTCAGGAATTGTACCAGAAAGATGCGCCACGAGGCCATCGGTACAAAATCCACACCGTCCGTCTTTGTCAATGCCGGCGTCTTGCGCTCCGGATCAATGCAAAAAATCTTCTCCACCAAAGTGCCGTAGGTAAAGAACCCGACGACCAACAGTACTAACGCAATAATAAAGGTAATCATAAGTTTACAATTTTGCGGTCGCAAAATTACTGCTTTTTTTTGAAATATGCAAGAAAAGGAAGAAATTTATTTACGGATTTCTTCGTAATCCAGAGGCAACGCTATGACCAGCACATAACAAAAAAGAACATCTTTCGATGTTCTCTCACCCTTAATGGGTTGTGGGCGTTTACGGATTCGAACCGCAGACCCTCTGCTTGTAAGGCAGATACAGGAGACACTATATCAATAAGTTACGAAAAGATTTGCTTTAGTTGCACTCTTTTTGCACTCCTACGGTCATGTTAATTAGTTATATATTCCTTTTTATATACGCATGTGCGTGCGCGTTAGTGGTTGGACTTGGGTCCGAGGTAGCCGGACAAAATATAGAGTAGGGAAGGAACCGAAGCACCAAAGGGGAGTTGCAAAAAGTAGAACTTAGCTACTTTCAGGTTGAACTCAACCAATGCACGATAGGTGCGGCGGCTTTTCTCGAACTCTATATAATCCGAGCAGATGCTGCATAGTAACAAGTACGTCACTATGAACAGCGCAAAGGCAATGAGCACCCTATAATGATTCCTAAACCAGTCTTTCATTGTTCGTTTGTGTTTTCATTGCAAGTAGTGCTCATAAGGCGTTGACATGTTATTACGTGGTGCTTGATGATAGAAGACAAAACCGAGTATGGCTATAATGATAGACACAATGACCATAATCTTCACAAAGTTATCAAGCAGCCAAGCAAAAGCATTGTCTATAAATTCAAACATACGTTGTCCAAATGACTGTTTCATGGTCGTAACGGGATTATAATCTGCTTTGAGTTTACGCTGACGCGGCGGCGGAGGTATCCCCCTTTAACAAGGCTATCTGGTCGTATAGCATGTTGTTTTCACGTTGTAACCATGCAATCTGCTTTTGCAGTTCGGTTACGTCTATGAGTGATTTACTGACGATCATATCTCCTTCTCCAGTGATAAGCCATTCGGCAGAGATATTTTCGCATTTTGCAAATAGCAATTCGAGATCATAGGTGTTACGTTTGAGCCATGTGCTGATAGTCGAATCGGCTACACCTAATTTCGATGCCATCAGAGATGTCTTACCATCTGCGTAATGAGCCATAATAGCCTCTAATCTCTCTTTTTTTGTCATAAAAACCTCCTTTTTTATTTAAAAATTCACATTTTGCAATTTTTTTTGCCGAAAAATTTTGCAGTTTGCGAAATTTGTTGTATCTTTGCACCGGATTTTGGTAAACGCATTAACCGGAAGGTGCTAAAGCGGCAGACAATGGAAGCGTCCATGTCTGACAAAAAAAACAACAAAATGGTGTCAAATTTCAAACAACTTGGCGGTTCGGATGAAATTTGCTGCAAAGATACAAAAAGTTAATGAATTTACCAAATTTTTTGACAACAAAATATCATAAATAACAACAATTATGGCTAAAGTGTTTAATTCCAATTCAAGTTCTTCTTTCCGCGTCGGCAGGAAAGTAAAGAAAATCGTTTCTCAGATTCAGTCTTTGATTGAAAAGTTTCCCAATCGCTGTTGGTATGACAGCAAGTTGTGTTGGAGTAGCGGCATTACTCATGTATTTGCTACGCCATGCCTTTTTATCCGTTGTCAAAAAAACGGAGTGCTGTTTCGGTATGAAGATGCAAATGGATATTCTAATAATACCACATTTCCGTATAATGGCAGGCTTTATTCCAAACTGCGTGCATTGCAGAAGATGATTTGGGTAAGCCCGGATTATCACACTACAAAGGACGCTCCGGCATGGGCGTTGAAGTATGGTCGTAATTATAGATAAGAAAGGAGATTGATATGGCTAACACATATGCAAAATATTGCCCGAATGTATATTTGGCAAAGTGCGATGAAAAGCATGAGAAAGGTGAAATAATCTACGTAGAGAACAAATACGGTAGAGAGAACGAACACATTGTTCACAACTTGATATTAGAGAAAGGCGGCTTCTTCTATTACTCTATAACCCGTGCAGACGGTTATAATGCACAGGAACGCGCAAAAGCTAAGGCAGAGCGCTATGAGGAGATTGCGGCAAGAGCACAAGCGAGAGGCAGCGAGTATTCACAAAAAGCCACGGCAGCAGTTGCCGGAATAGAACCAGGGCAACCGATATTAGTTGACCATTATAGCGGCAAGTATCATCGTCGTGCGATAGAGAAATCCGATGCGGCTATGGGACATGCAGTCGAGGAATATGAGAAGGCTGAAACTTATGCGCATAAAGCTGAGGCTTGGCGCAAGCATGAGAACGTAGTGAACCTATCTATGCCGGAGAGCATTGAGTATTATGCAGCCCGTGTAGAGAAGTTAGAAGAGTTGCACCGGTATTTATTAGAACATCCGGAGAAGCGTCCGCACTCGTTTGCATTGACGTATGCCAAGAAGGACGTGAATGAGGCCCGCAAGAATTTTGAGATAGCTAAACGGCTGTGGGCATAACGAGCATTAAACTAAAAATAATATAGAATATGGAGAATGAGTATTATTCGTTTCAACCGAGAAAGTATCTGCTTTCGATGAAAGTAGGCGAGCAGCGCACATTACTGACCCGTACGCACAGTTACGCCAGCATCAAAAGCGTGGCATCGCAGTTGAAGAAGCAAGGCTGCGGCTTATGGAAAGTAAGCAAGAAAGTGGCGGGCGGAATACATATCCGCATCGAACGGGAGAAATAAAACCCAGCCGAAGCGTCGGCGGAGTAGTTGCAAAATACGCAACAAGTAACTTATTGATTTATGTGTGAGCGGTCGCAAGGCCGCATACGGTAGTAGCTCAGTTGGTTAGAGTCGCTTAGACTTGGGTGTCTTTCCGAAGCCCCCAAAAAGCAAGAGGTCGCGGGTTCGAGTCCCGCCTACCGTGCAAAACATCGCGGGATGGAGCAACTGGATAGACTCACGAGTATTGTACCCGGCACGTGTAGGTTCGAATCCTACTCCCGCAACTAAAAAAATAACTACGAAATATGGCAGGAAATAAGATGATAGCAAAGCGTGTGCCGGTGAACGAGAGGACGTTCATCATCGGGGATGCGGAGTTGATGGGTTACGTCGGCTGCGAGACCACGGCTGCGTTGCAGAAGAAGTTCCTTGACCGAGGGCTGCGGCCATCCTCACAAATCGGCAAGACAAAGTACTACCGCCGGACGATGGTCGATCAGTTCATCGAAGACCATAATGAGTGGCAAGAGGTTAGTGTAAGGTGTAGAGTGTAAATAAAGGCGCAAGCCGACTAATAAATAACAGTGTTTAATTCCTAAAATCCAACATGATGATGACTGGAAGTATTTATGTAGGTGCTCCGACCGCATGGCAGCACGCAAGAACGATCGAGAACCGCGCAGCAGCAGCGCAAGTGTCAAGAGAAAAACGAGTGGCTACTCGTCAAGCGAACCGCGTGAGGACGATCGCAGTATTAACCATTTTATCGCTCATTGAGGGCGCAACAGTAGTTATGGGTAGCAGTTACCAAATAGAAGATTGGCTCATGGTGACGAGTGCCGTGTGCGTGTTCATCAACATCCCGCTGATAGTATGGCTTGGCAGGCTGTATATCCGTGAGTGGCAGCGCGAGAACCAAATTCGTAAACAATATAAAGGATAAGGGTTATGTTACTGAATTTTTTAAGAAGACTTATGGGGTGTTGTCCAATTTGCGGAGGTGAACTAAAACTTATAGATCACGACTGCATAGAGGGCGATTTATATGAATGTCGCTGCTGCGGCCATAAATGGAGAACTACATAAGGAGGAATAGTTATGAAAGCTGATACTACATTACGCCAGCAGTTCATCCGTGACTTTGATACAGACGCAGCGTCCTGTGTCCGAACTGCCTGCTTTCCTACAATACAAGCCTTTGACAGCTGCGATATATTTGTAGCACAAGATCCGCAGCCGGAAGACCACATTCCAAGTAAACCGGATCAGCCGGTAAAGCCCAAGAATAAACCCAAGACTAATCCGGTAGTGGTACATAATGAAGTGACCAAGAACGTCCATCCTCGCGCCAAGATGGTGATGGCTGAGTTTGAAGGTCGGAATACTTATTATGGAAGTATCGCGGCTGCGGCTCATGCACTTAATTGCTCGCAGGCTCAATTAAGCAGGGCTTTGAAATTAGGCAAGACGATTAACGGCACATCGGTAATAACAGTTACGCCTGAAGAAGTATTTCAGATGCGTAAAAAAGAACAGGAGGACTGAGATATGGCACAGGTAGAAGTACACGTTGATGAATACATCGACGTAGATATAGATATAGATGAGTATCTGGGAGAAGCAAATACGTCTGCACTTGAAGAGGAATTGAAAAGACGCAAGGATAGCCGGTTCTATCAAATGAAAGTGCGGACATTAGATGAGTTACACGCCGTCGCCCGTGCTCAGATGGAGAAGAACAGGACTACAGCTCGCGAGTTCCTATGTGACATCCTCGGTCTGACTCACGCGGTCAGTACGGACGATATATTAACCGAGATTAAAAGTAGGATATTATGAAACGCAAGTATTTCAAGCACGCTGATATGGCGATGTGTGTGTGGCTCAATCTGCACAAGAACGAGACCACCGGCTTCATCTATCTTAAAGTCCGGATAAACCACCATTGGGATTGTTTTCCGTTCCCAATAGCAGAGACTAATATGGATTTCTTGCGAGAAGTGGAAGATACAAGCACAGGTTTCACCTCATTTTACGTTGAACTACTATGACCGAGACGGAGAAGAATGCGATTAGTGCGGGGCTGCTGGTAGCCGCCAAGATGACGGAGATGTTCCTGGACTTCTGGTGCCGGATGGAGCACGCGACGCTGACCGGCAAGCACAAGAAGATGTTCAATATGATGCAGTATCATGCCAAGGAGCTGCGGTATTACTACGAGCAGTTGACGGACAGGACGGTGACGGTGCTCTATGACGAGGACAAGGACTGCAAGCGCATTGACCAGTTGTTAGAGGACGCAGGCGATTTGTCGCGGATATACCTGACGCTGCTGAACTGCTCGCAGAACGGCTACGACCCGCAAGCGATAATAGACGCTATGAACCGGTTGATAGACCATGAGCCGGAACCCAAGCGGTTAGTTAGTAACGAGATAATAGATAAATTCAAAGTACGAATATGATAAAATTTCAAATAGATAACACGACGCCCGAACAGTCCAAACTGCTGTTGGAATTAGGAGTACCGGCGTGGACATCCAATATGTTAAAAGAAACGGATGGTGGTAGTATATATAAACATATATGGGTTAAGAGAGAATCGGAAGATGGATATGACCCAATAGATTACCAAAAATTTTTAGATAGACATGAGAAACATATTCTCCCCTGTTGGTCGGCTTTGAGGCTGATGGAGATTATTGATATATGTGCGTTGGGTGAAAACTCCGATCCCAATACGGAGGAATATCCATCGACGATAAAGGTTATGAATAAATTGCATATCCCGTACGTAGAGTATCTTGTTAAATCTATTGAGCGTGCTGTGCAATTAGGTACTATTGATTTTTCAAAATTGGAGGAATAAGTATGAAAGGTTTTTCTGTATATATTACACCAGAAGAATATGACGGGTATCAAGAGTTGTGTGACGCTGCTAATGTTGCAGGGGCAGAAGGTCTTATCAGTGAGGAGTCGGCAGAATTGATGGCTAAATTCACAAAAAAGATGTCAGATGCACGATATAAGCAAATAAAGGAAGGAAAATAAGTATGACACAAGTAGAATTTCATGCAGGAATGGAGATAAAAGACGCATTCCGTGCGCTTCACGAAGAAGCAATCAAGACCGGCGATGTGACATCCGGCTCGTTCAATAACTATACGATCACAAGCCAAATGACACTGGACAAGTGTTATCGGATTATTACGGGTAAGAGTATGGCCGAGTTTGAGGAGGCTGTGCGCAAGAGGGCAGAGGAATATGAACGCAAGGAAAAAGAACTCCAAGAGCGTGCTCCTGCTATGGTAGAGGAATACAAGGAAAAAGCCAAAGGACTGATTAAAGATGGAGAGTGGGATTATTTTGTAAAGATTCTTCCTATCCGAGTAGGTGATTTGTATCACGGAATGGAGATACAGTCTATGCTTGATATTATCCGTGTTCTTTTGGATAATAAGGAAGATGAGGCTGCGGCTTTGGATGAGGCAGTAAAGGTGTTTGAGGATCAAGGACACTCTGGATGCAGTGCAGGTCTTGTGATTGGTTTGGTAAAACGTTTCTCTCCCGTATTAGGAGAAGAATTTGTAGAAAGGGTAAAATAATATGAAACATTACTGTGTGACTTATTACGACGGCAAGGGCGAGCGTCTGATGTACGTTCAAGCCAAGTCTATCAATGCGGCAAAGGCTGCGGCTAACGACCTGCTGCGCAAGAATAAGGTAGTCGGTGCAGCCGTGCGGAAAGCCGAGCGGCAGAAAACCGAAGATGTACCTATGATGGTAATCAATATGAACTCGTTAAATGGTATGTCCGTAGATGAGTTCGCGAAAATCTACGAGAGTCCTTCTCCTATTGCTATCATTCCCGATGCCGTACTGCCAAGTTACGTAAAGACAATAAAAGAGAAGGTTCACAAAGCATTTCCAAAGAGCCGACCCATGCAGCCTAAACACATTAACGAACTGCGCAAACAAGGTATTCATTTATTAAGTAAGCGGAGGAAATAGTGATGGACGGATTCACGCAATTAGTAAAGGACATGCGGGAGGCGCAGAAGGAGTATTTCTCCACTCGGAGCAAAGAATCCCTGCAACGCTCAAAGGCTTTGGAGAGACGTGTGGACGAGGAGATAGCTGCGGCTGAGCGGCAAGACTTTGCCAACGGCACCGACTGCGTTCGCATGGCTAACGGACAGATACTGCGACAAGGAAACCTTTTTACAGACCAATAAGAAATGAGTGCAGGTAAATTATTGGCAGACGCGCTTGTAGCAGCAGCCAAAGCAGTTCATACCATCGGTATAATCGAACGAGAGAAGAAAGCCCGGCAAATCAATAAAGCCGGTATGTTGCTGCCTAATGACGTGATATGGTTCAAAGGCAGAACATGGGTAGTCGGCAAAGTATCGACCGGTAAGATAGAATTAAAGACCGTCTATTCAAAGCGGACAGTAAATAAATTCGGCTTTTCATATGAAGGTCACGCAATGGAGGAAGAAACATGAGTTATCAAAAATTAACAGGAGAAGAAACTCGTAAGATGTTTATGGATGCTTATAGAAAGTCAGAAGGTAAACGGCCTGCATTTACTCCGGTATATGGTATATGGGATCAAATAGACAGCGCCAACTAACCCTCTTTTAGTCTTCTATACGGAAGGACGAGGCTTCGCTATAGCGATAACGACCTTATCGCGCTACAAGTAAACGAACTATCGCTATAGAGGGTACACAACCACCGGTCAGCGTACCCCGCAAACACCGGTCATAAGCACCCATTACCACCGGGGATAAGTACCCATTACCACCGGGGGGATATAAAACTAACGCACGAGAAATGAAAACTAACGCACGTTAAATATATTCTAACGTACAATAAACAAATAGAAAAAATGACAATCGAACTCGACCATATCTATAACTGCGACTGCTTGCAGCACCTGCGACAAATGCCGGACGAGTGCCTTGACTGCGTAGTTACATCGCCGCCTTACTACGGACTGCGTGACTATGGCTGTGACGGGCAGGTAGGACTGGAAGAAACACCCGAAGCATACGTGCAACGGCTGGTGGACATCTTCCACGAGGTCAAGCGATGCCTTAAACCAGAAGGCACGCTCTGGCTCAATCTCGGCGACAGTTACTCAACAGGAACAACGGCAGGGAGACAGCAGTCAAAGAATCCGGGAGTGGGAGCTAACAACCCAAACGCTCAAAATAGTGTGCCAAGAATAGGAACACCGCAAGGATGTAAGACAAAAGACCTCATCGGTATTCCGTGGATGGTAGCCTTTGCGCTCCGTGCCGATGGTTGGTACTTGCGCCAAGACATCATCTGGGCAAAGCCGAACCCGATGCCCGAAAGCGTCAAAGACCGCTGCACAAAGAGCCATGAGTACATCTTCCTGCTCACCAAGTCGCCAAAGTACTACTTCGACTACGAAGCCATCCAAGAGGAGGCAACCGGCTACGATGGACGCAAGGACACGATGCTGAAAGGCTCTCCAAAATATGCGAACCAAGAGATTATGCCCGGACAATCTGTTCAAACAATGGCGGCTCGTGGTCATCAGCGTTGGAAGTTCAAGAACCTTGCGGACAAAGGTCAGCAGCCGAACTCAATGCACCTGCGCCGTGCCGAAGGTCTGGCAGATGAGCAGTACCCTGTTCGGAATAAGCGCGATGTGTGGTCAGTTTGTACCAAACCATCACCCGAAGAACACTATGCGATGTACCCCGAAGAGTTGGTCAAGTATTGCATAGAAGCCGGATGTCCCGAAGGAGGTGTGGTGTTTGATCCGTTCATGGGGAGTGGAACGACTGCCGCAGTCGCTCGCAAGTTTGACCGCCACTACTACGGCACGGAACTCAATCCCAAGTTCCACGAGATAGCCACCCGACGAGTGGCAAGTATTATGAGCTTTATTTGAGCAATCGAAGAAATAAACCCAATTGTTTAATTATTAAAAACCCCGAAAGATTATGATTTTTCATCAAGTCAATGTAACTTATGAGAAGCAGACCGGCGAGGACAACCCCGGTAAAGTGAAAGAAACCTATCTCGTCAATGCCGTCAACTGCGCCGACGCGGAACAGCAGGTGATGGACGAGATCAAGCCATTCGTCTTCGGCGATTGCAGTACGCCGCAGATTCGCGTACGGCAGTTCTTTGATGTCTTCCCCGGCGACGGAGAGAACTACTACGAAGCCAAGGTGGAGATGATCACCATCGACGGCGACAAAGAGACCCGCAAGGCGGTGAAGATACTGGTGCAGGACAACACCATCGACGGTGCGCTAATGGAGTTGGATAGGCGTCTTGCGTCCTATGACTGCGAGATATTGTCGATAGCCAAGTCGCCCATCATCGAGGTCATGCGTAAAGAGATTGTGAGTTGTGAATAAAAGTGACTTTGACCGGTAGTGAAACTGACTTTTGTTCGCATCGAAAGTGACTTTTGCTACCGGCGAAAGTTAAGGAAGAAAAAGGAAAGGGAAATAGTTATGAAGAAGACTAATATTGGAATAGGAAAGAAAGTATGGTACTACCCAGTGTTGGGCGGTAGCGAAAGAAAAGAAGCGGTCATAACTGGCGGACCGTATGACATGTGCGGAACGGTATGTTGCAAGATTGACATTCTTTCGGCAGTAGTCGATATAGAGAACCTCAAAGAGCGCAAAGAGAAATAACTATTAGGGTACAGGCGGCTGAATACCGCCTATACTCACCAATTTCCAAATAACCCTAAC
>CAMHOY010000021.1 GCA_946186915.1 uncultured Bacteroidales bacterium | reverse complement strand
TCACGCGCGGTTTGAGGAAGACATAACATCCGCCGTGAATACCTTGGAGAGGATGCTAGAACTTAAATAGAGATTTGATATGGAGGAGATTAACTAATGGCTCAGAAGATCCAGAAAACGAATGTGTGTCGATTGCTCGATGCGGCAGGGATCGCATATGAGTTGATTGAGTACGAGGTGGATGAGTCTGACTTAAGTGCTACGCATGTGGCTCAGCAGTTAGGTGAGGATGTGGATGCCGTCTTCAAGACTATTGTGTTGGAGGGTGACAAGGTCAAGCATTTTGTCTGTGTCGTGCCCGGAGCATGTGAGGTGGACTTGAAGAAAGCGGCTCGTGCCAGCGGCAATAAGTCCTGCAAACCCATTCCGCAGAAGGAACTGCTACCGCTTACCGGTTACATCCGTGGCGGCTGTTGTCCGATAGGCATGAAGAAAGCTTTTCCGTCGTACATCGACGAGACGTGTCTGCTGCATGAGAAGATCTATGTCTCTGCGGGTCAGCGTGGTATGCAACTCCGCCTCTCGCCGCAGGACTTGATAGAATATGTACCATTAGAAGTAAGTGATTTGATATGAAATACTATCATGCAGCACAACATCCTCAAACACGGATTTACTTACTGCGGAATTATTTATTTACTTTCAGGCGATGAGCGCCTGGCATACCAAAAGACGATAAATAGAATATGATTCTTTATTTTTCAGCAACAGGAAACAGCCTCGCCGTTGCACGACAACTGGCGGAACGGCTGAATGAACGACTGATGCCGCTGATTGAAGCGGTGGAGCAGGATTTGACGAGCGAGAAACGCATCGGTCTGGTCCTCCCGACCTACGATTTCAATCTGCCGCCTGCTATGCCCGAAATGATATCACGATTGAAGATTTCTCCCACATCGTATGTCTTTACGGTCGTCACATGCGGCAGCGCGGCTGGCAACTGCATCTGGGTATTGCGTCGCATATTACGCGAGAAAGGTATCGAACTGGCATATAGCCATAAGGTGAGTGTGCCCGATAACAGTGCGCTGGCTTTCGGGCGTAACCCCAACAAACAGTTGGGTAAGTTCGAACGCGTGCCGGCTCGCATGGAGCAAATCATCAGCGAACTGGAGGCTGAAAGCCACGTGCTGCATTACAGTTGGTTCGGCCTCCTCTCATGGCTACTCGGCCGCCCTGCAATCGAGAGAGGAATGATTCATTGCCTGGGTCCAAAAGTGATTGCCGACAAGTGTACCGGTTGTGGCACTTGCGTACGTGTTTGCCCGATGGAGAACATCCGCCTGACGGACAATAAAGCCATCACCGGAGACCATTGTACCGTGTGCCTCGCGTGCGTTCATGCCTGTGCGCAACAGGCGTTCCGTACAAATGGTCAAGAGACTCGCAAAGAACGTCAATACCGCAATCCGCAGATCAAACTAAAAGACCTGCTGCTAAGATAGCATTCTTATGAAACAACTTCGTAACATAGTCGGCTATGTGCTGGGCGGAATGATGTTCGTTGTGCTTCTGCCGACAATTATGTGGCTGGCATCAGGAATGCCGGCATTGGAACATATCGGTGCATTGCGTGCATCCCTGACAGGACTGTTGATGGTGGGCGGCTTAACACTCAGCGTGTGGACTATTGTCTATATGAAGCTTCGCGGCAAAGGCAATCCAATGGACGCTTTCGGACATGAAGTAGCTCCGCGCACGCAACATCTGATGACGGAAGGTCCTTACCGCATCAACCGCAATCCGATGCTGACCGGGACGCTTGTCTATCTCGCGTCATTTATCGTCTGGCTATGGACATGGCAGGCTTTGCTTGTTTGGGTTATCTTCGTGGCTATCATGATAGTACAAGTACTGAGCGAAGAGAAACGGCTGCGCCGTGATTTCGGCGAGGAATATGAAGCTTATTGCCGCCGTACCGGCCGGTTTCTGCCATGGACATGTAAAAAATGAACTTCCAAATTTTCGGCAGCGAAAAAGCCCCGACATTGCTGCTCATTCCTGGTTTGGGAGTGTCATACGAGATATTCCTTCCGCTCATTCGTTTGGTGGAAGAGCGGTTTCGTATCATAGCCGTGGAGGTGGACGGTTTTACGCTTGGCAAGCACACACGCTTCACCTCTGTGGACGACCAAGCTTCGCAAATCATTGCCTATGTGCAAACGCATTTCGACGGGCATCTGGATTGCGCCTATGGCTTGTCGCTCGGCGGCAAAATCCTCTCGCGTATCTTGGAGCGCAACAAACTAACCATTGACCATGCCATCCTAGACGCAGCTCCGTTACTACCCTTACCTAAATGGCTTGTCAATCCTCTGCGGCACTACCAAGCAATCAACGTCTGGACTTGCTACCATTGGACGGGATTTTGGAAATCCGTCTTTCGTAGCCACTATTTCGATGTGCTGCTGGACGAATGCAAGAAAACATGGCCGTGGGGTGGCAGACAGGCCGTCCTAGATGGCTACAAGTCCGTTTATACCAATAAGTTGGAATCCATCTCCGGCAATGACATCCATTTCTGGTATGGCACCAAGGAGGCGTTTGTCGCTAAACCGCAAGCGAAACATCTGCTTTCGCTTCATCCGCAGGCACAAGTCGAAATCTTTGATAGCATGAACCATGGTCAACTTCTCATAGACCACCCCGAAGAAATCGCCCAACGAATAATAAAAATCGCAGAATGAGAATATCACTCATCATATTAGGAATTATCCTCTTGGTTACCGGTACGGGACTGGTTATATTGTCGCACCCGGCATTCGGACTTTGGCGGCATCATTCGTTAGAGCGCATACAAGCTTCGCCAAACTGGCGAGAAGGGATGTTCCAAAATCAGGAACCGACACCGCAGTTCACAGGTGATATACACGGAAAAGACGCTAAGCATAGAACTTTCAAAATGCTCAAGCGTTTCCTGTCCGACAAGGACACAATTCGCATCCCGAGTACGCCTATAGAGGCTGTCAAAACGGATCTGAGGGCGCTTCCTACAGATGAGGATTGGCTGGTGTGGTTCGGACATTCATCGTATCTGTTCTGTCTGAATGGTAAACGTGTGCTTGTGGATCCGGTTCTTCAACCCGAATGGCCGTCGTCTGTGATGCTGAAAGCCTTCCCCGGGACCGATATCTACCGTCCGAACGATCTGCCGGAGATAGATGTACTTGTCATCACTCACGAACATTGGGATCACATGGATTATGCGACGCTCCGGGATATTCGTACGAAAGTGCAACATGTTGTTTGCCCTCTCGGCATTGCCGATTACCTGCGTTACTGGGGATACGCGGAAGAGCAAATCGTCGAACTCGATTGGTATGACTCTTTCGACATTGAGCGTAGCGGTCTTTCTACTTTTGACTTGTATGTTACTTGCTTGCCTTCCCGCCATTTCTCTAATCGTCTCTTGGGCAAACGCAATCAGACGCTTTGGGCTTCCTTTATGATAGAATCGGGCGACCGCAAAGTCTATATCGGAGGGGATGGAGGCTATGATAAGCGTTTTAAGGAGGTACACGAAAACTTCGGCTCAATCGACCTTGCTTTTTTAGAAAACGGGCAGTATAACACGAACTGGAAATATATCCATACCATGCCGGAGGATCTCGAAAAAGCTATCCTGGATTTGCAGGCCAAACAAATCTTCACCGTCCACCATGACAAGTATTCCCTTGCCATGCATCCGTGGTACGAGCCGGATAGTGTGGCACAAAACATTGCCGCACGACACAACATCCATCTCCTGGATGCCTCAATAGGAGAAATGGTAAAATATTAAATTATGACACAACGGGTAACACCGGAATGACAAACTTGCAGAAGATGGACAATTTGGCATGAAAGTGGACAAAATGGCAGACAATTTGAGTTTGGCACATTTATTGCCCCTCTCAGGTTGTAAACGCAAGCTACGCGAAAGCAACGCACACTACGCTACAAATTGTTAAACTTAATTTAGGAGATTAAATTATGAAACCTGCAATGTATCGTAGAAACAGTTGGCTGCCGACAAACGGATGGTTTCCGACCGTATTTGATGAGTTTTTGAACAATGACATGCTGAACACGGCAAACAATGTAGCACCTTCGGTTAATGTCAAAGAGACCGCAAACACTTATGAGGTTGAGTTGGCTGCTCCGGGTGTTAAGAAAGAGTACTGCCGAGTACATGTTGATGAAGACCACAACTTGTGTGTCGCCATCGAGAACAAGTTCGAGCACAAGGAGGAAGACAAACATTCGCACTATCTGAGACGTGAGTTTGCATACACGAACTTCGAGCAGAAGTACACCTTGCCGGACAATGTCGATGAGGAAAAGATTAGCGCAAAGGTTGAAGATGGTATCTTGACCATTGAACTGCCGAAGATCAAACGCGAAGAAGGCAAGACCGAACGCCAAATCGCCATCTCATAACAAGGCATGTTTTACGAAACTGGAGCACTCCTTAGCGGGTGCTCTTTTTTGTGCTTTCTGCAAAAATGATAGTTATTTGGCTAATTTATGTTTGTATATCTCAAAAAAAAGTAGTAATTTTGCACCGGAATTCAAATGACTAAATTTGAAAATGTGTAAATGCGGAAATAATAAAAACAATAATAACTATGCAAAACTTTGATTATCAGACACCGACACGTCTTATTTTTGGTGAAGGCGTAGTAGAGAAACTGCAGAAAGTAATGAGCGCTTTCGGCAAAAAAATCCTCCTGACTTACGGAGGAGGAAGTATAAAGAAGATACCAGCATTCAGAAATCAGAAGTCAGATATCAGCCTATATGATTATGTGCGGGAGACGCTGAAGGATTTTGAGGTGGTGGAACTACCTGGTATTCAGCCGAATCCGAAATATGATCCTTCGGTATTGGAAGGTGTGAGGCTGTGCAAGGAGCATAAGGTGGATGTGATCCTTTCGGTCGGCGGCGGAAGTGTACTGGATTGCTCGAAAGCGATTGCAGCAGGTGCTTGTTATGAGGGCGATCCGTGGGATTTGATTTCGTACAAAGTGAAAGCGCAGGCAGCTCTGCCGATTGTGGATATTATCACGTTAGCGGCTACGGGAAGTGAGTACGACTGCGGCGGTGTGATTTCCCGCACGGAGACGAATGACAAGATCGGCTATTTGGATCGGCATCTGTTCCCTGCCGTTTCGTTCTTGGATCCGACATACACATTCTCGGTTAGCCGGAAACAAACTGCGGCGGGTATTGCGGATGCGATGAACCACACGATGGAGCAGTATTTCGTGGAGGACGCGACGCTGCTGAATGACGGTTTCTGCGAGTCGATGTTGCGAAGTCTTATGGCGAACGGGCGCAAGTGCATTGAGAACCCGGAGGATTACAAAGCCCGCGCAGAGATGATGCTCGCTTGTACGTACGGTTGCAACGGTATTCTGGCGCTCGGTAACAGCGAGAGCGGATGGCCTTGTCACGGAATTGAACACGCCCTGAGCGCGTACTACGACATTACGCACGGTGAGGGTTTGGCGATTATCACTCCGAGGTGGATGAAGCATATTCTGAACGAGCACACCTTGCCGCGGTTCGTTAAATACGGCGTGAATGTGTTCGGTATTGACGCTTCGCTGGACGAATGGACGATTGCGAACAAAGCGATTGAGGCGACCTACGCGTTCTTTGAGTCGATCGGCATTCCGATGCACCTGCGCGAAGTGGGAATCGACGACAGCAGGTTGGACGAAATGGCACATCATATCGCTGTGAATGAGGGACTTGAGAATGCTTATGCGGCGTTGACTGAGAAAGACATCAAAGAGATCCTGGTGGCAAGTTTATAAAATGTATCTGCTCCGAAATTACGGAAAAATCCTGCGAAAGGCAGATTTATGCAAGCATAATTTGCATATTCGGATTTTTTGTTGTACCTTTGCAGTCGCAAAGGTGTAAAGAACGAAGCACCACCGATGTGCATTGGACTTACACACCGCAAAATGTATGAATATGAAAAAAATAGCATATATTGTATTGGCAGCGATGACAGTTCTCAGTACGAGTTGTGTTAACAGCGGCAAAGAGGCCGCAGAGACTAAGGCCCCTATCACGAAGCCTCAGATTACCATTGAGGGCGGTCGTTTGACTCCTGAAGGATTATGGGCGATGGGTCGTATCGGTACCGCACAGAGTGACATCGAGACGGGATGGCTCGCCTACACTGTGAGTTACTACAGCGTAGAGGAGAACCGCTCCACCACATGGATTCGTGTTTGCAACCCGTTCAATGAGATGAGCGTAGATGACGAATTCGTAGGTTCAGAGCCTGCATGGTTCGGCGCCAGCGGATGGCTCGCCTTCATCCGCGGAGGGAAATTATACTTGCGTCGTGACGGTGAAGAGATAGCCGTTGAAGGTGCAGAAGACATTGAAGGTTTCCTACTCTCCCCTATGCGTGACAAAATCGTGCTCATCAAACAGGTGAAGACCGTTCCTTCTACCGTTGACAAATATCCGGATCTGCCGTTAGCGACCGGTCATATTCACGAAGACCTGATGTACAAACATTGGGACGAATGGACAGAGAGCGCTCCGCAGCCTTTCGTGTGCCCGCTTGAGATTACCTATTACGGTGAAGGCGAACGTATCAAGACAGCGAAAGTCGGTAAGGGCGTAAATATCCTTGAGGGCACCGCATTCGAGAGTCCTATGAAACCTTTCGGCGGCGTGGAGCAGTTGGCATGGAACCCCAACAACGAAGAACTCGCTTACACATGCCGCAAGAAGACGGGACTCGACTACGCCGTCTCCACCAACAGCGACATCTATCTGTGCAATGTTGGGCGTTTAATGAATGAGGGAGTTACGGACGAACGCAATATTACCGAGGCTAACAAGGGCTATGATACGAACCCCGCGTACTCGCCTAACGGCGAATGGATTGCATGGTTGTCCATGGAGCGCGACGGATATGAGAGCGACGAGAACCGTCTTATGGTGATGAACCTCAAGACAGGCGAGAAACGATTTATCAGTCATTATTTAGATACAAACGTAGACGAGTTCGTCTGGTACAACGACTCCGTTCTTCTTGGCACAGCCGTCATTCAAGGCACAGTTCATGTGTGGGCAATGGGTCTGGAAGGATGGTGCGCGAAGTTAACCGAAGGACAATTCGACGTTAGTATAGGCAGCGTCACGGATCATTATGCGTACCTGCTGAAACATTCCATGCGCGAAGCGAACGAGATTTTCGTGCTTGATGTAGCCAAGGCCTTGGATAAGATAGACGGATATACCGATTTGACCCAACTGACGCACGAGAACGATAATATCTACGACCAGATCGAGCGCTCGACGGTAGTGCCGCGTTGGCAGAAGACAACAGACGGCAAGCAGATGTTAACCTGGATCATCTACCCGCCGCATTTCGATCCGAACAAGAAATATCCGACCATCCTTTACTGCGAAGGTGGTCCACAAAGCCCGGTAAGCCAGTTCTGGTCCTTCCGCTGGAATTTCATGATGATGAGTGCCGGAGATTATATCATCGTAGCGCCCAACAGACGCGGTCTTCCGGGTTTTGGCAAGGAATGGAACGAAGAGATATCGGGCGACTATGCCGGACAGTGTATGCGTGACTACTTCACGGCGATTGACGAGTTCTGTAAAGAGCCGTATGTAGATAAAGATCATCTGGGTTGCGTTGGTGCATCCTTCGGCGGATTCAGCGTCTATTGGATTGCCGGGCACCATGACGGACGATTCAAGGCGTTCATCGCCCACGATGGTATCTTTAATCTGGAAATGCAATATCTCGAAACCGAAGAGAAATGGTTCGCTAACTGGGATCTCGGCGGTGCCTACTGGGACAAGAACAACGCCGTTGCACAACGCACCTTCGCCAACAGTCCGCATAAGTTCGTTGACAAATGGGATACGCCGATTCTCTGCATCCACGGAGAGAAAGACTATCGAATACTGGCAAACCAAGCTATGGCAGCGTTCGATGCCGCCAAGATGCGCGGAGTGCCGGCTGAATTGCTCATCTTCCCCGATGAAAACCACTGGGTTTTGAAACCGCAAAACGGCATTCTCTGGCAACGAGAGTTCAGAAATTGGTTAGATCGCTGGCTGAAATGAAATACAATTACGAATACACGATTAAGTACCAGGAGGTGGACGGGAAGAAGAGATTGCGTCTCTTTAACCTGGAAAACTACCTGCTGGAAGTAGCCGGGACTGTAGCAGATGATTTGGGTTTTGGCATTCAGGTACTTCATCCGAGAGGTCTGACATGGATCTTGACACGTTTGAGCGTAGAGATGTACGAACTCCCGAAGCCCTGTGAGCGCGTACGTTTTGAGACATGGATTGAGAGCAACGCACACATGCTGAGCACCCGTGATTTCCGGATATATAAGCATAACCCCGACCTTTCCCTAAAAGAAAAGGAGGTAGAATGGATCTTAATAGGCCAATGCAAGAGTGTCTGGGCGGTACTGGATCTCGAGAAACGGGAAATTGTCAATGCACTCGATGACCCGATTTTCGAGGGTTGCGTAGATGGCGAAGTGATTGACTTGCCACGCGTACGCATGACTACAATTCCCGAGCCTACAGGCATTGCGCCTCATAAGATTGTCTATTCGGACATTGACTACAACGGGCATTGCAACAGCTGCAAATACTTGCAAGCTATGACGGACGCTTACCTACCCGATTATTACGACAAGAAAGTGCGTCTGGATATCAGTTACAGCAAAGAAGCCATGCTTGGCGAACAGATGAATACGCATTACCTCGTTACCGATGACGGCGTACAATACCAGATGAAGAACGAGGCGGGAGAGACGAGTTGTTCAGCAAAAATAACGATGAGTGAATTAGAGAATTAGTGAATTAGTGAATTAGTGAATTAGAGAATTAGAGATATGGAAATACAGGAAAATACAACGTTGCTAAAACGTCCCGCTGAACTGGAATGCGACGTGGTGCGCTTCCAGAACCAGAAAGACAAATGGATCGCCTTCGTCGGTCTGAAGGACGGTCGTCCGTACGAGATCTTCACGGGTCTGGCAGATGACGAGATGGGTATTGCGTTACCCAAGAGTGTGGTGAAAGGCAAGATCCTGAAAGTGGTTCAACCGGATGGCACCAAGCGCTATGACTTCCAATTCGTCAATACCCGCGGGTTTAAGACGACAGTGGAAGGACTGAGTTACAAGTTCGACCGCGAGTTCTGGAACTACGCCCGTCTTATCTCCGGCGTGCTGCGTTACGGTATGCCGATAGACCAAGTCGTTCACATGATCAGTGGTCTGCAGATGGACAACGACTCCATCAACTCCTGGACCACAGGCGTGGCGCGTGTACTCAAGCGCTATGTTCCCGGCGCGGAAGTAGAAGAGGAATCCCCTACCCTGTAACCAACAAGCCGCATCCCATAACTCATAAAAAAAAATAGAGACCCGCAAAGGTCTCTATTTTACTTACTTTTCTGCAATAAATCTCGTTTCGAGCATTCCTAATGATTGATTTTCAATCACTTTGATACCAAACTTACGTCTCCATTGACTGGCTAATGAATTCCAGAATCCTCGTGTGACGTAGGAATAGATGTAGGGGTGAAGATGTAACTGGACCCCTCTTCCGTGTTGCTGGTATTCCTGTTCGCATTGCTCTGCGAGTTGGTCGGTAAAGAGGATCGATGCTTGGATTTTTCCTTTGCCTCCACAAGTCGGGCAAGTCTCCTCCACTTGCACTTCCACCGCCGGACGTACGCGTTGACGCGTGATTTGCATCAGTCCGAACTTACTAAGCGGCAGCACGTTATGTTTTGCCCGATCACGATCCATGAGTTTGCGTACATAGTCATAGAGTTGCTGCTGATGGCCTTTATCGTCCATGTCGATAAAATCGACGATGATAATGCCACCGATATCGCGCAGACGCAACTGGTGTACCAACTCCTCTGCTGCCAGCATGTTAAACTGGAAGGCATTTTCTTCCTGGTCCTCGTAGATTTTCTTGCTGCCGGAATTGACATCAATGGAGAACAGTGCTTCGGTTCTGTCGATGATGAGATACCCTCCATGCTTGAAACCGACTGTCCTGCCGAGTCCCGTCTTCATCTGACGGGTGATGTCGAAATGGTCGAAGATAGGTTGCGTACCCTGATAGAACTTCACGATTTTGGCGCTCTCGGGCGCGATGAGTTCCAAATACTGCCGCACTTCATTATAGATGTCGCGGTCATTGATTTGAATGGTAGTGAAATCTGGGCTTAGCACATCGCGGATGATACCAAGCGTGCGCCCCATCTCTTCACTGACCAGACTGACGGGTTGTTTCTGCTGAAGGGTCTTGACGGTATCCTGCCATCTCTCTACAAGCAGACGTAACTCATTGTCCAATTCGGCTACGCGTTTATCTTCGGCTACAGTACGAACGATGATGCCAAACCCCTGGGGTTTGATAGATAGCAACAGTTGTTTGAGTCGCTGGCGTTCCGCCTCGCGTTTAATCTTCTGGGACACCATGACACCATCAGCAAAAGGAATGAGGACGATATTTCGTCCGGCGATAGATATCTCGGCGGTAAGGCGCGGTCCCTTGGTATTGATGGGTTCTTTTGAAACCTGCACCAAAATGGGGTCACCGACCTTCAGTACCTCCGCAATCTGTCCTTCTTTGCCTACCTCAGTCTGACGCGGGGTCTTTTGAATCAAAGGCACGCGGCGTTTATCCGAGACTGCTTTGGTGACATAGGTCTGCAGCGTTCGAAACTGAGAACCTAAATCCAGATAATGCAGAAAAGCTTCTTTCTCATGACCTACATCCACAAAGACTGCATTCAGCGCAGGCATGACTTTTTTGACGCGCCCGTAGTAGATATTTCCTACGGCGAAGTTATCCTGGTCGCGTTTTTCGCGCGCCACCTCTTGCAAGCGGTCATCCTCTGTCAGCGCGATGGAAATCTCTTGCGGCTGTACGTCCACAATTAATTCGCTTTTCATACTTGAAAGGATTAAATCAATAAATAAAAAAGCCTTGTGGCAACGCATCTACACTTAGACGCGTCTAAGGCCACAAAGCTACATGCATCGTCATTTACTTATGCTTATGACGATTCTTACGCAGACGTTTTTTACGTTTATGCGTGGACATCTTATGTCTCTTATGCTTCTTTCCGTTAGGCATAATGAATAAAAATTAAACTGTTAGTATATTATTTGATCTTATTTGCTTCTTAACTACGCATCTCATTCGCAAACTCCTTACAGGGCTTGAAGGTAGCTACGCGATGAGAGGGAACAGGAACAGACTTACTCGCATAAATATTACGAGCTATCTTCGCTTTGCGCACCTTAATCTGGAATGTCCCGAAGCCACGAAGATATACATTTTCCCCTTCTACCAAGGACTTCTTGACGTTATCCATATACGACTCAACTACTTTACTAATCGTTGTCTTGTCATACCCCGTAGAGATTGCAATGTCATTAATGAGTTCAGCTTTAGTCATGACTATTTATGGACTTTTAATTTACTATTTTGTCGAAAAATCGTGCAAAGTTACTATAAATAAATGAAATACGAAAATTTTTCATGAAAAAAATTGCAAAATCTGTTATTTTTTTGTACTTTTGTACGCGTTTTGCCCTATAAAGGTCAAAAAAAATGTTAACAACTATGTCCAACTCCTTATTATATAGACACTTATACGCATGGTACGAGACAAATCATCGTGCCCTTCCGTGGCGTGAAACGGACGATGCGTATGCGATTTGGTTGAGTGAGATTATCCTACAGCAGACGCGAGTGTTGCAGGGGTTGGATTACTGGCGGCGTTTTATGGCTCGCTGGCCGGATGTAGAATCTTTGGCTGCCGCAGATGAAGCAGAAGTGCTACGTGAATGGCAAGGATTGGGCTATTATTCGCGCGCACGCAATCTGCATAAAGCGGCACAGCAGATAGTGAACAACCAAGCATCCCAGGACAAGAATGCAAAGGTTGTATTTCCGAAAACCTTTGAAGATATTCGCGCCTTACCCGGCGTGGGTGACTATACCGCAGGCGCTATCGCTTCCTTTGCGTACAACCAGCCTTACCCGGCGATGGACGGTAATGTATATCGCGTTGTTGCGCGTTTGCTCGACATCGATGAGGCCTTTGATACCTCTGCCGGTAAAAGATTGTTTCACAAGCACATAGAGGTTCTTCTGGATCGGGAGAACCCACGACTCTTTAACTCCGCTATCATGGAGTTCGGCGCGTTGTATTGCACTCCTTCGTTAGGCGATAACTGTGCACATTGCCCCCTTCAAGCACACTGCGCTGCGTACATGCACGGCACAGCAGAACTACTCCCTATACGCAAACCACGACCGAAAGTAAGAGACAGATGGTTTACGTACCATGTGTATGTGAACTATCAGCAGTCAGCTGTCAGCAATCAGCCCTCAGACGTATTTACACTAATCCGGCGACGGGAAAATCCCAAAGACATCTGGTTCCATCTTTACGAATTCCCTTGCGAAGAGTTATCCTCCCACGAAGTGGCCTCACAGCAAAGCGGTCCCGCAGTGAAGCGGTCTGACAGCGAAGTGGTCTGTGAATTGACGCATGTTCTATCTCATCAGAAGATTCATGCGCGTTTCCATGTCCATAAGACACAAAAAATGCCGGAGTTACCCGGCACTATCGTCATCAGATGGGAAGAACTCAATGATTATGTGCTTTCCCGATTAACGCTGCGAGCACTTGATACACTTCGCTTAACTCCTCCGAACTGAATTCTGCCATTTGAGCTTTGAATTCCCTCAAAATCTCCAGATGATGAGACATCACTTCATGGTCCCCGCGCTTGGCGGGACCTGTCTGTGCGTCCGCGGGCTTGAGTGAATGCACTTTGGCGGCTGTCTGGTCGATGAGTGGTAACAACGCCTCGAAAGGTATCTGCGTATCTTTCAGCACCTCTGCCGCAATGCGATACATGAGGTTCGTATAGTTATTGGCAAAAATACCGGCGATGTGCAACCGCTCGCGATCATGCTGGTTCGCCTCATAGATACGACTCGTCAGACACTGCGCCAAAGAGTAGATAGCTGCGATGTCGTCTATGTTCTTGCCCTCTATGATGCACGGAATTCCACTCCAATCGTCAATCAGCACTTCGCGGCTGAAACTCTGAAAAAAATACAACACGCCGGCGTGAGGTTTATCTTCACCGAACACCTCAATGGGCATGGAGCCGGACGTATGAAGATGCAGCGCCTTCGGCGCATAGACCTTGGAAATCACCTCGCGCAAGGCATGATCGGCGATTGCATAAATATATACGTCCGCCTGCGGGATTTCCGGTCTCGCCTCTCGGCTGTCGTCTATCGACCACCGGCTATCAACCATCAGCGCTTCGCGCTTCGCCGTCAGCGGACGCGCATGAATCATCTCCGCGCGGATGCCTTTGCTCTCCAGCGCGTGGTGAAGATTTGTTCCCACACTCCCCGCTCCGATAATAACAATTTTCATATCGTTCAACTTTTGCGCGGCTTAGAGCCGAGCATCTTATTCATTGCGGGCACAAAGGTACAAAAAAGAAATGACATATGCAAAAAAGTTTGCACAAATCAAAAATTTTTATTATCTTTGCAGTCGATTTTGAGAGTTAGGAAGGCGGAGTACTTACGGGGCAAAGACAGAGTGTGTATGGTCTAGCTATCGTCTAGTTATGGTCTAGCATACTGAGCAAAGAATGAGGCAATTGGATTCATCCTATATACAGGGAGATTTGAGATTAGGGGAATAATATGTTTTGAAATAAAAAGAGTAACGATTTTTTAGTATGGCAAAGGCAAAGTATCACGTTGTGGTTGACGAGTTGAGAGGTGCGCTGGACAGTAAGAAATATGCGCAGACGCACGGAATGCGGATGGTTTCGCGTTATCGGAATGGAAAAGATGGCGAGCATCAAGTGTATTTTATGCAGATTCACGAAGGGCCTTGGTCGGAGGGCGCGACAAAGAATAGGGAGTTGATTAAGGCGGCACAGAAACGGGCGCACGCGATAGATAAGGCGGCTCGAAAGCCGGAAGAGTGCGATCCAGAATTAGTTGCGGAGGCCGCACAATGGAAGGAGCGGTTTGAGGCCTACCGCGCAGGACTGAAAGAAGGCGAGAAAGGATACGGGACGTTGTACACGTTTACGTACGTGCAGATCTATCGAGAAATGAAAGCGGCGGATTAAATCCGCCGGAAACGGAAGAAAGAAAAACTCCGCGCTATCACGCGGAGCAGGAAACGAAATAAAATTAGAAATTCTTCTTTAACTATTTTACTAACCTAATCGAGATGTGCGTTGGTATATATTCACCGTCGAGAGGATATACGGATATTCCTCTATACGCAAAAAACACATAATATAATGAAGAAGACCAATAATATCCGTAAAGGCCAACGAATGAGACTTCGTCACTACGCTGGAATCCAGCAGTAGGCAAAAACACCGCTCCCGCTGCTTCTAATCTATGCCACTCATTTATAGTGTAAATATTCTCTGATGCTTCCTTTGGAGAAGGTACAAAAACCAAGTCTTCAACTCCTTGCCAAGAATCAGGGAGAAGTACTAAACCATTAAGTCCCTCTACACGCGCTTGCCCCATTAATAGACGAGCGTTTTTACGATGATACAAAAGATGATTCCACTCTGTAATTGTAAGCGTTCTCCAGCTCTCTCCATCAATTTCATACAGATCTTCACTTGATTCATAGGGAAATAAATCTTCGTAGCCTTCATTACTCAATCCCAGAATATGGCAACAATGTAATTGCGTAGGTGCAAATCTATAAGTTACATCTTTGCGTTGTAGATTTCCCTTCGCAAATTGTACTTGGTGGCTATCTGACACAGAAAAATATCCTGTCTGTATTAGATATGGATTGGGCTTTACGATATTTTCTACAATAATGTTCACAATCCAAGAATCGTCTTCTTGTTGTTTTTTACAAGAACACAAAAGCAACGAAATGATAAATATACAATATTTAATTTTCATAAAAAAGTGGACTATACTTTGTAATCCACGTTTCTTGGTATCGCCAAACACCATCGCTGATGAATCAAAGTAAAGTCCACGCACATACACGTGAACGAAACTTTACTTCTCTTCAGCGTTTTTCAATTTGGCGATTTTAGAAACGTGAGAAGAAAGCTTACGCTATCTTATTTTCAATATGTCTGCGCAACGCTTTGCGCTTGGTTGCAAAAACCTTTGCGGTGCAAAGGTACAACAAAAAAATGATATACGCAAATAAATGGGGATTTTTTGAAAAAAAAATGTCCAGATTCAATCTGGACGGAATGGACGGAGTGGCGGAGCTGACGCTCCTTAAAGGGGACGTAATCAAAGCGGAATGGCATTCCGCATAATGAACATAGAAAACCGGCATAGAATGCCGGGCTAATGAACAAAGGACGCCGATTAGTAATCGGCGAAATGAACAAAGCTCCCACTAATAGCCCACCAAAAAACATATGCCGACTAGTAATCGGCGTAAATGCCAAGAATCTTGCTACATTCCGCATGGGCTACACCCGCATTGAGCGCCTCGCGGGCGGGGCGGCGCGGTCGGCTAAGCCCGAATGACATTCGGGATAATAGACGACGTGACGGACGCGAGGGGCGAACAGGGCGCAGCGGAGGGTAATTGCGAGGGAGCGCCAACGAAGCGGTAAACCGCCTACACCGCGAGTCCGAAAAGCGAAGAAATAGCAGAAAAATGTGCTAAAAAACATATTAAATTTGCACATATCAATAAAATGTTGTATCTTTGCAGGGATTTTCGGATTGATCTGAATAAGCATGAAACGTAGAGATGAGGAATTCGCCCCGTTATGGGAGTTGAATAAAATTTGGGAGACGCTGACGGAGGAAGAAAGAAAGTACGCAGCGGAACAGGCAGAAGTGGTGTATTACGAGAAGAATGAATTGATTCATTCGGATGGTGAGATGTCACTGTATATGTGGATGTTACTGCGCGGAAAGGTACGTATCTTCAAAGAGGGTATTGGTCAACGTCAGCAGATTATCCGTTTGCTTAAGCCCTACGATATATTCGGATACCGCGCGTGCATCGCGGACGAGGGTTATAACTCGAGCGCGAGTGCTGTAGAAAGTTGCGCTGTTTATCGTATGCCGAAAGCATGCTTTATGCAGTTAATCCGTCGCAACGGAGCCTTCTGCTACCAGGTAATGCTAATGATGGCAAAAGACTTGGCGTTCTCAGAGATACAAACGGTGAACCTGACTCAGAAACATATCCGTGGTCGTTTGGCAGAGAGTCTGTTATTGTTACTGAAGAACTACGGTTACGAAGAAGATGGTCAGACCCTGGCGATGTTACTTCCCCGCGAGGATCTGGCGAATATGAGTAATATGACAACAAGTAATGCCATCCGTACCCTCAGTCAGTTTGCACAAGAAGAACTAGTCGCTGTAGAAGGACGGCATATACGAATACTAAACGAGAAATCGTTGGAAAAAATATCGCGACTCGGTTGAGCCGCGATATTTTTTAATCCATCATATTTCCCATATTCGAAGAGAGTTGCAGCATCTTGTCGTAATCTTCCGGACTTAAGTCATAGAAATAGAAGTTACGCGGGTCGATAGGTCGGCCTAAATAATGCACTTCATAATGAAGGTGCGGTCCTGTGGACTTGCCGGTATTTCCTACAAGGGCGATGACATCACCGCGCTTTACTTTCTGTCCGACCCTCACGAATCGCTTGGAGCAGTGCGCATAGCGCGTTGCATAATTGAATCCATGGTCGATTTCGACAGTTTCCCCGTACCCTTGACGCCAACCTGAATAAACAACAGTTCCATTACCGGTAGCAAAGATATCCGTACCGACCGGCGCAGAGAAATCCATGCCTTCGTGGAACCGACGGATATGATAGATCGGGTCTATACGCCATCCAAAACCGGAAGCCATGTGCTTGAGGTTCTTATTAAGGACGGGTTGGATAGCCGGTATGTTCTCCATGCGCACTTCCTGATTTTTTGCCAGTTGCAGCACTTCGTCGTACGATTGCGCTTGTACGTACAGTTCTTTCTCAAGGATATCCACTTTGCGTTGTATATCCGCAGCCAATTGGGTATTGGTCATACGAGCGATAGAGTCGTAGTATGAAATCTGTTGTGTAGCCCCCATACGTGCACTAAGGGGGATAGGCTCTGCGCCTAAGATAGCACGGTATAGGTTATCATCCCGCTGCGCGAGGTCGGAAAGGACAATCTGCATCTGGTCCATTTGCTTATCCATAACTTCTATCTGCGCCGATAAGTTGCGATTATATTGCATAAGCGAAGCCTCCCTCGGGGAAGGGAAGAAATAAAGGAACGTGTAAAAGAAAATCACACCCAAACATATACCTCCAATGACATAACCTCCGGAACGGCGAAGCCAGTAACGGAAACCATGTTCTATACGCTCAAGTTGAAGCGTTTCAGGATTAATACGATACTTCTTTGACATAAAGATATTTACGATTTAATCATTTATTTCTTGTACCAGAAAAAATACTGGTTCTGTTGTTTCTTTTCTTCAGGCGTACGCGCGACATATATGGGTTCGTGCGTATAAGGATTGATGCCGGTGTAGAACATCGTTGTGGAGAGCGTCATCGGCGTCGGCGTAAAGTCCTGTACCTGTTCCGGACGATAATGCATCCTTTTCGTCTCATCTGCCAATAGCTGCATGTCGTGTTTGGTACACCCTGGATGCGAGGAGATGAAATACGGGATGAGCTGCTGGTTCAGTCCCGCCTCTTTGTTGATACGCAAGAAGAGATCCCGAAAGCGCAGGTAGTTATTCCAAGCCGGTTTACGCATTACCTTGAGCACCTTGTCCGAGCAATGTTCAGGGGCCACTTTGAGCCGTCCAGAGACGTGGCGTGTGATGAGTTGGCGCGCGTACTCGTCATCCATCAGATCGTAACGGATACCCGAACCCACGAAGGCATGCTTGACGTACGGCAGTTTGTCTACCGTGCGATAGATATCGAGTAATGGTCCGAAGTCTTTGTTGAGGTTCTTACAGATAGCAGGCTGCAAGCAACTGGGGCGCGCACATTTCTCGCACAGACTCATGTCTTTGCCATGCATGGCGTACATGTTTGCCGAAGGTCCGCCAAGGTCTGAGATGACACCGTGCCAATCGGGTAACTGACTGAGTTTCTCAATCTGTCGCAGGATAGATGCCTTCGAGCGCGAGACGATCTGCTTACCCTGATGCGCAGAGATAGTACAGAAAGAACATCCTCCGAAACACCCTCTGTGCATGCACACCGACCATTTGATCATCTCGTACGCCGGTATATGTTTGTCCTTGTATTTGGGGTGCGGCGTATAGGTGAAAGGCAAATCGTAGATAGCGTCCAACTGCTCGGTTGTCATCGGTGGATAGGAAGGATTGACGACTACCCATTGTTTGCCGACAGGCTGTACGAGCGTCGTCTGATGAATCTTATTCGACTCAATCTCCATAAGGCGGAAATTCTCCGCGTGTTTGCGCTTGTCGCGCTGCGCCTCTTCGTGTGAGGACAGCATGATAGCGTCAGAAGGTATCTCCGACTTATCGGACGTCAGATAGGCCGTCTGCGGGATATCATGCACACAACCTCTGTTTGCTATCTCCGTCATCGCTTGTTCGCCCATACCATAGACGAGCATGTCTGCGCCGCTATCGACGAGGATGGACGGCATCAGTTTGTCCTGCCAGTAGTCATAATGCGTCAAGCGGCGCATGGAGGCTTCAATTCCTCCGATTACAATAGGCACGTCGGGATAGAGTTGCTTGAGGATCTTACAGTAGGTAATCGTGCAGTAGTCGGGGCGTGCTCCTGGGCGTCCTTCGGGTGTATAGGCATCATCGGAACGCTTGCGTTTGGCAGCCGTATAATGATTAACCATTGAATCCATGCTTCCAGCCGATACAGCAAAATAGATCCGCGGTTTGCCGAATTTCTTGAAATCACGATAGTCTCCATGCACATCGGGTTGCGGAACTATCGCCACGCGGTAACCGGCAGCCTCCAATACTCTCCCCAACACTGCCGCGCCAAAAGACGGATGGTCAATATACGCGTCACCGGTGAAGAAGACAATGTCCACTTCATCCCAGCCGCGCAGATCCGTCTCCTTGCGGGTCGTAGGCAAGTATTTTAAGAGATCAGTCATCAATTGTCAGTCATCAGTCTATCTGTAAGTCAAGTTTCTCCTTGAGAGTGGAGAGCACGGGGTTCTGCTCTACCATCAGTTTATATTTCTCCTCTGCGGTAAAGGCCATCTGCTCCTGATTATACTCAGCTTGCACGAGTCGAATTTCCAGATGATCGTTATGCAGGGTGGCACGTAATTGCCGTAAAAGACCCGGTAAGGCCTTCCGCATTTCCGTCATCTGCCATGGATTAGGCATTTGTATTTCTGCAGTCAGGTCATCGACCATTAGCGGCATATAGTTCTCTATCAGTTGTCTGAGACGCGTTTCCTCCTTGTGAGTGTCAGCCAGACCAACCCACGCGTCTCGGAGTTGGTCAACTGTAAAAGGGCTATTCTGCTCCTCTTTTGGTTGTTCTACAGGTGCAGCCGGTTGCGCGGGTGCCGTTTCCGTTTTCTTCGGGCCAAGACCTATACTGATCTTAGGCATCTTCGGTATGGATGGAGCCGCCTCTTTCGGAGGAGTACTGATGCTTGGCGCCGCTTGGGTCTGCGGTTGTGCCGGAGTTGCAGGAGACGTTGTCTGTTTTGGAGGTGTTACTTGAGCAGGCTGTGCTACGGGTGTAACCGCCTGCGGCGCTTGTTGGGCAACCCCCAATTGGCATAGTTTGACAAGGGCCAATTCTACCGTCAGGCGTTTGTTACGCGCCGTGCGGTAGTTAATGTCACAGGTGTTGAGAATATCGAGCGCCATAAAGATCCACATAGGATGGCAACGCTGCGCCTGTTGTCCGTAGCGCACACGCATCGACTCGCTTGTCTCAAGCAGTGGCAAGGTCTGCGGGTCTTTGCTCACCAGTACGTCACGTAAGTGCTGCGCGAAACCCGTCACAAAATGGCCGGCATCGAAACCGTGATTGAGGATGTCATTGAAGATCAACAAGGTCTGCGCAACATTATGCTGCAAGGCATTGTCCACCAGCTGGAAATAATAGTCTGCGCTGAGCACATTCAGCACTTCGATGGTACGCTCGTAGGTAATCTCATTGCCGCAGAACGCAACCAGTTGGTCGAAAATCGACAAGGCATCACGCATACCTCCATCTGCCTTCTGTGCCACGACATTCAGTGCTTCTTCACTCACCTTGATACCTTCCTTCGCCGCCACCTTCTGCAAATAAGCGATCGTATCGGGTATGGTAATACGATTGAAGTCATACACCTGACAACGACTGAGTATAGTCGGCAGTACCTTATGCTTCTCCGTAGTAGCAAGGATGAAGATGGCATACGAGGGCGGTTCTTCGAGTGTCTTAAGCAACGCATTAAACGCTCCTTGAGAGAGCATGTGAACCTCATCGATGATATACACGGAGTACTTACCGATTTGCGGCGGGACACGCACCTGGTCAATGAGGCTTCGGATATCCTCTACGGAGTTGTTTGATGCCGCATCGAGTTCGTGAATGTTAAACGACCGCTGTTCATTAAAGGCCCTACAGGACTCACACTCGTTGCATGCATCGAAGCCGTTTTGCGGATTCGAACAGTTGATAGTCTTTGCGAAGATACGTGCGCAAGTCGTTTTACCCACGCCTCGCGGTCCGCAAAACAGATACGCGTGCGCTAGATGGTTCGAGCGGATGGCGTTCTGCAAGGTCTGCGTCAACGCTTGTTGACCGACCACGGACTCAAAGGTCTGAGGACGGTACTTACGCGCCGATACAATGTAATTTTCCATATGCTATAGTATATATATATTTCTCTTTTTCGATAGTTTGAATGCGATAGTCCGGGATGGATAGTCCTTGTAATTGCTCAAAGGAGGTTATTCCTGTTCCTTCCATTTTCAGTATAGCTTCCTTTTGTGTCCAAAGGCGGGTAAAATCCCGGTTGCTATGTATCTGTCGTTGTTCTTCTTCATTCATCGTGCGAAGAATAAGGTCTTGATCGGCATTACGGATAGCTTCAATGTCAATGCCGACAGGCTGATCGTCGATTGCTACTGCTATACCTTCTTTGCAGTGACTGATGGAGAAAAATGGTCCCCCTTCTATATAGGGTTTACCATGTTCGTTGTACAAAAATTCCATTTCTCCGATATGCATTGCATTCAGCATCAACCATGATTTGAGGCAGCAGAACTGTCCGAGTGTGTGCTTGAATCGCAGTGCCTGTTCGCGCCGCTGTGCAGAGACCTGCGGTAACAGCCGTTGTACTTCCGTCTCGGTACACTCCTCCATCCTATCGAAAATCATCACTTTCATTGTTGCACTTCTTCGTCTTTCTTTGCATATACCTTCCAATAAACGACAGGCAGGATGGTGACTGTCAGCGGTAAGGTGAACAGCGTTCCGAAGCAAATAACGACACCCATCGGCATCCAGAGGCTCGTAGCGGCTATGATCATCGGCAACACACCGAGTGCTGTAGTAGCAGAAGTAAGGAATACCGGTCGCATACGGCGTAAGCCTGCCTGGAAGGCCGCGTCCTTATACGTGAGATGCTTGTACTTCCGCGCATCCTCGGCGTACTCGTACATCATGATGGCATTGCGGACGATGATACCAATCAAACTGACGACACCCAACACCGCCGTGATGGAGATGTCCAAATCAAAGATCCATAGACCGAGCATCGAGCCGAAAAGACAAAGGATGGCACTGGAGAGAGTCAGCAAAGCCAATCCAATCTTTCCGAAATGGTAAAGGAGCAAGACTAACATCACCGCAAGGGCAGCCACAACAGACCAAAGTATCTGAGGAATCATCATGTTGTTGATTTCCGTCAGACCGCCGTAAGCGATAGACACTCCTTCGGGCAAATCCGTGAGGTTGCTTTCCACCCAGTTCTTCACCTTTCGCTCGGCATCCACCTGACTTGTGGAGCCTCTTAGATCCGCGCCGACAGTCATCGTACGGATTGCGTTCCTGCGTTCCAGCGAAGTATGATGCCAACTGGGTTCGATAGTTGCCACCTGACGTAAAGGCACCCACACACCCGGCAGAGCAGTCGGCACTTGTATGGCTCCGAGTTCATCAACATTGAGGGTGTTGATTCCGGCTGTATAAAGTACTACCGGTACGGCATAGGCATCTTCGTAAAGCGTGGTGATAGTTGCTCCCTGCGTTGCCTGCATGAGGTATAGCGAGAGCATGGTCTCTGTAATGCCGAGACGGGTTGCTTCGTCCGCCTTCAGCACTATGCGCGTTGAAGCCGTCATGTTATCGTAATCGCAGTGCACCCACTGCAGATCGGGTTGTGCCACCATGAAATGCAGAATACTATCCGCATAGGGCTTCATCATATCCCAGTCCTCTCCCTGCACGCGGATTTCGAGCGGATTCTTCACGGCCTGGTAATCCAGTTGTTTGAAACGCGCATAGGCATTGGGGAAATAGTTCTCGTAGCGGCCATTGTATTCTCTGAGAACCTGGGAGGTTGCTTTGCTTGATTTGGTGTTGACAATCAACTGCGCATAGTTCGTTGCCGGTGTCTGCGGAGTATAAGTAGCATGGAAACGCGGCGAGGACTGACCTATAAAGGCCGTCACGCTCGTCACGCGGTGGTCTTGACGCAAGATGTTTGCCAAAGAATCCGCCACTTCCGCACTCTCTTCAAGCGTGGCTCCTTCACGGAGATGTATCTCCACGGCGAAAAACTCCCGCTCGGCCTTCGGCAATAACTGCAGGTTCAGATGCATGAGAAGAACCACACCGATCAAGGTAGCCGCTCCTAACATACTCCAAGCGATTACCGGATGGTCAAAACAACCTTGCAAGACATTCCGGTAAGCATTCTGCAGCCATGTAAAGAACCTTGTCTGAACGCGCTCCACCAGATTCATCTCTTCGGGTTTGCGTTCACGAATAAACCGGAAGGACAGGAAAGGTGTTACCCACGAAGCATAGAAAATACTGGCAACTAGGGCAAAGAGTACAGCCCATGGGAATAGTTGGACAAACTCACCCAACGGCCCCGTGATGATTCGCGTCATAGGGAAGAACATTCCGCATATAGCCATCGTAGCGAGGGACATCGGCACGAAGAGCAGACTTGTGCTCACGACGGCAGAGTACCAACGCGAGTGACGACGCGCCAAAAGATTGGTATAACCGTCAATGACGATAACCGAGTCATCAACAATCATTCCTAACACGAAAATCAGCGCCGCAAGCGTCACAGTATTCAACTCTATGCCCGTGACGTACATCAGTCCGATACAAATAGCCGTGCAGACAGGCAGTCCCGTTGCTGCGACAAGGGCAGTACGAAGCGGGAAAAGCATCAGCATGACAGCTATCACCACGAGAATAGAAATCACTATATCGCGCAAGAAAGACAGCACCGAGTCATTCACCACTTTTGGTTGATCGGTGATACGATGGAATTGTATATCCGGAGGCAGAAGAGCCGATGCCCTGGCCAGCTGCTTGTCCACTTCGTTACCGAAAGCAACGATATTGTTGCCGGGCACCATCTCCATATTCAGAATCAGGCAGGAGGCTCCGTTGAATTCCACGTAACTCTTCGGTGCCTTGTAACGACGCTCGACGGTCGCTATATCTTTGAGACGGACCGTTGAGCCTGTCACAGGGTCAGACCAAACAATCTGTTCCTGCATCTCATATTCGGACATATACGGGATAACCACTTGCAGCGCACCGTGTTCATCACTCTCGCCACCAACCGTTCGAAGTCCCTGCAAAGCCATTTGCGCTTGTAGAGCTGAAGGATTGATGCCATAACGGGACAATTGTTCAGGGTCGATGGTAATGGCTATCTCTTCCGTCTGCTGTCCCATGATACGCAGTTTGCCCATCTCGGGGATGGTACGCAAGTGCGAGCAGACCTGTTTCGCGTATTGCTCCAGTTCACGCGGACTGCGTTCGGGACTCTCCACGGCGATGAGCAGGGACGAGGTGTTGCCGAAATCGTCAATGACGAGGGTCTGCAAGACGCCGGTGGGCAGTTGGGTCTTCTGCAAGAGCGGCAGGCCCGCGCGGATCTTTGTCCAGGCAGCCTCGTTATTGACAGCCGTCATACGTAGCATGACGTAGATATACGCGAGGCCGTCTTCACTCTGGCTGTAGGTCAGTTTCTTGTCAACAAATTCGAAGGAGTTGATATAATCCTCGAGAGGTATCGTCACCTGTTGCTCTACCTCATCAGCCGTAGCGCCGGGATAATAAGCCACGATAAGACCTTGACGGATGGTAAACTGCGGAAACTCATCCTTGTTCATCTGCGGCAACGACCAGATACCGAATGCCATCAGAGCAAGGAATAAAGCCATCACAAGTCCGTGACGCCGCATGGCACCTTCTATGTGTGGACTAGTCTTCACTTTTCAATCATCAATTATAGATTATCAGTCTTCGATTACCTTACAATCCTTGTACAGTTTCTGGTATCCTTCGGTAATCAGTGTATCTCCTGCTTGCAGGCCGCTCTTCACGCGCACTCCGTCTGCCTGATAACCGTCAATGACGATTTTGCGCCGCACGGCTGCGCCGTTCTCAACTATCCACACCGTGTGTACTTCAGGCATTAGCAAGATACATTTCGCCGGTATGACAATGTTTGTCATCTGCTCTTCGTCCGTGTTGTGGCCGGAATTCTGTATATGCACCTTCGCTACCATTCCGGCCATCAGGACATCCGTACCTCCGGATACATGCGCTACGACATCATACGTGTGTGTGACGGCGTTCGCCGCTACACTCTTCTCGCGTATGGTGATGGGGAAAACAGAGTCCACTGCGGCACATTCCACTTTGCCTGACTTACCCAAATTGCGTACTTCCGCCTCGGGAACAGTGAATCGTACGTTAAATCCCGATACGTCGAGGATAGAGCACAACTTCGTTCCGGGGATGACTGTCTGCCCTTTCTCCATGGTCAATCCGTTTACCACTCCGTCGCATGGCGCAACAAGCGTACATTCCTCCAAGCGCTTTTTTGCCGCGGCATAGATGGATTTGGCTTGTGCTAACTGGCTCTCCACCTCTACCATCTTCTGGTCGGACACCACGCCTTTGGCATGCACCTGACTTACCCGGTCATGACCGTCCTGAGCATGTTGGAGAGTTGCCTCCGCTCCCTGAAGGGCGTTGAGTGCCTGGGTATTATCCACCGTCAAAAGCACTTGACCTTTGTGTACCCGGGTGCCGTTTTTCACGTTGATAGCGGTGACGCGACCCGTTGTCTCCAAACTCAGTGGCGTCTCATGCGTCGGTTCGATCGTGCCTACGTAACGTGAGATCGCGTTGCCTGCTTGCGGAGCCACCACAGTTGTCTTCACTTTGATTGGAGTTTGCGTGTACTCTCGATATGCCTGTTTGGTACATGCCATCAGCGCACAGAGCGCAAGTCCAAAACTGATTATTTTACTCGTTTTCATCATATATCTTTTTCCGTTCAATTGTCAGATATACCACTCGGGCGATAAGGTGGGCAAAGTACGCAAGGTATAACGCCTGTGGTCCCAGCCAGGTGAATGTCGCTAAATATCCTGCTACGAAGGCGACTGCCGCCCAAATCATGGCATTCCTGATCTGCACGCCGGCGGTCGCTCCCACATAAACGCCATCCCACATAAACGCCAGCGCACTCACTATAGGCATGGCTACCAACCATCCCATATACGGCTTTGAAGCCGCCAACACCTCGCTATCCGAGGTCATGATGGCGATGCTCTCATCGCCCAAGACGGCATAAATTGCCGTAAAAAACAGCCCTACTCCTATGCTCCAGTTGAAGAGCAAACGGATGATCTTTCTAATATCTGATTGCTGATAACTGATAGCTGATTGCTCGCCGAAAGCCTTGCCCACCAATGCTTCCCCCGCATAGGCAAAGCCGTCCACGAAGAAGGAGAAGAACATAAAGAGCTTCATGATAATACTCCCTATCGCCAACTCGACATCTCCGTACTGACTCATAAGCGCGGAAAAGCCCACATACACAACCATGAAGCAGAGCGAGCGAATGAACAAGTTGCCGTTCAGACTCATCATTCGTTTCAGTTCCGGCCACTTCATCGCGGCCAGTATCTCACGCGTACCGATATGAATGATGCCATACCTTAGCACCATAATGGCAACAGCGAGGAAAAGTCCGCTGTACTGCGCGATAATCGTTCCGTACGCTACACCGATCACTCCTTGTCCGACATATACCGCCATATAATAACTGGCGGCCATGTTCACGGCATTCACGAGAATATCTGTTGCCATGGGACTCTTTGTATCCTGCATGCCGATGAACCAACCCTTGAAGGTGAAGAGCATCAGCGTGGCGGGCGCTGCCCAGATACGCACATAGAAATACTCACGCGCGATAAGAGCCGCCTCTTCGGAACAAGGCACGACGGCCAAGACGGCATTAACAAAGAACCACTGAATCGCCCATACGAAGAGGGTCGCGAGAAGAGCCAAAGTCAAACTCTGCACGAGAATCTTGCGGCATTCGTCTTTTCGTCCCGCTCCGTATGCTTGGGCCGCGAGGCCCGACGTGCCGATACGCAGGAAACCGAAGTTCCAATAGAGCAAGTCAAAGAGCATGGTACCGATAGCGATACCTCCGATAGCCGCAGCATCGCTTAGATGCCCTACTATCGCGGTATCCACGATGCCGACGAGCGGTATAGTGATGTTTGCCAAAATGCTTGGCACCGCGAGACGTAATATTTCCCGATTCAGGCTCACAAGAACAGAAGAATCATCAGTTGTCCGGTGAGTACACGCAGGAACATCGTCAGCGGATAAACGGTTGAGTACGCGACGGCAGCGCGGTCATTGACCGAAGACTGCGAAGTCGCATACGCCAATGCTGGCGGGTCCGTGGTCGAACCGGCTATCAGACCCATCAGCGTGAAATAATCTAATTTCATCCATTTACGGGCTATGATACCGATCAGCAGAAGCGGCAGCAGCGTGATGAGCACACCGTAACCGATCCAAACATAACCTCCGCCTACAAGGGTCGGGATAAAACTCTTACCTGCACCGAAGCCTACGGAAGCAAGGAAGAGCGATATGCCGATTTCGCGGATCATCAAATTGGCTGAAGTGGTGGTATAGGTCACTAAATGCCATTTGGTACCGAAAGCACCCATCAGGATTGCGATGATTAGGGAACCGCCCGCGATACCTAATTTGAACGGTTGGGACAGCCCGGGCAGTGCAAAAGGTATGGATCCCAAAGCCACGCCTAAAATGATTCCGAAGAACAGCGATGCCAGGTTCGGTGCATCCAGCTTCTTGGCGGAGTTTCCGAAGGCTTTTGCAATTTTCTCTACTGCCTCCTTCTCGCCTACTACCGTCAGACGGTCACCTAACTGCAGACGTAAATCCGGAGTTGCCAGCAGTTCGATACCGGCGCGGCGGACACGCGTGATGGTGATATGGAAAGCGTCGCGCACTTTCAGATCACATATCTGTTTGCCGTTGATTTTATCCTTGGTCACCACGATATGCTGGCTTACAAGGTGGATATTCCTCTCCTGTTCATCCCAATGGATATCTGCTTTCTCGCCGAGCAAGAATACCGTACGTTCGTTTTTCTTATCTGTTACCAGCCGCACTTGGTCGCCTACGTGCAGCAGTGTCTCTGCGTCCGGCATGAACTCATTGCCATGAATGTCTAATACGCGGCTCACTACGATTGTCACATGCGTCAGCAGACCTAAGTCACGCACATGCAGACCGTCTATTTGCGGGTTCGTCAGTTTCATGTCATAATGCTCCACTTGCTGCACCTCGCCTTTCTCTGCCTTCACCTGCTCTTCTTCTTTATCCATCTTGATTCGGAACACCCAGCGGATAACAAGCATTGAGAATAGGATTCCGACTACGCCTAACGGATAGGCCATTGCATAACCGGAAGCGATGTCGGGATTGGATACACCTGTCATATCTTGGTACGTCTGTTGGGCTGCACCAAGACCCGGAGTGTTCGTCACGGCTCCAAAGAGCACACCGGTCATCGTCGCGATGTCCGTTCCGCTTAACAAGTGAATCACATAAGCCGTCACACAGCCTAATACCACTATACTCGCCGCCAGCATATTCAGGCGCAGACCGCCCTTGCCGAACGACGAAAAGAAACCTGGTCCCACCTGTAAGCCTATTGAATATACAAACAGGATGAGACCAAGGTCCTTTGCAAAGGATTCCACTAACGGATCTAGCGTCATGCCGAAATGGCTGCACGCGATCGCGCAGAAAAGAATCCAAGTAATACCCAGAGTAATACCTTTGATCTTGAGTTTGGCACCCAAGAAAATTCCAATAGCAATGGCAAGGGCAAGCACAAAAATCGAATGTGCTATGCCCGTGCCAAAAAATAAATTACTTATCCAATTCATCAACTACCAATCTCCAATTTATAATTGCGTACCGAATACCGTGTACTCTCGGTTGTCGCGTACGATAATTACTTGTCCGTCACGGATGATTTTCTGTACTTTCACGCCCTCTGCAGCGGTATTATCCACTCCCTGCGGGTCAGTGCCTGCGGGCAAGCCGAAACCACCGCGTCCGTTCGCTTTGCGGATGGTATAGGTGATACCATTGTACAAAGCTACCTTATCATTGAACTCACCACCTTTGAAGAGGATAGGTTTTTCTCCCTCAGCCTCAGCCATATAAATAGCGTCCGGTTCGAAGTCCTCCGCTTTTTCCTCGCAAACTGCTTGTTTGGCATCGTTCTGTGCGTCTGCCGCCCACGCCCCAAGCGTGTAGTCGATAGTATAGGTAGCCGCATCGTCTGCCGTGAGGATGGTCTCCATCTGCTTCTCATCGGATCCAAGCACGAAGGTTACATTATTGCTTGCCGGCGAAACGACGTTGCCGTCCTTATCCATGGAGTTGAACTCGCCGAATTTCTCAGGCAGTATGTTCATCGCGCCGAGCGTCCAGCGGGCAATCTTGTCTTTCTGTTGAGAAGCGTCTTTGGTCATGATTAACTCGCCGTTCGAGTCGTCGAGGACGGTATTGAGGAAGACGCATTTCGGTGCGTTGTTCCAACTACGACCGAGACTCATGACGGGCAATGTGCCTTGTATATTCTCTGCGTACTTCACGCGGCAGGACTCGAAGACATAACCCTTGTCGCTTGCGTCCGCGTTGCTGGCCGTGATGGCATTCGCACCGCCACCGGAGGCATTACGTTGCTCTCCTACAAGGACGTTGTTCTTGAAATAAACGCTACCGTCGCCGCAGATGAAATCGACTGTTCCGTGAATCTCGCAGTCCTCGAAATACTTGACTGCACCGACCTTGTTGCTGTAATAGGTATCCTGGTTCGAGAGCAGTTTGACGTTCTTGCAGATCGTCTTGGTACCCTTATCCTGAAGACTTACGCCGCGTGCACCCTGCAAGCCGGCTGCGATGGCTGCGAAATAATCCATGTTATCCCAGAGCGTCAAGTCCTGCAGATAGGTGTTGGTCGCCGTGATGAGGATGGTTGCAGTGGTACTGATACCCTCTTTGCGATAGTCCGGTGTGTTCTTGATGATCGTTCCTTCCATCGACTGTCCGATGATGGAGATATTATTCTTGCTGATGGTGGTCAGGCAGGTCTCGCCGAGGTCATAGATACCGTTCGGCAGGAAGATTTTCTCGCCTGCTGCCATCGACTCGAGGGCCAGAATCAAACCCGCGCCGTCGTTCGGAGCAATCTCATAATAACCGTACTCGTCTTTCTGCGGCAACTCGGCGATGTTATAAACCTTCAGCGAGTGGATATAATCCGTACCCGTGAAATGGAACGTCAGGGTCGTTGCTTCTCCGATATATTGGATGCTCTGCAACTCGCCATCCGGTGTCACCTCTTTCTCTGTGGTCAGTTTACCTACGACGTTTTCTGCGGCGTCACGCAACTCGGTGTCGCCGGTATGCGAGTATTTGCATACACCTACTACGAGCAGTGCATTGCCGGCTACCTTCACGCCGAGCGTGTTGCCATTACCGAAAGTCCAGCCGTGTTGCGCATCTTTGTAACTGCCGCCGTTGAAGACGAGCACTTCGTGATCCTCCGGATAGAAGGATTTCTGACGGAAGTCATAATTGAAGATCTTACCCATCGCTGCCTCTTCTATCTCGGTGGCTACCGCATAGAGACTGAGGTCTTCGTTAACAGCCATGCCTTCCGCCACTTTGAGCGAGGTAGGCGTGGTGCCGTCAAACCAGCCGCGGAATGCGCAGCCTGCAGGCACCGTCACGTCTGATGCGCTGTATTTGAATACGAGTGCCGAGCTGCCGTCGATAATCTCACTACCGATGAGCTTCTTGCCGTCGGTGTCGAAATAGCGTACTTCTACCTGTGGCACGAAGTCGCATGCTTCAGCGAACATATACGGCATATATCCGTTCACGGTGAAACTCAGTTCTGCCGCTTCCTCCACGTTATACAGCCATGTCACGAATTTCGTGTAGCCGTTCCCTACTCCGCTGTTGTCACAACCTACCTTGTTGTCAATGGTTGTGAGGTCGGCGCCGTTCTTCTTGACGATGATGCTTTTACCGTACGTACAGCCACCCAGCGTGAATTTCACCGGACCATCAACTTGTACGGTGATGGTACCGCCTTGAAGTCCGTGCTGCGTATCTTTGAAGACGAGGTTGCTCAGCGTCACATTAGCCGGTTTTTCTGCAGGCTCCACCCATGTCGGTTCTTCCGAACGGAAGTCCACTTTGAAGTTCGTGAACGTACGTACTTCCTCTTCTCCGTTGATGGTACCGTTGATCTGTACATCACTCAGGCAGAAGAGTTTGCCGCTGTCAAAGCCCGACACGTAGAATCGCAGACTGACGGTCTGTCCAGCAGCCGCTGTGATCGCATGTACGTGATGCAGAGCCGGCGAACCGGTAGTGTTGGTTTCACGCAGCAGGTCGTCTTTCAACACCTCTACCGGAGTTGCCTCTACGCCATCCACAGTATAAGACCAGTGATAGGAGGCATTATCCGTACCTTGCTTGATAGCATCGTACTCCACGCTTGTAAGGGTGAAAGTAACACCTTTCTTCATTTTCACGGAATATTCAATCATAGCGGATTCGACCACACCGGGTTTCTTGGCGGAGGGATTGAAAGTCGCCATCTTCTCACCGGGGTTAGCGGCAAAATTATTACGCGAACCTTCTGTCAGCCCCGTACCTGCTTTGCGTTTGTTCTCTTTGATACCATCCGCGGCGTCCGAGGTTACCACGGCTTTGTCCGTACCGTCCGCCCATTTGATAGAAGCGGGTACATTGTCAAAGGACCAGGCATTGATGCTCAACAAAGCACCTAACGCGAAAAGAATTGTCTTTCTCATTGTTTATAAGTATTTGTTTGTATGATTGTCGGAATTTCTTTTGCCCACTCGCCGAGGACGTAGTCTATCGTATAGACTCTCGCCTGTTTGGGCGTAAGGATGGTGTTCATCGGTCGTTCCTGTCCACGGAAAGTGAAGACCACCTCGTTTTTCTTGGGCGAGATAATCTTTCCCTTGACGTTTTTCGTGCGGTACTCGCCGAAACAAGCGGGCACTACGCGCATTCCGGGCAAGGTCCAGCGATGGATGTTCTTATTGTCCGTCAGGGCGAAATCGCCGGCACTGTAGTCGAGTGTAGTACGGAGGAACACGCACTTGGGATAGTTGTTCCAACTGCGTCCGAGGCTCACTACCGGACATTCGCTTTTGATGGTGCAGCTCTCGAACACGTACCCTTTGTCCGTCTCGGCGGCATTGCTCGCCGTCAAGGCGTTTACGCCGTAGGGGCGGTGCTCCGAGTACAGCAGGCAGCGGTTGAAATAGACATTGCCGTCCCCGCAGATAAAATCAACGGTGCCGTGTATCTCGCAGTCTTCGAAATACTTGACAGCGCCGGCTTTGTGGCTGTAGTAGGTGTCCTGGTGCGAGAGCAGACGTACGTTCTTGCATATTGTCTTCGTGCCCTGGTCCCAGAGACAGACGGCGCGGCCGTTGTTGTTGGCGTAGTAGTCGAGTGCGTTCTCTATCGTCAAGTCGCGCAACACGGTGCCTTCCACGTCATCGGCGATGCGCAGCGTAGCGGTCTTGCTGATGGACTCCAGACGATAGTCGGGTTTGTTACGGATGATCGTTCCTTCCATCGACTCGCCGATGATGCTGATTCCGTCGGCTTCGATGGCGGTGAGCGTCAACGCGCCAAGGTCATACACGCCGTTCGGCAAATAGATCGTCTTATGACCCGTCGCGTTCGCGTCCGCCAGCGCGCGTAAGAAAAAACGGGCATTCTCCGAGAGGGTGTCTATGTTCACCTCTTGGATATACGCCTGCTCTTCCCCTTTGTCCGGATCGCAGGGACGCGGCTCATAGACTGCGCCTTCCACAAACTCGATGCGTTGCAGCACCGCCTCCATCTCCAGCAGACGAGTGATATAAATATTATTCTGCTCCGCCGTGAGGGGGATACACTGCGTACCCGACTTGCGTATCTCGCATGTCACGCCTATGCGCGTCTCCTCGAAGGGCCGGTCTCCCGTCCAGGTGTGTACTTGAAGCGAGGCGCGGTTGATACCGCTTCGCGGGGCGAAAGTGAGTTTGAGGACGCCCGCCACCGGGGCTTTCGTGAAACAACACCACCCTGAACTGTTCAGTTTGATGCCTTTCAACCCATTCTTCACGCCCTCCGGATCGTTGACGGTCCCTTCATACCGCAAACCGCGGTCGGGATTATTCTGCGGCGGTGCATTCGTGTAGTCCCACAACAGGTCATTAGTGCCGGCAGCGATGCTCCCTATTTGCAGGAGCATCACCGCCAACACGATTCCTATTTTACGAAATATCAACATCAATTATCCGTTCTTGCGGCGCTCTACTTGGGACTCCAACGCTGCGAGGCAAGCGTCGAGTGCTTCCTCAAAACTGTCGGCAGTCTTCTCGGCGAACAAGCCGGCAATGCGCACCTTCACCTCTTTGTTGGCGTTCGTCTGCGGCTTGATAACCGACATACGGATCTCTACTTTGTCATCGGCGTTCAGATGACGCTCGAAACGATTCATTTTCTTCTCAATAAACTGCTCCAGTTTGTCAGCCATCTCAAAATTAACGGCATTGATCGTTACGTTCATAATACAAATTTTTAAAAGGTTAAACGATATTTTTAAATCACGCTGCAAATTTACTGCTTTTTTTTGACATGTGCAAGCGCGCGCGCATTTTTTCCGAATTTTTACTGCTAAGGGGAAATATATCCATTATCCCGGTATGAGTTGTTCCGGCGGGCTTTGTTCATTGTGCGGGATACTATCCCGCGGTCCCCAGGTTTCTCTATATCGATTGTACGCTCTCCGCAGCGGACTCGAAAAAGCCTGCAGTCGCGGCCGAAAATCAATCGGCTCGAACGTTACATCCTCTATTTCAATTTCCACTTTCTCTTCCTCCTTCGCTTTCTGCGCCGCGGCCTTCAACTGCCGGTAAATAGCCACGTAGGTGTATTGATAGAAACGGGAGTAGGGCTTTAGGCCGGGTTCAGGCTTGGCACCGCCCTTGAAAACCGTATAATAATGGTGCAAGAAACGCGTGCGCCACTCGAGTGCAGCAA
>CAMHOY010000020.1 GCA_946186915.1 uncultured Bacteroidales bacterium | reverse complement strand
TGATCTGTGCGTACGAACCCGGCTCGAAGTGCATGTGCTCGCCCGGAGGCAGCTGCACTTTGAACTCCTTGATGAAGGTAGCGACGTTCTTGTTAGAGATGACTTCGCATTCCCATTCCTTGACACCCAGAACAGCCTCATCGACCTTCATGGTGATGTCTTCTTTGACTTTGACCTGGCAACCCAGACGCCATCCTTCTTTCTGCTGTTTGCGCGAGAAATGGACGGTCTCGGTAGGCAGAATCTCGCCGCCACCGGAGAGTACCTGGCACTTGCACTGTCCGCAAGAACCCTTACCGCCGCAGGCAGAAGGCAGGTGAACGCCGGCTTCGCCGAGTTGGTTCAGGAGGTTTCCCCCCGCGGCAACATCGTACACTTTATCTCCGTTAATTGTAACTTTTACATTACCCGAAGACACCAAGTATTTCTTAGCCACCAAGAGGATAGCCACGAGCAGGAGGATCACAATGAGGAACACTCCTACAGCATATAAAATTGCAGTCATATTCATAGTGTTGTCCTCCTATTAGATTTCCAGTCCGCTGAAGCACATGAACGCCATCGCCATGAGTCCCACGGTGATGAACGTGATACCCAGTCCCTGCAGCGGTTTGGGAACATTGTTATACTCCATTTTCTCACGAATACCTGCGAGGCAGACGATCGCCAAGAACCATCCCAGACCCGAACCGAAGGCGTACATGAACGCATCGCCGAGCGAGGTGATAGCCTTAGGATCCACTGCGGGCAGGCCGATACGCTGCTGCATGAAGAGCGAACCACCCATGATAGCGCAGTTCACCGCAATCAGCGGCAGGAAGATACCGAGGCTCGCATAGAGCGACGGGCTGTATTTCTCCACAACCATCTCCACCAACTGCACAATCGCGGCAATGACGGCGATGAAGAGGATGAAACTGAGGTACTCCAGATGCAGCGGCTCAAGAACGAGCGTCTGCAAGAGGTAGTTGACCGGCAGGGTAACGACGAGCACGAAAGTAACGGCTACACCCAGACCGGCTGAGGTCTTCACGTTCTTCGAAACGGCGAGGTAAGAGCACATTCCTAAGAAGTACGCGAAAATCATGTTATCCGCAAATATCGAGCGGACAAATAAACTTAAAGCGTGTTCCATTACTTAGCCTCCTTATCGTTAATTGAGCGATGCGCCCAGATTACACAACCTACCAAGATAAGCGCCATGGCGGGCATGAGCATCATACCGCAGTTCTCGTAGCCGTGGTCATAGCACCACTGCGGGATCACTTGGAAACCAAGCAGTTGACCCGAGCCGAGGAGCTCGCGCACGAAGGCTACGATGACGAGGATGATGGCATAACCCAGACCGTTGCCCAGACCGTCCAACAGGGAATCCCATGCGTTGTTGGTCATGGCGAACGCCTCCAAGCGACCCATCAAAATACAGTTGGTGATGATCAGACCGAGATAGACGCTCAGCTGCATCGCTACATCGTAAGCAAAGGCTTTGAGCACTTCGCTGACGAGGGTTACCAGCGCAGCCACTACCACGAGCTGCACGATGATACGTACACGCATCGGGATGGTGTTACGCAGCAGCGACACGATCACGTTTGACATCGCCACGATGATCGTCACGGCGATTCCCATGACGAGCGCAGGTTTGAGCTGTACCGTTACGGCGAGTGCCGAACAGATACCCAGGATCTGCACTACGACAGGGTTATTAGCGTTAAGAGGACCGAGTAATGTGTCCTTAGTCTTCTGACTCAACATGGTCTTCCTCCTTTCCTTCATTTAATTCATTCAAAAACTCTGCGTACTCGCCGAGGTTCACTTCAAGCATCGTGCTGACGCCGGACGAGGTGATGGTAGCACCGGAGATGGCATCTACCTGCTCCTGTCCTTCGGCATGTTTGCCTGCTTTGAGAACCGCTACAGAAACGACAGCACCTTCTCCATTGCGGATGTGCTTGCCTTCAAACTGGCTGCGGAACTCCGGCTCAACGATCTTGGCACCCAGACCCGGGGTCTCGGACTCGTGGTTGAAGTTCACACCATAAATGGTGTTCTTGTCCTCATCGAGTGCGAGGTAACCGCCGATGCCGCCCCAAAGACCCTTACCGGAAAGCGGCAGGATGTACTTGGTAGCACCGTTGAGGTTAGCTACATAGACTTCTTTGTCGCCGTAGGTCAGCGTGTCGTTCACGAGCACCATGTAGATCTCTGCGGGGTTGCCGGCGGAGTAGTCCACCTTCAGCGCACCGAGGATCTGTTTCTGCTTGTCGAGCAGGATATTCGCCTGCTGCTTCGGAGCGAGTGCCTGGCTGACAACCGCCAAGAGCACAGCTACGATGATTACCATCACCGCTGAATAGATGAAGGTATAAAGATTACTGTTCGTATTCAGTTTCATAGCTTCGCCTCCCTTTTAGCACGTTTATTAATGTTTGCTTGAACAACACACCAGTCGATGAGCGGCGCAAAGGCGTTCATGAGCAGGATAGCGAGCATCATTCCCTCCGGATAACCCGGGTTGAGAACGCGCACAAGCACTGCTACGAGACCGATGAGGAAGCCGTAGATATACTTGCCGCACTCGGTACGGGCGGATGTCACAGGGTCGGTAGCCATGAAGACAGCACCGAAAGCGAAACCGCCACTAACGAGGTGCATGTACCACGGGTACTGCGCTGCGAGGTTAGCCTCCGAACCGAATTGGTTGAAGAGCCAAGCGGTGAGACCGCCGCCTACGAAGACAGACAGCATCGTCTTCCAAGACGCTACGCCTGTAGCCAGCAGCAGACAAGCGCCGAGCAGGATAGCCCAGCAGCAGGTCTCGCCCACCGAACCCGGGATCAGACCGTTGAAGAGGTCCCAGAAACCCAGTTCTACGGCAGAGCCGGTGCTCATCTGGGTCAACGGAGTAGCGCCGGAGAAACCATCCACGAGCGCGTGACCGCCGTCCCAGCCCCATGTGCCACCGGTGCGCACGAACGGTTCGTCACCGGTCATGTGGCTCGGATAAGCAAAGAAGAGGAACGCACGCGTGATCAGCGCCACGTTGAAGATGTTATAACCCGTTCCGCCGAACACCTCTTTGGCGAAGATGACCGCGAAAGCCGTTGCTATCGCTACCTGCCACAGCGGCGTGTTAATCGGCACGATGAGCGGAATGATGAATCCCGTAACGAGGAAACCCTCGGCTACCTCTTCGTGCTTGATCTGCGCCACAGTGAACTCGATACCCAGACCAACGATGTAACTTACCAAGATATACGGCAGTACGGCCAGGAAGCCGAAGCCGAACGCTTTCCACCAGAGAGCGGCGGTCATGCCGGTTGCCAATTGGCCCGTAGCCAGCAGGTGCTGGTAACCTACGTTGAACATACCGAAGAGCAGCGCCGGAACCAAAGCCAGTACGACAATAATCATCGTACGCTTGGAGTCCGAACCGTCATGGATGTGCGTTCCAAGACGCTTGGCGGTAGTCTGAGGCGTGAAGAGGAAGGTATCGAAAGCGTCGTAGAACGAACTGAGCCAGTTCAGCTTGCCGCCTTCCTCGAAGTTCTTGCCGAACTTCTTCCAATTTCTATATAACCATTCCATCACTCAATCTCCTTTCTTAAATTGTCCAACGCTTCGCGAACGATCGCCTGCAGCGGCATTTTGGAGGTGCAGACATACTCGCAGAGCGCAAAATCTTCGGGAGCCACCTCATACGCGCCGAGGGCTTCCATCTTGTCGATGTTGCCGGCAATCATGGCTTTGATGAGGTACTCGGGGTAGATATCCATCGGGAAGACCTTGTCGTACTCGCCGGAGACGATGATCGCACGGCGACCACCTTTCAGGCGCGCATCCCACTGGTAGTGCTTCTTGCCGAAGAGCCAGCGTGTGAAACAGTTGTCAAGCATGGAAGCGGGGTCGGTCTTGCCGAAATGGAACGACGAGAAGCGCGGCAGCATCCATCCCATGAACTCATGGTTCTCGGAGCCTTCGTCCAGCACCGTGAACTGGTTGTCATAGACAGAGATGATGTCATCAAGGCTGATCTGACGTCCGGAAAGAACATTTCCGGCGATGTAACGGCAAGGACACTCGGTGTGTACGTTGCTCGTGAGGATTGCGCTCACAGGCATACCCGGTAGCACGTTGTAATACTGCTTGCCGTACGCCAACGGACCGGTCAGCGCCACTTTCTTCTGGTAATCCACGATACCTTTCTGGAAGAGACGACCGATGAGCGCGAGATCCTGAATGTTGATGGTGAAGACCGTCTCACCCTTTGCCAGCGGCGCGAGGTTGTTGAGCTGCACGCCTACGTTTCCGGCAGGATGCGGACCATAGACCTCGTAGAGGGTGCAGTCTTTTAACTCTCTAAACTCGGTTGAGCGGGAACCGCCCTTGATACCGACATAAACCGGCGCAATCTTGCCCAGCGCACTAACAGCTGCCTGCAAAGTAGGCAACTGACCTTTGAGCACGAACTCATAGTTCGGAGCACAAGGCGCACTGTCAAAACTCGAAATAAAAATAGCGCGAGGAGTCTTGTTCGGCAGAGCGATGCAGTCGTACGGACGTTGCTTCATCAATGCCCAGAGGCCTGAACGGAGAAGAAGATCTTTCACTCCTTCACTCGTTAAACCTTCACTCTTTACCTCAAATTTCTCATACTCGATGGTCGCGTCCGCAAGGATGTCGATGGACATGATCTTACGTCGCTCACCGCGCACGATCTCTTTGATTTCACCCGAGACGGGTGAGGTAAAGAACAAGCTCTCAAACGCTTTGTCGTGGAAGAGCGGGCTACCCGCCTTCACACGGTCGCCGACCTTGACATCCAGTTTCGGAGTGATGCCGGCGAACTGGTCGGGCACGATATGAAAGACCTCCGGACGACGAACGCTACCCAGCGCCTCTGCCGCAGTTCCCTCAAAAGGAATGTCCAAACCACGTTTCAGTTTGATTGTTTGCATAAAATTGTTAATTATTTTTATTTGTTTTTAAAATCACGGGATAATATACTATGTATATTATAAGGTTGGGTGGGATACGATATTTGTCCGATGCAATCAGGTAACACTCCACAAAAAGCTCGCAAAATTACTACTTTTTTTTCATATACGCAAGCGCGCGCAATCTTTTTTATAAAAAATTTGCATAATTCATTTTTTTGTATTACCTTTGCAGCGCAAAATGTTTTAAAACGTAAAAAAACTCGTACGGGAGACAAGTTGACCCGCACTATGGAAGTGCCGGAAGGACTTGTGAACGGTGATGACGAATAAGCATACTATGGCAGTTTGAACAATATGGACAAGAAGTTTATCGTGACGATAGGCCGTGAGTTCGGAACGGGCGGTCGTCAGATTGCCACGGAATTGGCGAAGCAGTTAGGTGTGCAGTTATACGACCGCCAACTGTTGGAACCTATTCGTGAAAAATACAACCTCACGCAGGAGGAGATAGATCATATCAAGGCCACGAAGCCGAGTTTCTGGTATGAGAACGTGTCGGCGGATTTATACAAAGACGAGGAGTTTTTGGTTCGTTCGCTGGCGCACAAGGAGTCGTGCGTCATCTTGGGTCGTACGGGTTTTCATATTTTCCGCGAGGAACCTAATGCGTTCAAGGTTTTTCTGATGGCGGACCGCGCTTTCCGTCGCGACAAAGTGGCTCGTCGATTAAATATCAACGAGGGCACTGCGGACGCCTTGCTAGACAAGGTGGACGAGGCACGCGAGAACTTCACGAAGACCTTCAGCGGCAAGACACGTTACGATGCGCGGAACTACGACCTGGTGCTGAATATAACGGGTTTGGAGCCTGCCGAAGTGGCGCGGTTTATTGCCGAGTGTGTACGTCGTAAAATAGGTCAATGACCCACCTGTTGCTGGTTATATTGAGTGTGATGACATGGACCGTGGAGAACAAGAACACGGTGAAGTTAACCGATGCCAGCACTACGCCGTACGATATTGAGGCGAGTTATGCCAACACGTACAATAAAGGACAGTTGCGTGCGGGCGATGAAGCGATTTTGACGCTCCGTAACATGGGTGGTATGAGTGTAGAGCGCGTGTCGTTAGCGATGCGCGCTAATGCGAAGAGTGGTAGCGGTTCCATAACAGTGACAATGGATGAAGTGACCATGTCCACGAAGACCGTGACCTGGCAGAACGTGAGTGCGGATGTAGAGGTCTATAAAGGCCGGCAACAGGGTGTAGAGACGATGACGATTCGCGTGACGGGTCTCCAAAACTCGATTTATGTGGATGCGTTTACTATCGAGTGGTCACCCCGCGCAGCGCAGCAAGTGGTTCTGATGCAGGGTAGTACGCCGATAGACACGCTGCGAGAAGAACAAGGGATGAGTGGAGTGGTCCTGCCCTGGATGCAGGACGAGGACCATTGGCGGTTCAGAGGATGGAGTAAGAAGGAGTTTTGGACGGTTTATGAAGAACCGGCATACTACTATCCGGACAGCCGCTACTATCCCTCGAACGACACGCTATGGACGGTGTACCAGTGGGAAGAGGTGGACACACAAGAGAGGGTATATGAAGAGGAGTTGTGCTCCGGTGTCTATATGTACGTGGATCGCCAAATGCAGATGGCGTTGACTGGTGTGCCTGCGGAGGGAACGATGGAGCGTGCTACAGCGAATGTATATGACGCGAATCAGCACTATGAACTCACTTTTACGAGCGAGGACACCGCGTATATCACCCATGTGCCGACAGGAACGCCGATAGGCTATCATGGCAAACAGATGGCCGCGAAAGCAACGCCGTGGAACGTGTATCACCAGGGAGACCAGACGCTTTTCTATACTACGATTGACAACAAGACATATGTCCTTTGGTTGAATATTATGGAAGGCGGCGGAAACGAAATACACGCTGGGCTGTTACCGGCTAATCCGGGCAATTCGCCCATGGGATTGTTGGGAACGATGATGCCCACAGAGATATACGCCTTTACCTGCCACCCCGAGGCGATGGTTGGGATAGAGAGCGTTCAGCCGTCCGGAGGCAGTTGTCAGAAGATATTGCGTGACGGTCAGGTGCTTATTCTTCGTCAAGGAGGAACTTATACGGTAACGGGAGGAAGAATTAAGGATTAAGAATTAAAAATTGAAAGAGTGAAAGAATGAAAGTGTTAGCAATTATATTATCGGTATTAACCGGCATTTTAGGCGGTGAATACAATGCGCAGACGCTGAGTGTGGCGGAGCAGGACAGTATCTTGAATGATAGAATGTGCGCGACTGCGTCGCTCAATGATGGAATGATGAAATCCCGTTACCGCTTGGAGAAAGAGAACGAACAGAAGATCTTCCGTCATTCGGAAGTGGCGGAATGGTATATCGTGGATACGATGCGTCATACGCGCAAGCGTCTGGGAGAAGGCCTGGTGCGCGATGCGGTGATGAGTCCCAACGGACGTTATGTGGCGTTTGCGAAAGGCAACAATCTGTACGTGCACAAACTCGATTTCGGCACCGAAGTGGCGGTGACCAAGGACGAGAACACAGATATCATCAACGGCGTAGCCGACTGGTTGTACGAAGAAGAGTTTGCCACCACGGCCTTGTTCGCCTGGAGCCCCGACTCGAAAGCGCTCGCCTTCGTACGGCTCGATGAGACGGAGGTGCCGACGTTCTCATGGGAAGTTTATTTAACGAGTGAACGAATGAACGAGTTAACGAATGAACGATTTCCGCAATACCCGCGTATGGAATCGCTTCGTTACCCGAAGGCCGGTTGCGCCAATGCGAAAGCGAGTGTGTGCGTCTATGATATTGCCACCAAAGGTATCCAAAGGATGCAGGTGGATGAGAAGTCTGCCACCGGCAACCAGCAGTCAGATTTTTATTTCCCACGTCTGCGATGGGCGGACGAGAACACGTTGATGGTGCTTCGCGTGAACCGGGACCAGACAAAGATGGAAGTGTTCAGTTGTAATGCCAAATCGACTGTTTCCTATTCGTGGTACCGCGAGGAGAGTAAGAAATACTTCGTGGACTACAGTCTCTTCGACCAGTGGCAGTGGTTAAGCGACGGACGCGTGATCGTGCTGAGTGAACAGGCTGGCTGGCGGCAGGCATTCCTGTATAGAAAAGACGGTATGCAAGTGCGTGCATTGACTCCAGAAGGCATTGATGTGACGGCTGTCTATGGGGTGAACGAGAAGACACAGACACTATATTATCAGGCTGCGGCTACGCCCGCTACACGGCAGATTTATGCGGTGAATATTCAGAAGCCGGCTGTCAGCCTTCAGTTGACCGAAGGCGATGGCATGCACAGTGCCCGTTTGTCGAAGGATGGCACCATGATGATAGCGTGTTTCCAGAGTTTTGAGACACCGAATACTTACACCCTCTATCATCTGAAAGGGACCAAAGCGGTGAAAGCCGAGGTTCTTCTGGACAATACTGATGTGAAAGAGGCATGGCAGGCGAATAAGCTCCCTGAACCCGAGATGATGAAGATTGACGGCCTGGAGGCAATGCTTATCAGGCCTTCAGAAGTCAGTCAGCAGCCTTCTGCCCTGGTGGTGATGCATTATAGCGGTCCGGCGAGTCAGCGTGTGTTGAACAGATGGCGGAAGAAATTCGAGTACGCGCTGGTGGAAGCCGGTTATGCGGTGCTGATTGTGGATCCGCGCGGAAGCGACTGCAAGGGACGTGCATGGCGCAATGAGACCTATATGAACTTAGGTGTGAAAGAGGCGGAGGATCTGATCATGGCGGCTCGTGAAATCGCGAAACGGGACGATATAGACGGTGAGCGAATGGCTATCATGGGGTGGAGTTACGGTGGTTATGAGACGCTCTTCACAATGAGCGAGAAAGATCATCCCTTCAAGGCAGGAGTGGCAATCGCGCCTGTGACGGACTGGAAGTTATACGACAGCGCTTATACAGAGCGCTATATGCGTCGTCCGCAAGTGAACAGCCGCGGATACGAGCAAGCCTCGTTGCTGCCTCGTGCCAAAGACCTGACGGGTAATGTGCTCATCATTCACGGCACGGCGGATGACAATGTCCATGCCCAGCAGACATGGCAGTATATCAACGCCTTAGTGCAGGCAGACAAGCAGTTTGAGATGCAGTTGTACCCGGATGATAACCATCATCTGAAAAAGGGGAATAACGCAGTCCACATGCATAACAGAATATTGAATTTTTTGCAAAATAATCTAAAACAATGAAAAAGTACGCTTTGGGAATCGATTTGGGCGGAACAGGCACCAAGTTCGGTCTTGTGAATGAAGAAGGAAAAGTTCTTCGTAGTAATTCTCTTCCTACCCAGCAATATCCGAATATCGACGAGTATTGCGATGTGCTCTGCGCGGGGTTGAAACAACTCGTGGCAGACGAAGGAATCACGATGGCGGATGTAGTGGGAGTGGGTTGCGGTGCTCCGAATGCAAATTTCTATTCGGGTTGCATCGAGCAGGCACCTAATCTGCCGTGGAAAGGCGTGGTGCCGTTTGCCAAACTGATCAGCGAGCGGATGGGTGTCAAATGCACCATCACCAACGACGCCAACGCTGCGGCGCAGGGAGAGATGATTTATGGATCCGCACGCGGTATGAAGAACTTCATCGTGATAACTTTAGGTACCGGTGTCGGTTCGGGTATTGTCATTGACGGCAAGCTGCTGTATGGCCATGACGGTTTTGCGGGTGAGTTAGGTCACTGCAAGATTGACCATTCCGGCAACGGTCGTCTCTGCGGTTGCGGCCAGAAAGGATGTATCGAGGCGTACGCATCGGCTACAGGCGTGGCTCGTACCGCCAAGGAGATTGTGACCAGTACGACCCAACCGACTATCTTGCGCGAACTGCCGGATATCGACCATATAACGAGCAAGGATGTGTTCGATGCAGCAGAGAAGGGTGACCTCGTTGCCAAACAGATCTTCGACTATACAGGTCGTCTGTTAGGAGAGAAATTAGCCGACTACGTCCATTTCTCCAGCCCGGAAGCCATCATCCTCTTCGGTGGATTGACCAAGTCCGGCCATTGGATCATGGATCCTATCCGTGAAGCGTTGGATGCGAACCTCATGCCTATATGGAAGGGCAAGATCCCTGTTTCTATCTCCGTGCTGAAAGACAGTGACGCCGCTATCTTAGGTGCGTCTTCGCTCGCTTGGTAAAACTGAGAGATATATGGCAATGCCTCTACCCGTACGGTGTGTTCCGTACGGGTAAGGCTGTTTACCTGACCTTCGACGACGGTCCTATTCCTGAAGTGACACCGAAGGTGTTGGCTATCTTGGCGAAATACAACGTGAAGGCGACGTTCTTCATGGTGGGTGAAAATATCGACAAGCATCCTGAGGTGTTCCGGCAAGTGATAGAAGCAGGTCATCAGATCGGCAATCACACCTACAACCACCTCAAGGGTTGGAAGACGCCTTTCGACGAATATATGTCGAATGTGGCGAGATGTAACAAAGCGCTTTTTGAACACCATCCATCCGTCTTCATTCCTACGCTCTTCCGTCCGCCCTACGGCAAGGCGACCTTGCGTCAACGTATCGCCTTGCATAAGATGGGATATACTTTGATCTATTGGGATGTCCTCACGCGTGACTACGATGCGTCCGTCACGCCGGAACAGATGCTGCGTCTTATTCAGCGCGAGACGCGTCCCGGGTCTATCATCAATTTCCATGACTCGCTCAAATCCAACGAGCGGATGTTGAGGGTTTTGCCGCAAGCCATTGAGTGGCTGCAAAAAGAAGGATATGAAATAAGAGGGCTTTGAGGGCCCTCTTTTTAGTTGTTAGCTATTAGTTGTTAGTTGTTAGCCGTTAGTAGCTCTCCTCGGCATTGGGGAAGGTGCTGTCTTTGACAGCATCGATATAATTTCCGACCGCATTCTTGATCTCGCCTGCCAGCGAAGCGAAATGACGGAGGAACTTAGGTTTGAAGCCCTGGTTGAGACCCAACATGTCGTGGAGGACGAGGACTTGTCCGTCGCAACCGTTGCCGGCGCCGATGCCGATGACCGGACAGGAGACAGCCTTGGTCACTTTGGCAGCAAGGGCGGCAGGAATCTTCTCTAAGACGATGGAGAAACAGCCGGCTTCGTCTAAGAGCTTGGCGTCGTGGAGCAGTTTCTCTGCCTCCGCATCTTCTTTGGCGCGCAGGCCGTAGCCACCGAATTGGTTGACACTCTGCGGCGTGAGACCGAGGTGTCCCATGACAGGCACGCCGGCTTGGATCATGTGGCGGATTGCCGGCAGGATTTCTTCGCCTCCTTCGAGTTTGACGGCATCGCAACCGGATTCCTTAAGGATCTTAATCGCATTACGCACGGCCTCTTCTTCGCTCACTTGATAACTGCCGAAAGGCATGTCGCAAACGACGAGCGAGTGTTGTGCTGCGCGGACAACACCTTTGGTGAGGAAAATCATCTCATCCACGGTGATGGGCAGGGTGTATTGGTTACCGCAAACGACGTTGCTGGCGCTGTCGCCCACGAGGAGCATATCGATGCCCGCTTCGTCCACCAAAGAGGCAAGTGTGAAATCATAACTTGTTAGCATGGCGATCTTCTCGCCGTTAGCCTTCATCTGACGCAGTTTGGAAGTCGTCATTCGGCTATTTTGTACATGTACAGACATTGTTTATTTGTTTTTTAGAATGATCCAGATAATAATCGGCGCTCCGAACAAGGCACTGATAGTGGATATCGGAAGCGGATAGACAAAGAGCGAACACAACACATCGCATATCAGCAGCAGCCCGGCGCCGATGAGGGCGCTCGCAGGGATAGTGATGCGGTGGTTGGAGGTCTGAAAAATCCCTCGTGCGATATGCGGAACCGCTACGCCGATAAAGGCGATGGGACCGCAGAAAGCTGTCACGCCGCCGGCTAAGAGACCGGTTGCGAGGACAATATAGAGCCTCGTTCGTTGCACGTTAATGCCGAGTCCGCGTGCGTAGTCTTCGCCTAAAAGCAAACCGTTCAGCGGCTTCATCGCCAGGATGACAAAGAGCATGCCGAGGAGCAGGATAGGGAGCAAGAGCTGCATATCTGCCCAACTGACGCTGCTGAGCGAACCGAGGGTCCAGACGATGAAGAGTTTTAGCGCATCGGGGTTGGCGAAGTTCTGCAGCAGGCTCACTAACGCACCGGCGATGGAGCCGAACATCATACCTACGATGAGGAGGCTGACGTTACCCGTCACGCGCCGGCTGACCGCCAGGACCAGCAGTAAGACACCTGTCGCGCCGATGCACGCGGCAATTGGCAGACCTAAAGTTGAAAGTTGAAGGTTGAAAGTTGAAAAGATTCCGCCGAGCATCGTCAGGAAGGCTACGCCCAGACTCGCGCCGGACGAGACGCCTAAGGTGTAAGGCCCGGCAAGAGGGTTGCGGAAGAGGGTCTGCATGATCAGTCCCGAGACAGACAGCGCCGCGCCGGCAAGGACCGCCGTGATGGCTTTCGGAATACGGATGGCGTGCAGTATATTGTGCTCCATGACACTTAGTGTGTCAAACGGCCACAGCCATATACTGCCGCTACATATATCCAAGCAAAAAAAGAGCGCCAGAAGCACGCCCAGCCCTATGAATATTCCTGCGTTTCTCTTCATCGTTTGCAAAAACGATGCAAAAGTACACAAAAAAAATGACACTTGCAAATATAAGTGCCATTTTTTGAAAATTCGTGATCTATTGTGGTAAAAAAGTTACCATAAAAATCCGTTAGTTGCGGAAGTGGAGTTCGCCGTCTTTGAGTTCGACGATGATCGGCTTGTCTTGAGTGACCTTGCCGCCGATGATGGCTTTGGACAGCTCGTTGAGCACGAGGCGTTGGAGCGCTCTCTTGACAGGTCGTGCACCGAATTGCGGGTCGTAACCTTCCTTGGCGATGTAACGTATCGCGTCGTCCGTCACGCGCAGGTCGTAGCCTTGCTCGGCAAGCATCTTGTGGATGCGTTTCACTTGGAGTCCGACGACGTCGCGGATATTGTCTTCCGTGAGTTCGCTGAAGTGGATGATGTCGTCAATACGGTTGATGAACTCCGGACGGACCTGTGCACGGAGTTGTTCTTCCGTGAGGTTGGAGGTCATGATGATCAAGGTGTTCTTGAAATTGACCACCCGTCCTTTGTTATCCGTCAGACGGCCGTCGTCAAGTACTTGCAGCAGTACGTTGAAGACATCGGGGTGCGCTTTCTCTATCTCATCGAAGAGCACTACGGAGTAAGGTTTGCGTCGGATGGCTTCGGTCAATTGACCACCTTCGTCATAACCTACGTATCCCGGAGGGGCACCGATGAGTCGGGTAGCACTGAACTTCTCCTGGTACTCGGACATGTCGATACGCGTAATCATGTTCTCGTCATCGAAGAGGTAGTCCGCGAGGGCTTTCGCCAACTCGGTCTTTCCGACACCGGTAGTGCCGAGGAAGATAAAACTACCGATAGGCCGTTTGGGGTCTTGCAGGCCGGCACGGCTACGACGGATGGCATCAGAGACGGCGGCGATGGCTTCGTCCTGGCCGATGATACGCTTGTGCAGTTCTTCCTCCAGATGGAGCAGTTTATCGCGTTCGGATTGCATCATCTTCGCTACAGGAATACCCGTCCAACGGGCTACTACTTCGGCGATATCGTCTTCATCGACTTCCTCTTTGATAAGCGAGTCGGTGCCCAATTGATGCAAGGTGTCCTGAGCGGCTTTGATGTTCGCTTCCGCGGCAGGAATCTGGCTGTAACGTATCTCTGCTACCTTGCCGTAGTCACCTTCGCGTTCGGCTACTTCGGCTTGGTGTTTGAGGGTCTCGATACGTGCTTTCTCGTTCTGGATGGTAGCCACGTACCCTTTCTCTTTGTTCCAGCGCGCATTGAGTTCGTCGGATTGCTTCTTGAGGTCCGCGAGTTGCGTCTCGATGGCTTTGAGTTTGACTTCGTCCTTATCGCGTTTAATCGCCTCGCGCTCGATCTCGAGTTGCTTGATCTGACGGTCGAGCGAATCAATCTCTTCGGGTTTGGAGTCCACTTCCAGACGCAGTTTGGCTGCTGCCTCATCAATCAGGTCAATCGCCTTATCCGGCAAGAACCGGTCGGTGATGTACCTTGCCGAAAGTGTGACGGCAGAGATGATTGCGTCGTCTTTGATACGCACTTTATGGTGGGTCTCATAGCGTTCTTTGAGACCACGGAGAATAGATATCGTTGCCGCCTCGTCCGGCTCATCCACCATCACTTTCTGGAATCGCCGCTCGAGTGCTTTGTCGGTCTCGAAGTATTTCTGGTACTCATCGAGGGTTGTGGCACCGATTGCGCGCAGGTCACCACGTGCGAGCGCAGGTTTTAATATGTTCGCGGCATCCATGGCACCCGAACTCTTACCGGCACCTACGAGGGTATGTATCTCATCGATGAAGAGGATGATCTCGCCTGCGGCAGCCACCACTTCGTTGACGACGCCTTTGAGTCGTTCCTCAAACTCACCCTGGTACTTCGCACCTGCAATAAGTGCACCCATATCCAGCGAGTAGATCTGTTTTTTCTTCAGGTTCTCCGGCACGTCGCCGCGCACGATACGATGGGCGAGACCTTCTGCGATAGCAGTCTTACCCACACCCGGTTCGCCGATCAGAATAGGGTTGTTTTTCGTACGCCGCGAGAGGATCTGCAGCACACGTCTGATCTCGTCATCCCTGCCGATTACAGGGTCTAATTTGCCTTCCCGAGCCCGCTCACAGAGGTTGATCGCGAACTTCTTGAGGTTTTCGTTTTGATTGTTCTGAGTCGTTGCATTCATAGTTATAGTGATTTTAGTTAGTATTCGTAATTACGTGATTCCGTGATTCCGTAATCAGTTTGTCACTAAACGATGTACAAACTATGTTCCAAACCCCTTCAGACTGACAAAATGGCAGTAATGTGCGTTTTTGCTGCCATTTATTTGCATATTCCATTTTTTTGCAGTACCTTTGCAGCGGCAAAGGTTTTGATTATGAATCGCTATACTCTGGGTAAGATATGTAAATTTTTCTTTCACTGGCACTATGACATCCGGGTGACAGGTGAAGAGACGCTTCGTGACGGGTCGGTACACCTGGTACTGCCTAATCATACGGCTTATATTGATCCGTTGTTATTGTTCAGTGAGATGTGGTGGCTGCCCATTAGTCCGATGGTGGACGAGTTATTCATGCGCAAGCGTTTCTACCGGCATATCCTGAACAAAGCCGATGCTATCGAGGTTCCGGATTTGAACAAGAGCGCTATGTCGCGTGAGGAAGGAGTTGCGGCTGCAGGGTCGCTGAGCAGAATAGCAATAGACAGCCTGGCCAAAGGGAAACAACTCTGTTTCTATCCTTCGGGTCACGTGAAGACGGTGGATAGGGAAATAATCGGGAACCGGCGTATGGCCTACGAAGTATGCAAAGAGTTGCCCGCTGGCGTGCGCGTAATCCTTTGTAGAATGCGCGGGTTGGAGACCAGCCGATGGTCCAAACTCAAACCAAAACAGTGGAAATGGCGCCGCACCGTGACGATGCTCTTTGAAGATCATACCGAGGAATTGAGAGAGTGGGCACAGACACTCGACCGAAGAGCCTTTAATGAACAACTCGAGAACTGGTATGATGGAAGGATGAGAGAATGATGGAATGATGATTGATGGATTGATGGAATGATGCCTACGGCACGATTTTTGTAGTAATAAGTGGCGTAGTAATAAGTGGCAATAAAACATATCATATAAATAAACTAAAATCATGTCACGAAAAATAGCATATATTGTATTACTGGCTCTTTATAGTTCGCTTTTGTCGGCAGCGGACACAACGTATTATACGCTGTCCCAATGCCGTGAACTGGCGGTATCGAAGGGAGCTTCTTCGCAATCTCAGCATGAGTTGCTTTTATCGGCAAAGTACAATCGGCAGGCAGCGCTGGCGGCGATGTTCCCGCGTATCACAGCGAACGCTTCGTATATGTGGAATAACGCTAACGTACACCTCTTGGAGAACTCCTCGACCTTCAAGTCCGGAACCGCAACCGTCAATCCCGACGGAACGGCGAATTTCGTATGGAGCGACGAGAGCGTAGTAGGACAGATCGAAGAGGCCGCAAAGGGTACGGCGTTCGAAGAGGCGGTGACAGGTTTGGCCGACAAGGCCGGACAGGAACTGGCGGATGGCTATAAGTTGCTCTACGACAAGTTGTCGCCGGATATGAGTCAGATCTTTGTCGCGCACGTCGGTGTGACGCAGCCGATATACGTGGGAGGACGTCTGATTCAGTTATACAAGATAGCCAAAGCCTCAGAGGAAATGGCAATTATCCAGTCGCAGGCCAAGCACGATGATATTATATACGGAGTGGACGAGGCGTACTGGCGTGTCGTGTCCGTGTCGAAAAAGAAAGAGTTGGCGGAGCAGTACTACAAACTTCTTTGTCAGTTGGAGACGGATGTCAAAGAGGCATTGGACGAAGGTCTGGTGACGCAATCGGACCTGCTCAAAGTGACTACCAAACGGGGCGAAGCGGAGGTGAAGAAACTGCAGGCGGAGAACGGTCTGACGCTCTCCAATATGGCGCTCGCGCAGGTCTGCGGACTGCCGCTGAGTACGGCTTTCCGGTTAGACGAAAGCGGCTTGAGCGAGACTTCGCTTCCTGTCGATTCGACGGATGCGGAAGCCTCCGTGGCAGGGCGGTCGGAGATACAACTGCTCCAGCAGGCGGAGAAAATAGCCAAATCCAACGCCAAACTGGCGGCAGCAGGCTTGCAGCCGAATATCGTCGCTTCGGCGGGGTATGTGTACTCCAACCCGAATGTCGATAACGGCTTCAGTAATCGATGGAACGGGAAAGGCTTCTTTACCGCCGGCGTCGTGGTCAATGTTCCAATCGCCCACGCGGACGATATCCTGCGTTACAAAGCCGCCAAACATGCCGCCAATGCAGTAGCACTCAAGACCGAAGAGACTCGTGAACTGCTGACCTTGCAGACAACACAAGCCAACCAGAAGCTGGCAGAAGCACAGCAGAAGATTGCAGTGGCGCGCCTGACGGAGAATAACGCTGCCGAGGTGCTTCGTATGGCCGAGGCATCTTATGAAGCAGGAATGATCACCGCGTCCGAACTCATGCAGGCTCAGACGGCATGGCTTGCCGCCGCTACAGATCTCGTGGATGCCGAGGCGGAAGCCAAAACCACGGAAACACAACTTCGCAAATATTTAGGAAAACTATAGTCATGAAACATCAGAAAGAAGGAAGTCTGCTGTTAGGTCTGGTCGCGCTCCTCACAGTAGTCGTTATTGTTGCGCTCGTGGGTATTCTGGCTTTGCGGCCGGAGAAGACGCTTATCCAGGGCGAAGCCGAGGCGGCGGAGTACCGCGTTTCCGGCAAAGTGCCCGGACGTATCGAGATGTATCTCTACGAGGAGGGCGAGCATGTGAAGAAAGGCGATACGCTCGTCGTGATCTATTCGCCTGAAGTGGAGGCGAAGAAAGCCCAGGCACTCGCAGCCAGAGAGATGGCCGAGGCGGTGAACCAGAAAGCCAAGAACGGCGCCCGCAACGAGCAGATACAAGGCGCGTACGAACTATACCAGAAAGCCAAAGCGGGCGAGGAGATTTACCGCAAGAGTTTCGAACGTGTGCAACGTCTGTTTGACAAGGGCGTGGTAAGCGCTCAGAAACGTGATGAGGTGGAAGCGGAATACAAGGCCGCGCAGGCCACTGTCAAAGCCGCCCGCAGCCAATACCAGATGGCACTCTCCGGCGCTCGCGAAGAGGACAAAGCGGCAGCAGAAGCACAGGTGGCCAAAGTAGATGGTATCTTGCAAGAAGTGGCTGCGGCAGAGGCGGAGAAATACCTGCTGTCACCATGCGACGGAGAGGTTTCGGAGCTCTTCCCCAAAGTGGGTGAACTGGTAGGTCAGGGCTCTCCGGTGATGTCCATCGTCGATTTGAACGATGTATGGTTCACCTTCGCCGTTCGCGAAGACATGTTGTCCCGTTTTCCGTTGGGCAGCGTGGTAGAGGTTGTGCTTCCTGCGCTTGGCAACAACGTCAAATATCCGCTTACGGTCACTCATATCAAGGCGATGGGGACGTACGCCACCTGGCGTTCCACCAAGCAAAACGGCGGATACGATGTCCGCACGTTTGACGTCAAATGCCGTCCGACGGCCACCATCCCTAATCTGCGTCCGGGCATGACAGCGCTGGTTATGGAGAATTGATTTTAGATTTTAGAATTGATGCGAATCATTCTTCAAAACATATGGCGTGTGCTGGTTCGCGAACTGAAGATGATGTTTGCCCGGCCGCTCTATCTGTTTGCGTCAGTGGGGGTAATGCTGCTATCCACCTTTTTCTTCCTGACCCTGATGAAAGGCGGGGCGGCCGAGAAGATGCCGATGGCAGTGGTCGATCAGGACCAAACTACCATCTCCCGCCGGCTGATTCATGAGATGCAGGCTACTCCGTCCGTGGATATACAACTGATTACCAATTCCTATTCCGAAGCCCGCGATGCGATGCAGAAAGGCAAGATTTACGGCATTTTTGTTATCCGCGAAGGCTTTTACCGCGATTTGGTATCGTTCAAACGTCCTCAGATCGATTTCTATGTGACGAACGCTTATACGGTAGGAGGCAATACGGCGTACAAGCAGATGCTGACGATGGCGAATCTCGTATCCGGTGCGTTCCAACGCGAGGTGCTCCGCAAAAAAGGAATGACGGACGATGTGATTATGCACCGCATTCAGCCGATCGCCATAGAGGGACATATGGTAGCCAATCCCTGGGGCAATTATTCCATCTATCTGGTCAGCACAATATTGCCGGGCATATTGGGTCTTGTCTGTATCATGCTGACTATCTTTGCCATCGGTTTTGAACTCAAAGCGCGTACGTCTCATGCCTGGCTTCGCGCCGCGGGCGGCAACTATACGATAGCCATGATCGGCAAACTGATTCCTTATACGCTGATCTATCTTATTCTGGGTGTCGGCTGCCATCTGATTCTTTACCGTTTTGTCGGTTTTCCGGTCTATGGCAGTACATGGCGTCTGATGTTCGGTCTGCTGCTGTTTATCCTGGCTATGGAAGCATTGGGCATAACGATGATAGGTCTTCTGCCGACGCTTCGTGACGCCCTGTCAATAGGTGCGCTTTATTCGATGCTGGGTTTCTCTTTGTCCGGTTTCACGTATCCGCAGATGGCGATGTTGCCTCCGGTCAAGGCGCTCTCATATTTAGAACCGCTCAGACATTATTACCTCATATATGTCAACGAGGCGCTCATGGCTGCTCCCGTGGAAAACAGCATCCCTTATATGCTGGCTCTCACATTATTCATGGTTGCGTCACTATGTGTCGCGCCGCGGCTCCACCGTGCGTTAGTGTATTGGAATTATCCTTTGAAATAAGTCCCCAACGACTCCTGTCCTATGTCAGAATACAAATATCCGATAGTTAAATCCTTTGTTTCAGAACTGCAGCGCATCTTCCGTGACCCCGGTGTGATGGTCATCTTTATCGTTGCAACACTGGCTTATCCGTTGATTTATAAAGCGCTCTATTGGAACGAACAAATATGCGACGTCCCGGTAGCAGTAGTCGATTTGAGCAATTCTCCGGAGAGCCGTACTTTTCTTCACCGTTGGAACGCCTCGCCGGATATCCGTCTGACCTACAGTTGTACATCCATGGCCGAAGCGGAACAGCTGCTGCGGGAGCAGAAAGTACACGGTATCATATATTTTCCGCATGATTTCGCACGGCAGTTGGCAGATCCGCTTGGTAAAGCGCACATATCGCTTTATTGCGACATGTCCTCTTTCCTTTATATGAAAGCCATCTACCTATCCTGCAACCAGGTTATGTTGGAGTCCATGCGCAATATTCAGATAGACCGCTACGAGCAGATGGGAATGGATAAAGAGTTTGCCTGGGCGCTGGTTCAGGACGCTCCTTATACGGAAACGGCCCTTTTTACCCCAACCGGCGGTTACGGTTCGTTCCTCATCCCCGCGGTACTCGTGCTGATTCTTCATCAGACCCTTCTATTCGGAATCTGTATGCTCGGAGGAACAGCCCGTGAAGAGAACGAAGAGAGTTATTCTTTTTCTTCGCTTATCGGGCGGGCAGGTGCCTGTTTCCTGATATATTATGGTCTTGCCGCCATCCTTCTGGGTTTCTTTCCGAGACTTTTCGACATTCCCCATATCGGTTCTATAGGTGACATACTGCTGCTGATAGCGCCTTATTTGCTGGCGGTCATCTTCTTCTCGCTATGCGTGTCGGTTTTTATCCGCAATCGTGAATCAGGGTTGGTGTTGCTGATTTCCACTTCTTTGATTTTCCTTTTCATGGCGGGTATCTCCTGGCCGAAAGAAATGATACCTTCCGCTTGGCGCTATCTGTCGTATTTTATCCCTTATACATGGGGCGCCCACGCTTTCATTCATATCAACTCCATGGGCGCTACATTGGCGCAAACGAGCATGGAATATACCGCTTTGTGGATTTTGGCAGGTGGGTATATGCTTTTGGCTTGTGGGCTGTTTTATCTCCGTAAATCAGCATTATTCCGTACTTCGCGTCCTTTACCGGAATAGTTCTGTACGTATTGCAGTACAAAAAGGCAAAAAAATTTGCATATGTCAGAATATTTTTGTACTTTTGCAGCGCAAAAGTTATTCCGGTATGACAAACGACGAGATAGAAAGTCGCGCCCTTCGCGCGCAAGAGCTTTTCAAGCAAGGCTTTAACTGCGCTCAGGCAGTGTTTGCTTCCTGCGCCGATCTCTATGGTGTCACGGACCTGGATTTGGCATTGCGTCTCTCCGCCTCTTTCGGCGGTGGGATGGGACGGATGAGGCTTGTATGCGGCGCCGCGAGCGGAATGTTCATGCTCGCAGGATTGCAGAACGGCTCCGCCACGCCTCATGACAGCGAGGGTAAGATGGCGAACTACGCCTTTGTACAGCAACTGGCAGGAGAATTCAAGGCCAAATACGGCTCGCTCATCTGTGCGGAGTTATTAGGACTTGCGCCGAAAGGCTCTGTTGACCCGCGACCCGCGCCGAGAACACCTGAGTATTACGAGAAACGACCCTGCCCTGAGATGATTGCGGAGGCAGTGAGATTGTATTTGAGAAGCATAAATTTAAAATCACGGGATAATATACAAAGTATATTATAGGTATGGGTAGGATACGATATACCCCTGTGATACCCCTGATTTACCCCTAATAAGACCAATATGATAGTACAAAATCTTTTAGACCTGATCGGCCATACGCCGATGCTGGAAATTCAAAAGGGATTACTGCTTAAGTTAGAGCGGTTTAACCCCGGCGGTTCGGTAAAAGACCGTACGGCACTCGCCATGATAGAAGATGCCGAACGAAAAGGCATCCTGCAACCGGGCGCAACGATTATTGAACCCACTAGCGGTAACACCGGCGTAGGACTTGCGTGGATAGGCCGACTCAAAGGCTACCGGGTTGTTTTGACGATGCCTGAGACCATGTCCGTGGAGCGGCGTAATCTGCTGGCTGCCTATGGCGCTGAACTTGTTCTTACGCCCGGCAGCGAGGGCATGAAAGGTGCGATACATAAGGCGGAGGAACTGCGTGACGCCACGAAGGGTGCCGTCATTTTGGGACAGTTTGTGAATCCCGCCAACCCTGCCATTCACTATGCGACGACGGGTCAGGAGATATGGGAAGACACGAACGGGCAAGTGGATGTGTTCATCGCGGGAGTGGGAACAGGAGGAACCGTCAGCGGAGTAGGACGGGCGTTGAAGGAGAAGAATATGCTCGTTGAGATCATCGCTGTCGAACCCGCTTCGTCACCCGTTTTGTCCGGCGGTCAGGCCGGTCCCCATAAGATACAAGGGATAGGTGCTGGTTTTCAGCCGGATACTTACCAACCCGCATATATCGACCGTGTGATGACCATTACGAATGAAGAGGCTTTTGCTGCGGCTCGTTCGCTCGCCGGCGAACATGGCTTGCTTGTCGGCATCTCTTCCGGTGCGGCCTATGCTGCAGCGCTGCAACTGACGCAACAGCCTGAGTATCAAGGCAAAAATATCGTGGTTCTACTGCCCGATACAGGAGAAAGATACCTGTCGGTGTTGTGAATTGTAAATTAAAAATTAAGAATTATAAATTGAACGGATTAATTAACATAGCGCATTTAAAGCAACTTGTTTTGCACCTGCAAGGCGAGGTGTTTCCGGAGTATTATCCGTCCGTGGAGCGTCCGAAAGATCTGTGTCTGCCGGAAGCGTTCTGGGCGCAGATACCCGAGATCAAACGACTCATCAACACCGATGTGGATGCCGTGCTACATAATGACCCTGCTGTAACGGATCGCGGCGAAGTGATTCTTTCTTATCCGCTCCAATATGCGATGATTCATTACCGTGCCGCGCATGTGCTCTACCAACTCGGTGTGCCGCGTATCCCGCGTATGTTGACTGAATTGGCGCACAGCCGTACCGGCATAGACATCCATCCTGCTGCGCAGATTGGTGAGTATTTCTGCATAGACCACGGTACCGGTGTCGTCATCGGCGAGACAGCTATCATCGGTTCACATGTGGTGCTCTATCAGGGCGTGACGCTTGGTGCGAAGAATTTCGAATACGATGCAGAGGGCAGACCCAAAGATGTCCCGCGTCACCCGATTTTGGAGGACTATGTGACGGTCTATTCCAATACCTCCATCCTTGGCCGCGTACGTATAGGCCATGACACCGTTGTTGGCGGTAACATATGGCTCACCCAGGATGTGCCGGCCAACAGCATCGTGTTGCAAAGTACGCCGGAAATACGAATAAAGAATAAAGAATAAATACCATGAAATATTTTTTAGCCATCATTGGCGGAGGCCCTGCGGGCTATACAGCCGCGGAAAAAGCCTCTAAGGCAGGCAAAGATGTGATCCTTTTTGAGCAAAACGCCCTCGGCGGCACTTGTCTCAATGTGGGTTGTATTCCCACCAAGTCCTTGCTCTATGGCGCGAAACAATACTATAACGCGACGCACGCGCAGAAATACGGTGTGACGGCCGAGAACGTATCGTTCGATTTTGCCGCCATGCAGAAACGCAAGACCATCGTCGTTCGCAAACTCGTCGCAGGTATCAAGCAACGGCTGAATAACGAACATTGCACGGTGGTGAACGGGGTAGCCTACCCCCGTCCCCTCCCTAAAGGGAAGGGAGAAGGGTTCATCATCTCGTGTAACGAAGCAGAGTACGAGGCGGAGAATCTGATGATTTGTACGGGTAGTACGAACTTTGTGCCGCCGATACCGGGTATTAAGGACAATCCGGCAGTGTGGGATAGCACAGATGCGCTGGCTGCGGCTGAACTGCCGAAATCCATCATCATCGTTGGCGGCGGCGTCATCGGAATGGAGTTTGCTACGCTCTACCATGAACTCGGCGTGCCCGTAACGGTCATCGAAGCCATGCCTACTATCCTGCCGAACCTCGATCCGGAAGTGGTGCAAATCTTGCTGGAGAAATATAAGAAAGCCGGCATCAATATCTTAACCGGAACCAAAGTGGAAGAGGCCTACCCCCAACCCCTCCCTGAAGGGAAGGGAGTTCGGATTAGAGCGACCAGCCCGGATGGAGAACTAATTTTAGAGGCTGAGAGAGTATTGGTTTCTGTAGGTCGCCGCGCGAATCTAATGGGTCTTGAGGCACTGGATGAACTCGAATTAGAGCGCGGGGCGATCAAAGTGGATGAGTTCTGCAAGACGAACCTGCCGAATGTGTATGCCTGCGGCGATGTCACGGGTAAGATCATGCTGGCGCATGTGGCTGCACGTCAAGCCGAAGTGGCGGTAGGAAGGATGCTGAAACAGATTCCGTTGCAACGTATTGCGTATAATGCCATCCCTTCGGTTGTTTATACGAATCCGGAGATCGCGTCTGTCGGTATCACGGAAGCACAAGCGGCTGAGATGTCTATCCCAGTGGAGGTGACGAAACTGCCGATGACTTTTTCCGGTCGCTTCATGGCAGAGAACGAAGGTGAGACGGGGCTGTGCAAAGTAATAACAGACGCCAAGAACCATTCGATCCTTGGCGTCCATCTTATCGGCAATCCGTGTTCAGAATTTATCGCGGCGGCTTCTTTTGCGGTGCGTATGGGTTATACCACGGCGGAATTCCAACAAGTGGTTTTCCCGCATCCTACCGTCAGCGAGATCTTACACGAAGCGATTTAGAAATTATATTTCGTCATGAGTTGCACGCGGTGGTTGGTCACCCAGTGCAGGTTGGTCTTGGCGATTCCGTACAGGTTGGTGGATCCGAATTGTCCGTATTGCACGGAGGTGATTTCGTACTCCAGTCCTAATTGGAACTTGCCTACCGTATAGAGCAGGGTGGGCGACAGACGCCACATCCTATTCATGTTATTGGCGCGCGGCGTATATAAGTCATCCGGATGACCGTCATGGTCACCATCGTAGAACGCTTCTTTCGTTCCGAGATTCTCAATATATCCGGCAAAGAGAATACCCTGCAGTTTCTGCGGGTGTTTGTCTTCCTGCGCTCCGATTTTTCCTCCATACACGATACTCAGCCATGAGGACGATGCGCGTAGCGGCGTATATTCCCATGAGCCATCGGCGTTCTTGGCTTTCACGCCGTAGCCGCTGTTGAGGTTCATGTGTTCGCCTGCCTCCGAGAAGATGGTCTTTGCTTTGATCGAGAACTCGCCTTTCTTGTATTGCAAGTAGAGGAAAGGAGAAGCGGTGGTGATACGGTCCTTGACGCTGACGGAAATGGTATCGCCGGGCATAGGAACCGTTCTCCCTATTTGTCTGGGTTTGATACTCAGTACATCGGCACCGGCACGAAGCAGGAAACCGTTGGTGTGAACGCTCAGGCCTAAATAGGCTTCTGGCGTCTTGCTGTACATGATAAAATCAGCGGCTTGGATAGATGCACCGGTGGGTGACGGGCCTACGGAGCAGTATTGCATCTGCCACAGCAACGCCCCTGTGAGAGTGACATACTTGCCCAGGCGCGCATCCATTTTTACTTGCGGCGAGCGGTTGAACGGACCGAAAGGTGCTCCGGAGGCAATGGAGAGGACGTCGCTGTAGTCTGCTGCCATAGGATGCCATGCCTGACCTATTAACAGGTCCACCCGCGCATAGTCTTTGCCGTTCAGCATGGGCAGGCTGTCCCAGCCGAGTGTCAGATAAGCCTGGCGCAGACGGAACTGTGCCACGCCGGAAACAGGGTGAGAGACTTTCGTGCTCAAGCCCGTATAGAAATCCGCTTCGATCTTCGCGCCGAACTCCGTATTCCGCCATTTATAGCCTACTATATCCAGTCCCAGGCGGGTTGTCAGACTTAGGAAGCGGAAGGTGCTGCGCGCATTCAGGTCTTCACGCGGCAGGCCTGTAGCAGCTGCCTCTTCCGGCGTCATGTTCCATGCCTCATCGTAGGGCTGATAGTTAGATAAATCGCCTGTTCCGGACATGGACTCACGGCTATCGAAGGTAAAAAAGTTACGGACAAAACCATAAGGTTTGAAGTGCTGTTTCAGATGGCTCTTCACCGCCTCTTTCTTCTCTGTTTTCTGCGCATTCCTGTTCACCTCCTGCGCCGACATCGGAATAAGGAGCACAGAGCAAAGCGCTATGATTATATATCTTTTCATGGCAGTATTATTTTCATTTATTTTGTGCAAAAGTACTGCTTTTTTTTAACATACGCAAATAATTTATGCAAAAAAATCATTTTGTTGTTTGCACATGTGAAAAAAAAGCAGTACCTTTGCACGCGATTTTGATTTTACGATAAAATTAAACACCATGAATAAACATTTTTTCTTATTTTCTTTAACCGTATCGGTTATCTGTTTTTTGTCCGCGGAGGCTTTCGCAGCTTCGGTTACTCCGGCGGATGAGATACCTGCGTATTGGGAGTCTGTGGACGGCAAGTCCGGTGCGGATCTCTGGAAAGCTGTGAGTGCGCAGACTAACAAGGGTTTTTCGTCTATCGGCTACAATGGTTTGTATAATGCCTATCTCAAGACGGATGTGTATCCGTCCGACTCGGTCGGTAAAGCCGGTAAGATATGGGACATGTACGGCGAATGTGATTTCTCAAGCGGAGAAAAATGCGGTAGTTATAGCGGCGTGTGCGACTGTTACAACCGTGAGCACTCGATCCCGCAGTCGTGGTGGGGGGGAGGTACCGGAGGAATAGGAAACGACATCTTCCATGTACTTCCGACGGATGGTAAAATCAACGGAGTCCGTTCCAACTATGAGTACGGAGAAGTGAACGGCGGCACTAACTGGGTGGGAAACAAGTTCGGCTCAGCCGGTTCATGGGCTACGGATCGTAAGACCATCGCTTCCGAAGCCGGAGAGGAAATAAAAGGAACAGGTCAGGTCTTCGAACCTAAACCCCAGTACAAAGGGGATATCGCCCGCGGTTTGATGGGAACCATCGTCAAATGGCAGCAGTCGAATCTGACTACCGGAAACAATTTCTTCAGCGGTACCTATACCGCTTCGAGCTATTATGGTCTGACCAAGAAAGCGGTGGTTCTGCTGATGAAATGGCACCGCGAGGATCCTGTTTCGCAGAAAGAGATAGACCGTAATAACGGTATCCAGCAGACGCAGGGAAACCGCAACCCCTTCATCGACTATCCGTATCTGGCAGAGTATATTTGGGGCGAGCATGCGGGAGAGACGCTGGATATGTCCAAACTCATGGCATCCACCGACCCGTCTTTCATTCCCGGCGAGAGTGACGGTTCACGCGAGGGAACGCCGGTAGGACCCACTGTGGTGAAGTACGGCGTCAGCTGGTCGGTGAACGGCGAAGTGACGCAGGTGGATTCAATTGTCGAGACCAAGAAGATAACTTCCTTGCCTGCGACGCCGGTATCCTGTTCGGCAGAGTCGGATGTCTTTATGGGATGGACAGACGCGCCCATAGAAGGCATAGCGGATGACGCGCCGTCTATCCTCTATACCATAGCAGCCCAGTTCCCCGCCGTCACGGAAGATGTGACCTACTATGCCGTCTTTGCTCATGCCGGGGAAGGTGCTTCGGAACCTGCGGTTTATACGTACAGTGCGGACTCTCCTGCCGATGGTTGGAACAATACGGCGACGAATAAAGGCTCGTACTGGCTCCTTGACAGCGGAAAAGAACTCATCTCGCCGGAGATAGACCTCGCGGGGCTCAGTTCCATTCAGGCGAAACTCCGTACGTTCGGCGGCACGCAATACGACCAGTTCTCTTTCTATGCCGGCGAGATCAAGATTGGCATGATCGAGGTAAGCGAAGGAAGTACGCTCTCCGACTACGAGTGGACCAATACGGGTTCATTCAGCGGTAAGTCCCGAATCACCTTCCTCTGCACAAATGCCGGGTCGAGCAAAGGTGTCGGTTTCTCCTCTGTCACCATCAACGCTACCGGCGCAGGAGTCTCCTATGACCGCTTTATCACCTCGTGTCAGACGCCTACGGAGATTGAACTCGTCGGTGTCAACGACCATGCCCGCAAACTCTTCATCGGAGGACAGATATACATCCTTCTCGATAACCAATTATTCAACCTGCAAGGCCAACGCGTAAAATAAAATCTCCAATCACCAATGTCCAATCTCAAATCTCACATAACGATTGTTATCGCGCTGCTGATAGCGCAAGTCACGTTCGCTAACGTCATTACCGGTATAGCCGCCATTCCGGAGGGGTACTATGACGGCGTGTCCGGCAAGAAATCACCGGATGCTATCCTCGATGCCCTGCAGATCTGCATCTCTCGCGACTACAACGAGATATCCTATAAAGGGCTTGAACCCCATTACCTCAATACCGACTTCTATGCCGATTCGCTATGGGATATGTATTCCACGTGCCATTTCGTCTATGAGGACGCCAATAAGGCGCAGAAGCAGGTGTGTGACGGATGGAACAAGGAGCATGTATGCTGCCAGTCGTGGCTGGGTTCCGGGCCGATGGTCTCGGATCTGTTCAATGTCTATCCTACGGACGCCCGTGTGAACAATTTGCGTTCGAACTACCCGTATGGGGTTGTGGGAAGCAACAAAGGTATCTCCGGTGACCCGGATCATCACGCGCTCGGCAAACTCGGCACATCGGCTGTCTCCGGCTATTCCGGCACCTGCTACGAACCCGACGACCGTTATAAGGGTGACTTCGCGCGTACGTTCTTTTATATGGTGGCGCGCTATCGCGATAAGATTCTTAACTCCGGCGACGGGGCAAAGATGTTCTCTTCCAACCCGACAAACCTCACCGCCTATAGCCTCGCTTTCCTGCTCGAATGGCATCGCAACGATCCTGTCTCCGAGAAAGAGATAGACCGTAACCAAGCTGTCTATGGGGAGCAAAACAACCGTAATCCCTTCATCGATTACCCTGACCTCGTGGAGTATATATGGGGTACGAAAAAGAACCAGCAGGTGGACCTCTCGACCATGACGCCAACTTGCGATGGAGGCGGACAAGACCCCGCAGGAAAGGTGAAATATGGCGTAAGTTGGTCGGTGAACGGAGTCATTCTCTCTGTGGATTCTATCGTAGAGAACAAAGCCATTCAAACGCTTCCTGAAACTCCTGAGTCATGCTCGTCAAACAGCAATGTCTTTGTCGGATGGACGGACGCGCCTATTGATGGAATAGCGGGTGAAACACCGGCTATCCTCTATCGCGAACCCTCTGATTTTCCACCAGTAACGGCTGACGTGACGTACTACGCCGTCTTTGCGCACGCAGAGACTATCGACCAAGGAAAAGTGGAGAGCACCGAGTCGGTGAACATGAAAGCGCAAGGCTATACGAACGGACAAGAGGTGACCACTATCACGAAAGGGGATGTCACTCTCACGTTCGGAAAAGGAACAGCAGGCTCCAATGTGCCGAAGTATTATAATACCGGCGAAGCCGTGCGTTGCTATCCTGGTAACACCATGACGGTGACCGCGGAGTCAATAACCAAGATTGTATTTACTTTCGGTTCCGGCGATTCCAATAATGCGATAAGTGTCAACACCGGTGCGCTAAACGGTAGTACCTGGACGGGTGACGCAGATCAGGTAGTCTTCTCCGTAGGAGGTTCCAGCGGTCATCGGCGTATAGCGCAAGTCGATGTCACCATGAACGGTTCCGGCGCGCAAACGGTTTATTCCGATTATCTTACCTCCTGTTCTGGTGGTACAGGCATTGAGAATCAGGCATCGGAAGGCATCAATCGTAAATTAATTATTGACGGCCGTCTGTACATTCAGGTAGGTGAAGACCTCTTCAATGTTCAGGGCCAACGGGTAAAATAACTAATAAAAATCTCAACTAGCCAATGTCCAATTTCAAATTTCAGATAGGACTGTTGTCCTTAGTTCTTAGCCTCTGGACTGTGAGTATTTTTGCCGAAGACCTTCCCGAAGGTTTCTATAACTCCGTGAATGGCCTGAAGGATTGTGAACTCAAAGGTACGCTCAAGGAACTGATTCGTGACCATACCGTCATCCCTTATGGTGATGGCTCGTGGGAAGTGTTCTATTATGCCGATCAGGACGAGAACGGGTATTGTATGGATATGTATTGCGACGACTGGAAGAAATTCGGTGCTCCCGGTTCAGCCGTTTCGGGTTGTAACGTTGAGCATAGTTTTGCCAAGTCGTGGTGGGGTGGTGCGAAGAACGATGCCTATAAGGATTGTTATCATCTCAATCCTTCCAACTCTGTGGCTAATAGTGCCCGCAGCAATTATCCCTTAGGTATCGTAACCAATCTCGTGAAGACTGCCGGTTCACTGAAGATCGGCAAACAGCACCACGACTCCCTCAATGTGGATTTCAACATCTGGGAACCCAAAGATGAGTACAAAGGCGATTTCGCCCGTGCGTACTTCTATATGGCTACGTGTTACGGCAAGGACAAGAACGGTGCGTACGATCCTACTGTCTGCTCCGCTTACCAGGGGTGGCGGCTGGATAACAAAGATGTTGGTTCGAAATTCGCCATGCAGAACGATAACTACCTGGAGTTCCAGCCTTGGGAGCAAGAGGTGCTTATTGCATGGCATCGTCAGGACCCTGTCTCCGTCAAGGAGATCAAACGTGCAGACGCGGTCTCGAATTTCCAGCATAACCGTAACCCGTTTATCGACTATCCGTATCTGGCGGAGTTTATATGGGGTGAGAAAGCCGGTGAAGAACTCAATCTGGCGGATCTGATGGGTTCGTTTGAGCAGGACTTCGTTCCGGGTCAGAGTAACGGGTGGCGAGGTGATGTCACGCCCGTAACGTCGAAACCTAAATACGGCGTGACCTGGTCGGTGAACGGCGAAGAGATATACGTGGATTCGATTACAGAGAATAAGAAAGTAACTGCACTCCCCGAGACGCCGGAGTCATGCTCCACCGAGAGTACGGAGTTCATGGGTTGGACCGATGCCTCCATCAGCGGCACGCTTGACGAAGCGCCGGCTGTCCTCTATACCTCAGTAGCTCAGGTCCCTGCCGTCACGGCTGACGTGACCTACTATGCCGTCTTTGCGCATAAGACAATAGAGGAGGGTGGAGACGTGCTCAAAGAAACCACCTTCACCTTTACCAAGACAGAGACCACCGTTACGCAAGAGGATGTCTCTGTCACGTTCGCGAAAGCAGGAGGCAGCAACGAACCGAAATATTACGAAACCGGTAATGCGATTCGTTGCTATGCCAAAAATACCATTACCGTTTCTGCGCCGGAGGTTAACTCAATAGAGTTCACGTTTGGTTCAGGAGACGGCTCAAATGAGATCAGTGTCAATGTGGGTACCTTCTCCGGTAATGCGTGGACAGGCAACGCCGATGAAGTGGTATTTACTATTGGCGGTTCCAGCGGTCACCGGCGTATCGCAGGAATGAAGGTGGTGTATAACGGCCAAGGTTCATCTGTGATATTCGACAAGTACCTCACCAACTGCTCCGGTGGTACAGATATCGAAAACAGCCAAATCCCGACGGCTATCCGCAAATTTATCCGCTCCGGACAACTTCTCATACAGGTTGGCGACCAAATTTACACCATCACCGGTCAGAAAGTACAGTAACCGCCTGTAAAAATCAAAAAAAATACGCGCAACTGCGCCAAAACGGCATTTTTTAATAAAATTTGCCGTTTTTTCTTGCATATATGCGAAACTTATTGTAACTTTGTGCGATTTTTGAAAATAAACTAGTCTACTAGTCAATTAGTCGTATAGTCAACAACGAGAAATAATTTTTAATTCGTAATTTTTAATTTTTAATTCAATTAATAATTATCATGGACAACAAAGTTAACATGTTAGCGGATTTTGCGCCGGTCTCCACGCAAGTATGGAAGGACAAGATCATCGCTGACTTGAAAGGTGCCGACTTCGAAAAGAAGCTGGTATGGCGCACGCCGGAAGGATTCAACGTGCAGCCGTTCTACCGCCGCGAGGACCTCAAAGGCCTGAAGACCACCGTCTCTGCGCCCGGTCAGTTCCCCTACGTCCGCGGTACGCGTACAAACAACGAATGGGCAATCCGCCAGAACATCTGCGCTTGCAAGAACGCTCGCAAGGCGAATGCCAAGGCCTTGGAGGTGCTCAACAAAGGTATCACATCCCTCGGTTTCTGTCTCGACAAAGACAAACTGACGTACAACTTCATCAAAACGCTCCTCAACGGCGTTTATGCTCCGGCAGTAGCCATCAACTTCTCCATCTGCGCTTGCGCAGCTCCGAAGCTGGCGAACATCCTCGTGCGTTACTACGGCCGTATGGGTTATGACACCAAAGGCCTCATCGGTTCTATTAATGTCGATCCGATCAAGAACATGCTCCTCAAGGGCAAAGCCCTGACCCGTGAGCAGGTATCTCAGAAGATCGCGGAGACCGTCAAAGCAGCCAAGTCGCTGCCGGGTTACCGCGTAGTAGGCGTCAACAGCGTCATCCTCAATAACTCCGGCGCTTATGCGGCTCAGGAGCTCGCGTACGCACTCGCTTGGGGTGCCGAGTACATGACGATGATGACCGAGGCAGGCATCCCGAACTATCGTGCAGCCAACGCTATCCGTTTCAATATGGGTATCGGCGGTAACTATTTCATGGAGATTGCTAAGTTCCGCGCTGGTCGTCTGCTGTGGGCAAAGATCGTTGAGGCCTACAAAGCGCCGATCTTCACCACCGCCCTCCGCAACGCCGCCAAGATGAACGTCTCCGCCGAGACCAGCCGTTTCAACATGACCATCTTCGACGCGTATGTGAACCTCCTCCGCACGCAGACCGAGACGATGTCTGCTGCTTTGGCAGGCGTGGATGAGATCACCGTCACGCCGTTCGACATCACCTACGAGCGTCCGACCGACTTCTCCGAGCGTATCGCCCGCAACCAGCAGCTCTTGCTCAAGGAAGAGGCACATTTCGATAAGGTCGTTGACCCCGCAGCGGGTTCGTACTACCTCGAGAACCTGACGGCTTCTATCGCTGCCGAGGCATGGAAGCAGTTCCTCGACATCCAGGAGCGCGGCGGTATGTACCAGCTCGTTGCCGAAGGCAAGGTACAAGAGCACATGGCGGCTAACCTTAAAGCACGTCTCGCTGACGTTGCTAAACGCAAAGAGGTGCTCCTTGGCTCGAACCAGTTCCCGAACTTCACCGAGAAAGCCGGCAAGAAAATCAAAGCCGATGCCGGTGCTTGCAGCTCCATTTGCACCTGCAAGACGGATAAGAAACAGGCTGCTTGCGGTTGCGGTAGTTCTTGCGAGAACGCGCTCCCGACGCTCCCTGTCGCTCGTGCTGCCGAGGAGTTCGAACAGCTCCGTTTGGAGACCGAGGGCGCCAAGAAACAACCCGTTGCTTTCATGCTGACCATCGGTAACCTCGCTATGCGTATTGCGCGTGCGCAGTTCAGTTGTAACTTCCTCGCGTGCGCAGGATACAAGGTCATCGACAACAACGGTTTTGCTACCATCGCCGAAGGTATCAAGGCAGCCCGCAAGGCGAAAGCGGACATCATCGTCCTCTGTTCGTCTGACGACGAGTACGCCGACCTCGCACCGAAGGCTTGGAAGAAGCTGCAGGGCAAGAAAGAGCTCTTTATCGTTGCCGGTGCTCCGGCATGCATGGAGGACCTCCAGAAGCTCGGCATCCAGAACTTCATCCACGTCCGTTGCAACGTCCTCGAGACCCTCAAATCGTTTAACCAACAACTTCTTAAAAAATAATCGCTATGAAGCCGAATTTTAAAGATATCAACATTAAGCAAGTTTCGGCCAGCAAGGTTGTTGGCCCGAACAACGCCGACTGGCAGACGCCTGAACTCATCGACGTCAAGCCTATTTATACCAAAGAGGACCTCAAAGGCATGGAGCACCTCGACTACGTGTCCGGTATCCCGCCCTTCCTCCGTGGCCCGTACAGCGCCATGTATCCGCTGCGTCCCTGGACCATCCGTCAGTACGCCGGATTCTCGACCGCAGAGGAGTCTAATGCGTTCTATAGAAGAAACCTCGCGTCCGGTCAGAAAGGTCTGTCTGTCGCATTTGACCTCCCGACCCACCGCGGCTACAACGCCGATAACATGCGCGTCGTAGGTGACGTCGGCAAAGCAGGTGTGTCCATCTGCTCCCTCGAGGATATGAAGGTCCTCTTCGCCGGCATCCCCTTGAACAAGATGTCCGTCTCCATGACCATGAACGGCGCCGTGCTGCCGATCCTCGCGTTCTACATCAACGCCGGACTCGAGCAGGGTGCCAAACTCGAGGAGATGGCAGGTACTATCCAGAACGATATCCTCAAGGAGTTCATGGTGCGTAACACCTATATCTACCCGCCTAAGTTCTCCATGAAGATCATCGCTGATATCTTCGAATATACCTCGCAGAACATGCCTAAGTTCAACTCCATCTCCATCTCCGGTTACCACATGCAGGAAGCCGGTGCTACGGCAGATATCGAGTTGGCTTACACGCTTGCCGACGGTATGGAGTACCTCCGCGCAGGTGTCAACGCCGGCATGGATGTGGATACGTTCGCACCGCGTCTGTCCTTCTTCTGGGCGATCGGTATGAACCATTTCATGGAGATTGCCAAGATGCGTGCAGGCCGTATGTTGTGGGCGAAGATCGTCAAGTCTTTCGGCGCCAAGAACCCCAAATCCATGGCGCTCCGTACGCACAGCCAGACCTCCGGTTGGTCGCTCACCGAGCAGGACCCGTTCAACAACGTCGGTCGTACCTGTATCGAAGCCATGGGAGCTGCACTTGGTCACACCCAGTCGCTCCACACCAACGCACTCGACGAGGCTATCGCGCTGCCGACGGACTTCTCCGCACGTATCGCACGTAACACCCAGATTTACATCCAGGAAGAGACCAAGGTCTGCAAGGAGATCGACCCGTGGGGCGGTTCCTACTACGTAGAGACCCTCACGCAGGAACTCATGGAGAAAGCGTGGGCACATATCCAGGAGATCGAGAAACTCGGCGGTATGGCTGCAGCTATCGAGACCGGTATTCCTAAGATGCGTATCGAGGAAGCAGCGGCACGTACCCAGGCGCGTATCGACTCCGGCAAACAGAAGATCATCGGTATCAACGAGTATCGTCTGGAGCACGAAGACCCGATTGACATCCTCGAGATCGATAACACCGCCGTTCGTGAGCAGCAGGTAGCTCGCCTCAACGAACTCCGTGCTAACCGTGACGAGAAAGCCGTGCAGGCTGCCCTTGCCGAGATCACCGAGTCCGTACAGAAATGGGCTGACGGCGGTAAGGGTGAGAACCTCCTCGCACTCGCTGTCAAAGCAGCCGGTCTCCGCGCTTCACTCGGCGAGATCTCCGATGCCTGCGAGAAAGTCGTAGGACGTTATAAAGCAACCATCAGAACTATTTCAGGCGTGTACGCTTCAGGTACTAAGAACGACGATAACTTCCAGGAAGCTTGTCGTCTCACGGCAGAGTTTGCCAAGAAAGAAGGTCGTCAACCCCGTATCATGATTGCCAAGATGGGACAGGACGGCCATGATCGTGGCGCCAAAGTGGTAGCCACCGGTTATGCCGATTGCGGCTTTGATGTCGATATGGGACCGTTGTTCCAGACTCCGGCAGAGGCAGCTAAACAGGCGGTGGAGAACGATGTCCATGTACTGGGTGTCTCCAGCCTTGCGGCAGGTCACAAGACCCTCATCCCGCAGGTCATCGAGGAGCTCAAGAAACTCG
>CAMHOY010000019.1 GCA_946186915.1 uncultured Bacteroidales bacterium | reverse complement strand
TCGTACATGTGGAGGTAAGCCTGAACGTGGCAAGCCACGAAGTTAGGCGTGGTAACGAGATAGGTCGAGTGGATAGGCTCGTCGCCGAAACGGAGGTGCGAGCAGGTGAATCCACCGGATTTCTTACTATCGTAAGAGAAGTATGCCTGGCAGTATTTGTCGGTCGTGTCACCGATGATCTTAACCGAGTTCTTGTTTGCACCGACGGTACCGTCAGCACCGAGGCCGTAGAACTTAGCCTGGAAGAGCGAAGCGTCACCCATCGCGATCTCCTCGCCAACAGGCAGAGAAGTGAAGGTGAGGTCATCGTTGATACCCACGGTGAAGTGGTTCTTCGGTTGCGGCAGCGCGAGGTTCTCGAATACAGCCAGCATCTGAGCCGGAGTGGTATCGTTAGAACCCAGACCGTAGCGTCCGCCTACTACGAGCAGATCCTTCAGACCGAGTTCGTCGAGTGCGTCTTTTACATCGAGGTAAAGCGGTTCGCCGTTAGCGCCCGGCTCTTTGGTACGGTCAAGCACGCAGATACGTTTCACGCTCTTCGGCAGCGCCTCCTGCAGATACTTGAGGCTGAACGGACGATAGAGGTGTACGTTGATGAGACCGAGTTTCTTGTTACCCTTGGCAGCCTCGTAGTCGATGACTTCGCGGATAGCCTCGCAAGCAGAACCCATACAGATGATGATATTCTCTGCGTCGGGAGCACCGTAATAGTTGAACGGACGGTACTCGCGGCCGGTGATCTTGCTGATCTCCTTCATGTAGTCGGAAACGATATCCGGCACTGCGTCGTAGAAACGGTTGCAGCTCTCGCGGTGAGTGAAGAACACATCGGGGTTCTCCGCCATACCTTTCATCTCCGGACGCATCGGGCTGAGGGCACGCTCACGGAACTCCTGGAGCGCCTTGTAGTCTACCAATGGACGGAGGTCCTCCATATCCATCGCTTCCACCTTTTGGTACTCGTGGGACGTGCGGAAACCGTCGAAGAAGTTCAAAAATGGCACGCGGCTCTTGATAGTAGCGAGGTGTGCTACTCCGGCGAGGTCCATTACCTCTTGTACGGAAGCCTCAGCGAGCATAGCGAAGCCGGTCTGGCGGCACGCCATGACATCCTGGTGGTCACCAAAGATACAGAGCACGTGGCTTGCCAGCGTACGAGCCGATACATGGAAGACAGACGGGATGAGCTCACCGGCAATCTTGTACATGTTCGGGATCATCAGCAGCAGACCCTGCGAAGCGGTGAAAGTGGTGGTGAGCGCACCTGCGTTCAGCGAACCGTGAACAGCACCTGCTGCACCCGCCTCAGACTGCATCTCCTGCACCAGAACGGTCTCGCCGAAGAGGTTCTTGCGACCTGCGGCTGCCCACTCGTCCACGTTCTCCGCCATAGGCGACGACGGCGTGATAGGATAGATGGCTGCTACCTCGGTGAACATGTAAGCTACATGCGCCGCAGCGGCGTTACCATCCATGGTCATAAATTTCTTTTCTTTTGCCATAAGATTAAATTAGTTATTTGTTTTTTATTGTTGTTTGAATTTGTTTGTCTTTTTTCGTAATCACGTCATCCCGATATTTCGCCCCCTCCCCTTGTGGGGTGAAGAGCTCCGCTCGATCGAGCGTCCTGTGGACGGTCGTAGAACTCCCTTGGGGGGGTTATCAATACAGGAATCCTAACAGCCAGAGCGGGATCATGTTTCCGCGACCGGTCTCGAGTTCGCCGACAGCCGTTGGACGGATGGTGTCTCGGCTGGAGGCTTTCTCGCGCACATCGAAATAGTACTGGTTATCGACTATAAACATAGCCGAGCGCTCGGTAGCATTTACCTTATGCGAGCCATGTACCGTGTTATAAAAATAAGTTTCATACTTGTCAATCGCCGGTATCTCTCGTGTAAAATCCATACGTGCCACGTTGGTGTTATGCATATACACCTTCGTCGGCTTCATGGGGAAATTCCGGTCTTCCGGATAGAGGAGGTTAATCAGACGAGAGTCCTTGAGGTACTTGATATAGTTCATCGTCGTGGCGCGACTCAGTCCGATCTCATCGGAAATACTGCTGACATTGAGTGCACAAGGCGTCTCGCGCATTAGAATATACAGCAGTTTGCGTAACTTATGCAAGCAGGACACATCGATCTGCTTAATCATTAGTACATCCACTTCCAACTGGCTGTTCATCACCTTCAGCAAGGCCGTCTCAAAACTCTTACTCTCCAGATAGGAAGGATAATATCCGTGATCAAGGTAGTCCTTGAAGTACTCGAGCGGATGAACGCGTTCGCATATCTCGCGCGAGATGGAAGCATGATGACTCAATATCTCCTCCAACGTATAGGAACGGAAACGCAAGCCTGTTTGCAGGTTCAGATATTCACGGAACGAGAAGCCGCGCAGGTTATAGGTACGCACAATATCCTGCAGATAGGTATTCTCTTCATCTATCGGCATCACCGGCGTAGCGCAGAAGACCACATGCAGTTCCGGATACTTCTTATAGCAACGTTTCAGTTCCCGCGACCAATTCGGGTACTTGAATATCTGGTCCAGGAAGAGGTATCGTCCACCGGCTTTGACAAACTTGCTTGCCAACTCGACAATCGTGTGCTGCGTGAAGAAGAAATCATTCAGACTCACGTACAGACACGGACGTATCGGTTTGGGTTTGCGACGGGTACGCAATGCCGCCAGTTCTCTCTCGTACTGCTCCTGATATGCCTGTTCTACCTCCTTGATACGATATAACATAAAATCTGTTTTTCCAACGCCTCGTCCTCCCTTGATAGCTATTAAGCGGTCATCCCAGTTGATCTCATCCATCAACAGACGACGGATAGGCATAGACGCATGCGCCACGAGGAAATCGTGGATCTGGAAGAAGGCGTCTAACATGGTTCTTCTTGGTGTTTCGTTCTCCATTTTAGGTTAATTTTGCTTAGGTTTTGATATATTTTTCTCAATTTGGGCGCAAAGATACGCATTTATTTTTAATTTTGCAATACTTACCTTACATTTTTTGCAAAAAAATGAGGGACTACCCGTCGTAGTCCCTCAAAATTACACATTTTTTGTTAAAAAATGCACTTTTTTTTGCATACCTTAGAGGCTGATTGCTCCAGTCGGACAAACGTCAGCACATGTTCCGCACTCTGCGCATACCTCCGGATCGATGGAGTAATGTTCACCCTCATGAATAGCTCCTAACGGACATTCGTCGATACATGTGCCGCATGCAATGCAGTCGTTGGAAATTTTGTAAGCCATAGTATATAATGTTTAATGTTGAATGTTTAATGTTTAGTGATTTTCTTAGCCACAAGGGCACGATTATTTGCAATTTTCGCTGCAAAGGTACAACAAAAAATCGAGACTACCAAATTTTAGGGATAGAATTTATTATTTTTTGTGTTTTTTTACCGTCGCGAGTGCAGCCATCAACTGCGCATTGGGTGAGAGCCTACCCTGTGTCCCTCCCTCAAGGGAGGGATTTTTCTCCACCAGTCCTTTTCTCTGCGCGTAGGTCTTCCAGTCCTTCGCTCCACCGGTGGACACCGGCATCCCTAATTGCAGGTAATGGCAATAGGCGATTCCCAACGCGTCGGTGGCGTCCAACTTCTTCGGCATCTCTTCTTCGGGGATATGCAGAAAACGCTGCAACATACCCGCTACCTGCTGTTTGGTCGAGTGTCCGTTACCCGTAATCGCCATCTTGATTTTCATCGGCGAATACTCATAAATAGGTACATCCTTACTCAGCGCCGCCGCAATCGCCACGCCTTGCGCATGAACAATCTTGATCATCGTCTGCGGGTTCTTGTCCACAAACTGCGTCTCAATCGCCAGACAAGTCGGATGATACTTGTCAATGATCTCCTGCAAAAAGAAAAACTCTTTCTGCAACCGCGGATATTGGCCTTCGAGCTTATGCACATCATACGCGCCGAACTCCAGTATCTCAACCTGCTGTCCGATGGTATGCAGCACAGCGTAACCCATAAACAGCGTGCCCGGGTCAACGCCTAAGATAATATGTTCCTGACGGACTTTGTCCTGCATCGGGTTAGAGGTTATCCTTTTCGTGATTCCGGATAAAACCACGGATGATGACTACCACAGCGCCGGCGATGAGCACGTAGTCAGCCCACGGCTCTATTTTCGCAATACTCAGTCCGGCTCCTACCGCAAGTATCACCAGTCCGACAATCAATATAATCGTTGATAATTTCATAGTTCTTATTCTTCGATAAGGAATATCTCTTCCTCTGCGTCATGCATGAAATAATGTTCGCGCGCATAGCGCTCGAGGCTGTCGCGGTTATGCAGCAGCTGTATCTCCCGTTGCGCCTCTTCCGTTGCCTCTCGATACATGTCGCGTTGCTCCTCCATCTGGCGTATCTCGCGATGACGACGCACAAAGCGAATCAGACTCTGATCTCCGATGAAGAGAAAGACCGTCAAAAAGATCAGAACCGTCACGACATATTTGCCCCACTTCCGCACTTGGATATATGTCCAAAACTCAGAAAAATTCATTTCTATTCAAAATTCGCTGCAAAGTTACATTTTTTTTTGGACATATCAAAATTTTTTTATATCTTTGCGCCCAAATTGAACAAATTATACACATGAAAACCCGCTTTTCGCTTTTATGGCTGATTGTCTTGGTCTGCCAAGTGCTGGTCGCTCAGACGCATATCAAAGTCAAAAATCCCAACACATGGACGACGGATGAACTGGCGCCGTATGTAGGCAAAGAGGTCATCTTCGATGTCCCCATCTTCGTCACCTCCAACGCCTCTTCCTATAACTACACGATCTCGACGCGTCGTCTCTACTCGCCGACCAACCAGGTTTTACCAAAATTTTCAAACCCGCAGCAATACAATGCATTTGTCAGCCTTAATTCATCCGGAGCCATAACGATATCCGGCATCAGCGGTTATCACCGTTGCGGAGAGAAGATCTACAACCTTCGGGCGAGGGTGAACAGCAAGACCGACCTCACTTTCATCAGCGGGGAATGGCGCGGCAACACGCGCGCATACATGGACACGGTCAACGTGCGCCGGTTGGTTAATATCGCCGACTGCGACACTTGTCTGCTCGTCTGCACATCGAACCTTGAGAACTACTTCATGGGTAATAACTACCATGACCGCCAGCGCGCGAAAGTGATTGACGCACTCACCCATATCGATGCCGACCTCTTCGGTTTTGTCGAGATAGAATGCGGAAAAGCTGCCGTGGAAGAGATCGTCAGTTATCTGAACAACCGCCTGCCGCATCGTAACTACACTTATGTCGCCGACGGTTCTACAGCCAGCGGTTCGGACACCAAGGCTGCCTTCGTCTATGACAAGAAACTGCTCAAGACTTACGGGGAACTGCAGATCATCGGAACGGGTGTCGGCAAGAACCGCAAGGAGATGCAAGTCTTCGAACAGAGATCCAACGGCGAACGGTTCATCTACTCTGTCAACCACTTCAAAGCCAAGACGGGCGGAGGTACCGGCAAAGACGCGGACCAGAAAGACGGACAGGGTTCATACAACGCCGCCCGTTGTGAGGAGGCGCAGGCTGTCGTCGATTTATACAAACGTATCGCGCCGCAACTGCAGGAAAAAGATATTCTTATCATGGGTGACCTCAATGCCTATGCGAAGGAAGATCCTATCCGACTGATGTTTGACCATGGGATGATTGATCTTCATCGCGCTTTCCATGCCGACACCAGTTACAGTTACCAATACGGCGGGTTAGCGGGTTATCTCGACCACGCTATCTGCAGCCCTTCGATGTATGCGCAGGTTTGCGGCGTCACCGGCTTCCATGTCAACTCCGACGAGAACGACCGCTACACCTACGATAAGTCTTCCGACCAGACCATGTTCCGCTATTCGGACCATGACCCCGTCTTGGTGGGACTGCGACTGGACAACACAGCCACGTACGATCCGAAACCGCAAATCAACAACCTCGATATACTGAGTGGTCAGTCCAACAAACTGCTCATTCGTGATGCTATGACAGCCGGAGGACAAGATAGTTTCTACGGCATCTATGACATCAGCGGACGCCCTGTCGTCAGCCCCACACGCATAGAGAGCACCGTTCAGGTTGTGGATCTGCCTACCGCCCCGGGCGTATATATCCTCTACGTTTATTACGAAACACAAGTGTATCCGTATAAATTCATCGTGCCCTGATGATGGACCTTTTCTCTCAGATAGAAGAACCCGAACGCGAGGAGTTGAAGCGCCTGCGTAAAGAACTGGAAGAGGCGAACTACAAGTACTACGTACTGAATATGCCTACTCTCTCGGACCGCGAGTTCGATGAGAAGATGCATCGTCTCCAGGCACTCGAAGCACAGTACCCGGATTTATTTGATCCGAAAAGTCCAACGCAACATGTGGGATCGGACTTGGACAAAGGACAAAGGACAAAGGACAAAGGACAAAACGGAAAAGGTTTTGAGACCGTCAAGCATAAATATCCGATGCTGTCGCTGGCGAATAGTTATTCGCGCGAAGAGATTGAAGACTGGGTGCGCAAGTTGCCTTCGGGCGTAGAAATCGTCTGCGAACTCAAATACGACGGACTTTCTATCTCTCTTTGGTACGAACACGGGCAACTCGTTCGGGCGCTCACAAGAGGCGACGGACAGCAAGGCGATGATGTTATTGCCAATATTAAAACGATTCCTTCCATTCCTTGGAAGATAGAGCGAAACGACATCCCCGCTTTCTTTGAACTCCGCGGCGAAGTACTCCTGCCATGGGAGCGTTTCGAGGCACTCAACAAAGAGCGCGAAGAACAGGAAGAACCGCTCTTCGCCAACCCGCGTAACGCCGCGTCCGGTACGCTCAAACTGCAGGACCCGCGTGAAGTGGCACGACGCGGTTTGGACGCGTACCTCTATTATATGTTGGGCGAAGATCTGCCGGGTACAACCCATTACGAACGGCTGGAGACCGCCAAGCAATGGGGTTTTCATATCTCCGATGCCATCAAAGTCTGCAAGAATGTGGACGAGGTCATGGCATACATCGCTTATTGGGATACCGAGCGCAAGAACCTGCCTGTTGCCACCGATGGCATCGTGCTCAAAGTCAATAACTTAGCCCAACAGGATGAACTCGGTTTTACCGCCAAGACACCGCGTTGGGCAATCGCGTATAAGTTCCCCGCAGAGAAACAACTGACGCTTCTCAAAGAGATCACCTACCAAGTCGGCAGAACGGGTGTTGTGACGCCGGTAGCCAACCTCGAACCGGTACAACTGAGCGGCACGATAGTTCAACGTGCCACACTTCATAACGAAGATTTCATTAAATCGCTCGACATCCGTCCGGGTGACCGCGTCTGGGTGGAGAAAGGCGGTGAGATCATACCGAAGATCGTCGGAAGAGAAGACCGCGAAGAAACTAGTGACCCTAGGATTCCTAGGACGCCTAGTTTTCCTAGTTGTTGTCCCGAGTGCGGGACTCCACTCGTTAGAGTGGAAGGCGAAGCCGCTTGGAGATGTCCGAACGAAGCAGGATGTCCGCCGCAGATCAAAGGCAAGATAGAGCATTTCGTAAGTCGTAAAGCGATGAATATCGACGGCTTGGGCGAAGAGACGATTGACCTTCTCTACCGCCAAGGGCTGCTCCATAACATCGCCGACATCTACGACCTGAAACTCGAAGACATCGCCGCGCAGGAACGACTCGGCGAGAAGTCTGCGCAGAACATGTTAGCCGGCATCGAAGCTTCCAAACAAGTGCCTTGGGCACGCGTTCTCTTTGCGCTCGGTATCCGCATGGTCGGAGAGACAACCGCCAAGAAGATTGCCCGCGTATATAACTCCATTGATTCCCTTCAATGGGCGACTGCGGAACAGCTTTGCGCCATCGAAGATGTCGGACCGCAGATTGCGGAAAACATCGTGGCTTATTTCAACGATATCCGCAACCTCGAGATCCTGAACCGTCTCCGTCAAGCCGGACTTCAGTTCGAAAGCGAAGCGGCCGAAGGACCCCAATCCGACAAATTAGCCGGAATGTCCATCGTCATTTCCGGCACTTTTGCACAGCACAGCCGTGACGAATACAAGGCGATGATTGAAGCGCACGGAGGAAAGAATGTCGGCTCCGTGAGCAAGAAGACGAGTTTTATCTTAGCCGGAGAAAATATGGGACCCGAGAAACGCAAGAAAGCGGAAGACCTCGGGATTCCTCTCAAGACTGAGGAGGATTTCCTTGAAATGATAAAATGATAAAATGATGAAATGATGAAACTGAAACAATATATTTTTGATTACCTGCGTAAGAAAATGCCGGAACGCTCTGCGCGCTTCCCTCATTTGGACCAACCGCTCAAGATCATCATCCTCTACGAGAGTGACGTACTCGAACGAAATGACAACATAAAGACCATCCGCCAGGAACTCCTTCGGCGACAGATGGACGTCACTATGTGGGGATTCGTTGAGAAAAAAGAAATCAACACCCTCATCCTCCCGCAAAGCCGCATCCTCGGTCTGAGCGATTACAACCTGCTCGGCAAACCTCGTGAAGATGTGATCAAAGACCTGCAGGCGGAACACTACGACCTGCTCATCGACCTCACCACTCGTCCCTTGCTGCCTCTACGTTACCTTGCCCTCTACACTGATGCCGACTTCAAAGTGGGCATGAACCTCGGAGAAGGTATTCACGACATGCTTCTCTCCCTACCCAACTTTACACCTGAGCAAGGCGAAGAAGCCGCCATCGAAGCCTCATGGCTCTTCAACCAGATCATGGAATACCTCACCACAATCAAGTCCAACGATTAAAGTGAAAGGTGAAAAGTGAAAGGAGGAATATTATGGATAAATTGAAAGGTTTAGGTACAGCACTTATCACGCCGTTCAAGGCGGATAAAAGTATAGATTACGAAGCTCTCGCGCGGGTTCTTGACACCCAGCTCACCGGTTACGTAGATTATCTCGTCGTACTCGGCACAACCGGCGAAGCCGCTACACTCACGACCGAGGAGAAACGAGAAGTCCGCCGCTTCATCGTGGACTATGTCCGCAATCATCCTGTCTCTTCCCTTGAGGGGAGGTCGGGAAGGGTTCTTCCCCTCGTTCTTGGCGTCGGAGGCAACAACACCGCCCAGGTCATATCGGACCTAAAAGCGATGAAAGACGAGTTAATCCTAGACTTTACCGCTATCCTTTCCGTATGCCCGTACTACAACAAGCCGAATCAAGAAGGACTATACCACCACTTCTGCGCGGTTGCAGAGGCAAGTCCCATTCCCGTAATATTATATAACGTACCCGGGCGTACGGGCGTGAATCTCCTGCCGGAAACGGTCATGCGCATCTATAATGCCCACCCCGACAAGATCGCAGGCATCAAAGAAGCCTCCGGCAACCTCGACCAAATCAAACACCTTCTAAAACTCATAAACGCCGAAGGCAATAAACGCTCCGAAGGAGCACTACGCGTTATAAGCGGTGACGACGGTATTGCCTGCGAAGTGATGGCGGCAGGTGGCGCAGGACTCATTTCCGTCGCTTCGAACGCTTTTCCAGAAGACTTCTGGCACATCGTACACGACCAAGATGCTGCGCTGCAAGCGCGTTATACCGAGACCATTCGTCTGCTCTTTGCCGAAGGCAATCCTGTGGGAATAAAAGCCGTATTGGCGAACAAGGGACTCATCGGAAACAACCTCCGCCTCCCGCTCGTCCCTGCCAGCCCGGAACTCCAACACCAACTCGCTTAAGAAATTATCTTACGCAAGTGCTGCAGCGCCTCCGTGAGGTTCTCACGCGAGGTGGCAAGGTTGATGCGTATATATCCTGCGGCGCCGTACATCTCCGACGGGTTAAAGAGCACATGCTCCTGCCGGGCAAGACGCTGACAGAGTTCTTCGGCCGATAGTCCCGATGCAGAGATATTCACCCAAGCCAGATACGTACCCTCTTCTTTCGTCACGGAGAAGCAAGGCAAATGCTCGCGGATGAATTGGCAGACATACTGATAGTGGCTGTAGATGAGTTGTTGCAGTTCATCCAGCCATGCTTCACTCTCGTTATAAGCCGCCATTAACGCTTCTACGCCGAACGGGTTCATCTCTCCCACCTCATGTATGTTTACAGCGCGGTCGATACGCGCATAGACCGCCTCATCCGGCACAAAGATGTTCGCACAATGCAGACCGGCTAAGTTAAACGCTTTCGACGGAGAGATGCACACGCAGTAATTGGTCGTAGGAGCGACCGTCGCAAAGGGCGTGTAGTCCACTCCCGGGAAAGTGAACTCGCAATGGATCTCGTCGGAAATGACAAACACTCCGTGCCGCTCGCAAATAGCGGACATCCGCTCCAATTCACTCCGCGTCCACACACGCCCCGTGGGGTTATGAGGATTGCAAAGAAGGAATATTTTCGCCTGTTGTACTTGCTGCTCAAACTGCTCCCAGTCCACCTCGTAATGATTGTCGATCACCTTCAACGGACTGGCCAGCAGACGGCATTCCATATTCTCCAGACAGGAGAAGAAACAGTTGTATGCCGGCGTCTGAACCACCACGCCTTCGCCGGGTTGGACCATCGCTTTCAGGATAGCGGAGATGCCGGAGACGACACTGGTGGTATAAATGATTTGCCGGCGTGTGATGCCCTTCCACCCGTGTCGGCGTGCAAACCAGGATGAGATTGCATCATAATATGCTTGAGGCACATACTCGTATCCGAACACACCATGATCTAATCTGCGTTGCATGGCAGCGAGAATAGGCGGAGCTGTTTTGAAATCCATGTCCGCCACCCATAACGGCAATAAACCGCGGGATTCATCCGAGTCCCATTTGATACAATTAGTGTTGCGACGATCGATATACTCTATCATGGTTCTGTGTATAAGATTATGCCTGCAAAGATAGTGTTTTTTTTCGATATATGCAAATTTCATGTACTATACAACAAAAAATAATAGCAAAAACGCAAAATTCTTGCTTATCTCAGAAAATTTTCGTACCTTTGTCCCGCCAAGTATGTGATAAACCATTTTTTGATGCCCCATGATACACATCAACGAAGAAGCAGCAAGATGTCTGCTATGTTATGACGCTCCTTGCGGAGAGAAAGTAGCTCGCGCCATTCGCGCAGCGCGTTTCGACAATCTGTGGACGGCCGTTGAGCTCTTTAACCAACTGACGGACGAAGAACTGGCGCATGCCGAGAAGGCTTGTATTCATTACGACAAGCCCATCCGGATTAGCGAACTGAAGCATGCCGTCATCAATCAATCCACCATTAAGCAGCAGAGCTGCGTCACCATTAACCATTCCTCTCTTCCTTCATTAGAGGTCAATTTCTGCAACATCACCTGCGAGAACCCGTTCTTCCTGGCTTCGTCGGCTATCTGCACGAACTACGAGATGGTGGCGCGCGCACTCGAAGCCGGATGGGCAGGCGTCTTCTACAAGACCATCTGCAAACAGGATATTCAGGAGGTCTCGCCGCGCTTTGATGCCGTGCGTAAAGAAGGCACGCCTTTTGTCGGATTTAGGAACATGGAGCAGCTCTCCGAGAACCCCTATACCGTGGATTTTGACATCCTCCGCCGCCTCAAGCAGAACTACCCTTCGAAGATCATCATCGCATCTATCATGGGACAGACCGAAGAGGAATGGATTGAACTGGCAAAGATGGCGCAGGACGCCGGTTGCGATGCCGTGGAACTCAATTTCTCCTGCCCCCAGATGCGGCTGACCGGACTCGGTTCCGACATCGGACAGAACTCCGAGTTGATCCTTTTCTATACCTCCTACGTGCGAGAAGCCGTGAAGATTCCGGTAATCCCGAAAATGACGCCGAATATCATGTCCATGACCTCTCCTGCGCTGGCTTGTTTCTATGGCGGCGCATCGGGCATCAGCGCCATCAATACCATCAAATCCATCACTATGTCGCACGAAGCGGAAGTGAGCGAGAAAAAGACCGTCTCCGGCTATTCCGGCAAAGCGGTCAAACCCATCGCGCTCCGCATGATCTATGAGATTACCGGCAACCCCATCCTCCACAACGCAGGCATCGAGAAACATATGGATATCAGCGGCATCGGAGGTATTGAGACCTGGCGCGACGCGCTGGAGTTCATCCAACTCGGCTGCCGCAACGTGCAGGTATGTACCGCCGTCATGCAATACGGCTACCGCATCATCGACGACCTCATCCTCGGTCTGCAACATTACATGCAAGAGCGTGGTATTACCGAGCTGAAGAAACTCGTCGGCGAGGAACTGAAGAACTTCGTCCTGCCGCATGATCTCGACCGCGAGACGATGGTCTTCCCGAAGATTGACCGCGAGAAATGTATCGGTTGCGGACGATGCTATGTCTCCTGCGCCGATGGCGGTCACCAGGCGATCACTTTTGATGAAGACCGCAAGCCGAAGATTCTCGGCACCAAGTGCGTCGGCTGCCATCTATGCCGTCTCGTCTGCCCCACCGGCGCCATCGGACTTGCCAAACGTATCAACAAAACGAAATAAAAAATAATTAATATAAATCATGAGAAAATTCCTTTCGCTATTCGTAGCTATGACGCTCTGCCTGCCGATGATGCTGGGAGCAATCAAAGTACACACCATCGGCGATTCGACGATGGCAGAGTACGACGAGAGTACCACTGACAAACGCGGTTGGGGCATGTACCTCGGTTCGTTCTTCGATCCTTCGTTTGTCACAGTTAATAACCGTGGCAAATCAGGTGCCGACACGCGTGGTTTCTACACCGGCGCTGCGTATTGGCCTTCCGTCAAGAGCCAGATGAGCGCAGGTGACTACCTGCTTATCCAGTTTGCTCACAATGACGAAGGTAACGACAGCAACCTCGCCGGTTTGGATAACCAGGAGTACGCAGCCTATTGCAAAGAGCATAGCCTGCCGGCTCCCTCCGATGCACGCGGTACCAACCCGCAGACTACCTACCGCGATTTCCTGCGCCTGTTCATCGACGAAGCGCGAGAGCTGGGCGTGAACCCTGTTTTGGTAGGCCCTATCTGCCGCGCGTATTTCAGCGGTAACAACATCACCCGCAAAGGACAACACGACCTCGGAGATAAGTTCGCCAAGATCGAGAACGGCGAACTCCTGAAGAACCAAAGTGTTCCGGCTTCCGACCTCTCGATGAGTTATGTAGAGGCGATGCGTGTTGTAGCAGCAGAGAAGAACGTACCGTTCATCGACCTCACCGAAGCTACCCGCCAACTCTACCTTTCCTACGGAGAGAGCCAGTGTCTGAGCCTACTCTTTTGCTCCGGCGACAAGACCCACACCAACGCAATGGGAGGCAACCTCGTAGCGCGCGCAGCGGCACAACTGCTCAAGAACGCAGGGGTACTTGCGGAGCATATTGATATCCCTACCGACATCACGGCTAACCCCAACGCCATCAATATCGGCGAGACCTATTGCTCTGTGCCGCAGAACAAAGAGTTCCTGCTCACCGGCTATGGTCTCGAACCTGCCGCAGGTACCGTGAACCTCAGCGCTTCGGCTAACCTGCTCATCTCCCTTGATAAGGAAAACTACGCTTCGACCGCACAGGCTTCGTATGAAGGCGGCTCGATGTTCCAGAAAGTCTTTATCCGCGCTAACTACGCAACCGGCGGACTCCATTACGACACCGTTTATATCACTTCCGGTGAACACACCGTAACGGTTCCGGTCAGCGCTATGGCACTCTCTCTTGACGGCGGTGCTCCGGTTAGTGCTTTCTGGGCTATCGGTGCAAAACCCGTTCCCGCGCCGGTAGTGGAAGGACCGATCAGCGCAGAGTTCTCCATGAGCCAGATGGCGTGCATCGATTATAATGCCTCCAAGAACTACTTCGTCGATGGCGATGAGACCAATATCATACTGGCGCGTTTCCATAACTCTGCCGATGGTAGCAGCCGTACCCCGTGGCCTGCAGGCGAGATAGACGAGAACGCCAGCCGTTACCTCGATTTCGCCATCACAGCACCGGCGTCAATGAACGTTCGTATCACCCGCATCGCTTTGGAGATTGCTTCCGATGGTACTTCTACCATGTGCTATCACCTCAATACCGGTTTCGGCGATGCGTTCACCGGCGTCACGACTATCTATGAGAAACGCAACATGACCTCACGCGTCATCGAGCACGTGGACCTCACACCAACACTCACTATCCCTGCCGGCGAGGTGCTGCACGTTCGCATCCTCCCATGGCATGACTACGGAGAGATCAAAGACAGCAAGTATATCGGCATTCGTAATGTCCGCATCGAAGGCAAAGCTTTTGATCCCGCTGAAGGCATCGATGAAGTATCCTCTTCCCTTCAGGGAGGAGACAGAGGTAGGCTTATCCTCCGTAACGGCATGTTGTTCATCGAGCGCAACGGTGTCGAATATACCCTCTCAGGTCAGATAGCCAGATAAGAGAAATCAAGGAAATACACTGGACACAGAGAGAGCCGCCTTTTCGGGCGGCTCTCTCTTTGATCAGCCATGCATGGCTGATGCGATTATTCTTGCATCAGCAGTTGCATTACCACTTTCGCGGAATACGCCACAGGCGTACCGGGACCGAAGATAGCGGCAACGCCGGCTTTGTAGAGGAAGTCATAGTCCTGCGCGGGGATGACACCACCGGCAGTAACCATGATATCCGGACGGCCAAGTTTCTTGAGCTCCTCGATGACCTGCGGGATGAGGGTCTTGTGACCTGCCGCGAGCGAGGAGACACCCAGTACATGGACATCGTTCTCCACCGCCTGTTTAGCTGCCTCTGCCGGAAACAAACTCCGTATGTTTGCTACAAAATTCATTATTTCAATTATCGGCACAAAAGTACTACAAAAAAATGACATACACAAATTATTTCGCACAAAACTCCAATAAATCTTCATTTTGTAGCAAAAACATACTCCTTATAAAAAAGTCTGGAACAACGGTCCCATATCGATCGTCAAACGCTGCGTTTAAGCGAGGGCAGAGGATATGCACTTGTATATATCCTATGCCGAGCGTAGCAGGGTCTCTAAGCCGTCATGCCGACAACTTGTTTGGCGGCTTTAATAAAAAGGCTTAGAGGTATATGGGAAAGGTGCAGACTTCGAGCAGAGGCAGAACAAAACAGGCGGGACGATGGACATGGACGGGGGTATGCGTGGGGGCAGGGCAAAAAGAGACTCAGACCGCGCAAGGGCATAGAAGGAGCACAAAAGAAACTCGGGCGTCCGTACGGATAGCAGGGTCACGGTGGAGGCAGCCCCGCGCGCAAGGACTACAGACTTCGGCAAAGGCGGCGTCGCCGCAGACATCTTCGGGCACAGGGCACCCCGGAGGCATACGGAAAAGTGGGCAATGCAATGATGCAAGAGTAATTCGAAAAGTCTCTCTCGGATAATAGAGGTATGCCAAGAATTGGCAGACATCGTTTTTGCCATACCGCGTAACGAAAATGAACAGCTCAACCGACATCGCGGACACTATCCATTGTATGCGCATCAAAACTCCGTTTTAATGGTAGATACATGGATGTGCTCCGCTCGCCCCAAGAATTAAAATTATTGGGGACCCTAGTGCAAAGCACTTATTTTATCAACACAGCCGTGAGCGAAGCGAACTCCTTATAAAAGGGGGGAAAGAGAAAATCGAAAAAAAGTCTTCGCACGCTCGCGCGTTGAGCGCGAAAATAATAAGGAGGAAAGAAGAAAAAATATAGAGTTTTAGGGCTTTGTGTGCCAAATTTTGGCAAGCAAAATGCGTTTTTATTGCGTTTTTGCTTGCATATGTCAGAAAAAAGTTGTACCTTTGCGCAAATTTTTGAGCGCAAACCTTTAATCAATATGCCGAAGCAGAATTCTGCAATCTTATTGAATAAGTATATCTGGCTTATTGACACCATTTATTCAGCAGGCCATATCTCGCGTGAGGAGATTGATCGTCGATGGTGTCGTTCATTACTTAGCGAAGATGAAATGAGCATTCCTCCACGCACTTTCCACCGTTGGAGAATTGCCATTGAAGAACTCTTCCAGATTTCCATCGAATTCAATAAACTGAAAGGTTATTACATTGAAGACCGCAGCGATATTGAGCGTAACTCAATGCGCAAGTGGCTCATCAACACTTTTGCGGTGAACAACCTTATCAACGAGGGTGAGCACCTGCGCAAGCATATCAGCTTTGAGGAGATGCCTTCCGGTCAGCGTTTCTTGACGAACATTTTGGAAAGTATTCGTGACCGCGTGGCTCTGCGCGTTACGCATAGAGGCTTCAATAAGCCCGAGCCAACAACCTTCATGCTTAAGCCTTATGGTTTAAAGGTCTTCAAACAACGTTGGTATGTGTTGGCTGAATCGGAGTACCCGGATCACCGCTTGTTGGTCTATGCGCTTGACCGCTTTGAGTCAATGGAGCGCACGGAAGAACCATACGAGATTCCGGAAGAGTTTGATGTAGAATACTATTTCCGCGGCTCATATGGCGTAACCGGAGTGGGGCAACAGGCGGAACTCATCAACCTAAAGGTGGTAGCTTCGCAAGTGAAGTATTTCCGGACACTCCCGCTGCACCACACGCAGAAAGAAGACGAGACGACTGATGAATATTCGGTATTCTCCTATTTCGTGGTTCCCACCTACGAATTCAAACAGGAGATCCTCTCCCGCGGCGCCAATGTCGAAGTCCTTTATCCCAAAGAGCTCCGCAAGGAAATCAAGGAAGAAGTGAAGAAAATGAATAAATTGTACAAATAGTTATATCCTCTGCCGTAATTTGGCACTATAAAGTACTATTTTTGCAGCGATTTTTAAAAACTCAATTATATGGCTGAAATTAATTTAGATACAAAGTTAATTGGTGATATTAAGGGGCGTTTTTACGTACCGAATTATCAGCGAGGCTACCGATGGGGAAAGACCGAGGTGGAGACTTTATTGAATGATATATACGAATATGGTAGGAGGACTAAAAAGACAGAGAATGAAAGTTACTGTCTGCAGCCAATTGTTGTGCGAAACCTCGGGGATAAATATGAGCTGATTGATGGGCAGCAAAGACTTACGACGCTCTATTTGATCTATGCTTTCATTAAGCAGGAATATAAACCAAAAGTGTCTATAAATTTTTCTCTTGAGTATGAAACACGTAACGAATCTGTTGGTTTCTTAAATAATCCGAACGAAGAAAAACAAAACGACAATATAGATTTCTTTTTTATCTATAATGCCTTCAAAACAATAAGGAATTGGTTTGAACCAAATGGTGTAACAAACGAGTCAGTTCAGGTTGTGGATGACATTTTTGGTTATCTTAATAAATATGTAAAAATCATCTGGTATGAAGTTCCTGACTCAGAAAATAGTGCCAATCTTTTTACTCGTTTGAATATAGGTAAAATTCCACTTACCAGTTCCGAACTTGTAAAAGCCCTGTTCCTTAAAAGTGAAAGCGAAGATTCGATACGTCAAGAAGAATTGTCTCTTGAATGGGATAACATGGAAAAGGAATTGCATAATGATGAATTCTGGGGTTTCTTAACCAATTCCGAGAGTGACAACTACCCAACACGTATAGATTTGGTCTTGGATCTGATTTCAAAAAAGACTGATAACGATAAAGAAACTTATAGAACATTCTTTTATTTTGACGACAAATATAAAAAAGGAGAAAGTCTCGAAGATATTTGGGACGAGATCCAGCATAACTATCTTACATTAAAAGAATGGTTCTCTGATCATGAGTTTTATCACAAAATAGGCTATCTAATTGCAAGTAACACTAAAAGCCTTAGGGATATCTTAAATGGCTATACAGATAAATCAAAGACTGGTTTTAGACAGTATTTAGAAGACTGCATCAAAGAAAGTATCAACTTTCAGAAATCGGTAAGTGATTTAGACTATGAACATAACTATAACGAAATAAAGAAGTTGCTCCTCCTCTTTAATGTTGAATCTGTTCGCCAAATTGATGACAAGAAACGAAGATTCCCCTTCGGCCGTCATAAGAAAGAGAATTGGAGCCTTGAGCACATTCACGCACAACACTCACAAGGATTGCAGACAAATGAGAAGGTGAAAGAGTGGCTGAACGCGCATATCAAATCATTGTCCTCTATTGGTGGGCAAGATGAACTCATTTCCGATATGATGCAGCTCATAAATGAAATTAATGATAATCCGAAAACAACCAAGGTAAAAGAGAAGTTTGAACCTCTGCAACAAAAAGTAGTTGAAGTCCTTTCTCCCGCAGATGAAGATTCGGAATATATCCATCTCTTGCCTAATATGGCTTTGCTCTCCTCCGGGCAAAACTCCGCTGTAAGCAACTACACATTCGATGCTAAACGGAATTTAATTCTGGAAATGGATAAACGCGGATCATACATCCCATTTTGCACTAAGATGGTATTCTTGAAATATTATTCAACGGAGGATACTAATTTACATTTCTGGGGTAAAAATGATAGAGATGCCTACAATAATGCTATGCAGACCGTATTAGCAAAGTATTTGCAGAATGAAGAATAAAAAATGAGTGAGTATGGAAACAAAGACTTTTAAAACAATCTTCACAACCTTCAATAATAACACTGGCAATGTTGTTGAGATAAAGAAAATTGAGATTCCAAAGATTCAGCGAGACTTTGCATATGGTCGCACCGACAAGAAGAACGAGCGCAAAAGGGATAACTTCCTAGAATCGCTTTATGATGCTGTTTGTGGAAAATCCATTACTCTCGATTTTATTTATGGTAACATTCAGCATAATGTATTAACTCCTCTTGATGGACAGCAAAGATTAACAACTCTCTTTTTGCTGTATTGGTATGCATCAAAGAAAGAGTGTGTAGCGGATAGCGAAACTGGCTTTTTGAAATGTTTCAGTTATGAAACGAGACCGTCTGCTCGCAAATTTTGTGAATCTTTAACTACTAAAAATTTTGTATTGGATAGCGCCCAAAAACTATCGGAGCAAATAAAAGACAAAAACTGGTTCCCTCTCGAATGGCAACATGATGCGACAATATCTTCTATGCTTGTAATGCTTGATTCTATTCAAGCAAAATTTGCTGATGTAGAATCTCTTTTTTCAAAGCTCGATAACATTTCATTCTATTTCTTGCCCATTGAAGATATGGGATTGACGGATGACCTCTATATTAAAATGAACTCTAGAGGAAAGCCACTAACTCAATTTGAGCATTTCAAAGCAGAATTCGAAAAACAATTAAAAATTGTCAACGAAGAGTTGGCTGAACGTATTGGTCGCAAAATTGATAGAGAGTGGACAGATCTGTTATGGCAATATCGCAACAGCGGCGTAGGTGATGATTCCGATAGTACGACTGATGATGAGTTCTTGAGATATTTTATCTTCATATGTAATATAATTTGCTATAAAAATGGAGGTAGTCCCAAGACAAGCGATGTATTCGACCTAATAAAAGAGTATTTTAGCATTCAAGGATGTACGGATGCCGAAAAAGTGATAGAGAATGCAGAAATCCTTGAAAACTTCTTTGACTGCTGGTTGGATAATAATAAAAAGAGCATCCCTATTCAGAATTTCTTTGAGACTTTCGCATCAAGGGAACATTCGGTAGGAAAAATAAAAACTAATTATAATGTCAATTTCTTGGAGGATTGCTTTAGAAATTACGCTGACATCATCGGTAGGAACAGACGTAAATTTACGTTAAATCAAATCATTCTATTGTATACGTTTGTGTTATACAGGCAAAACATTTCTGTAGTCTCAGAGAATGAATTCCGCCGACGATTACGCGTTATTAATAATCTGATATTGAACTCTTCCGACCAAATAAGTGATAGTGAAGATCGTCAAGGTGGTAACCGTTTACCGGCTATCTTACGTCAGGTTGATAGTATTATTTTGAATGGTATCATTTCAGATAGTGAAACAGTAGGCGGTATCAATTTCAGTCCGACTCAATTAGAAGAAGAGAAACTAAAACTGGAGTGGACAGCAAATAATCCAGACAAATCAGAAACGCTTTTTGCATTGGAAGATAATGAATTACTATATGGACAAATTGCTATAGTAGGATTAGAACACCCCGAATATTTTGAGCGTTTTGGATCGTTGTTCACCTGCGACTTCGATCTAGTTGACCGTGCACTCTTCTCTATTGGCGACTATAAGCAAAAGGAGCGGAATGGATGGCGTTACCAATTAGGATCTTCCATGAGCGATGGTTTCGCTTGGAAAACCTTATTCCATAGAAGCGAGAACCTGAGCGGATTTGAGAAAACTAAAAAAGTGCTGAATGAATTGCTCTCGCAAGAAACCATTTTCTCAGAAGATTGTTTGGAGCGAATTATCAATGATTATTTGGCTGATTGCGAAAGCAAGCAAGAATACCCGTGGACTTACTACTATGTCAAACATAAGAGTTTCCGTCCTGGACGTTACGGGAAATATTGGTGGAATGATTTTGCAAATTCGCCGTACGTTTTCACAGCTCTCAACCAAAGGCACAAGTTATCCGAAAATGCATATAATCCATTTTTGAAAGCAGTAGACAAAAACGTGTCACGTGAGGACTGGGGGGATCGTATCTATATTAGCGATAATGTGTATATAAGGGAAACTCAAACGTCTTATCAGGTGATTCTGAATGACGAGAATAAAACGGTGCAGAAAGAGTTCGTTATTACTCAAAACGAAAATGGTATAGACACGGAAAACCGCATTGTGAAGATGAGAATGATAAAAAATGAACTTTAATATAATACAATTATGACTGAAGAACAAGCAAGAGCAATTTCGCAAAAGTTAGCAAATTGCATGGACGAGGGTCTAATAAACGATTTTAAAAAAGTATTAGACTGCCTCAAAGAAGAACCCGCACAAAATGTGTGCATATGTTTGGGGCAAGCATTGTTAATGGGTTATACATCTTTCAAAGCCGATTGCCGCGCCAAGTTCCTGGAGATTGCGCTTCGACATACACCAGAATGGGGCAAGTTTGGCGGAATAAAGAATCCACTATTCAGAGCCTCTTTTGCAATCGGTTCTATGGATTTATATGAATGCTTTATAGAAGAAGTGCCCGGCCTTGATGAAGACTTCTTTGTGGAAGCTTATGGCGACTTTACAAATATGCAAGAGCAAATCATGGATAGATACCAAATTGTACTTAAAGGACGTGAGTATAATAGCGGTGTAACTATCAATAATCGCAGGTCGATTGACTTAGAGGATTTTGACGTCATTAATCGCACTATGGAGGATTACAATGCAATTGTAAATCGCCACAAAATCATCAAGGATATAGAAAAAAGAATGTAATCGTGCATTTTCTTATTTACTCTGCCGTAATTTGGCACTTTGAAGCACTATCTTTGCAGCGATTTTTAAAATAGCGCAAAATGAAAGACTTTGTTGCAATTGATTTTGAGACCGCCAACTTCGAGCCTTCAAGCATCTGCTCTGTTGGTTTGGTAATCGTCAAAAACGGCGAGATTGTGGATGATTTTTACTCGTTGGTTCGCCCCATTCCGAACTACTACAACGAGAAATGCAGTTCTGTGAATGGAATGTGTTGCTTGGACACCAACGACTCACCGGACTTTCCAGATGTATGGGTAGAAGCGCAAAAGAAGATCCACGAACACTTCCCGTACATTGAGGATGGAGAAGTACCCTTTGTGGCGCACAACAAGGCATTTGACGAGACCTGTTTGAAATCCGTCTTTGCGGCTTATGATATCGCTTACCCGGGTTATGAGTTTGAATGTACGCTACTCAAGTCGCGTCAAGTATGGCCGGAGGGACATCACAACTTGGACATCATTGCCGGTTATTGCGGTTATGATTTAACAAACCATCACCACGCACTCGCCGATGCCGAAGCCTGCGCGTGGATTGCAAGAGAAATATTATAAAATCACTAAAAATTGAAGATTTTTATTTACTCTGCCGTAATTTGGCACTTTGAAGCACTATCTTTGCAGCGATTTTTGAAAGAAGCATAAAAATTAACCATCTAAAATCCCAATTAAAATGAAAGCAACAGACATTTTTAGCCAACGAATCATTGCTCACAACTGCGACCTCGAAGACTCCCTCAAGCCGGAGGTTCTCGAAAGTTTAGCACAGCACAATGACCGCCTTCCGTTCAACTACGAACGCCTCTACGTTTCCGGTAAACTTCGCGCTATTCTCAAAGATCCGAAGAGCGTTAAGTGGGTTGACGTTCAGGTACGTGAGCGCAAGGACGGCGGCAAGTACGATGGTCTTCTATTATTGAAAGGTGCCGACTTCATCCTTCCGCTCGTATTCCTTCACAACGCGCTTATCGCACGCTTAGTAAAGGACGCGAAGGAAACCGAAGTTACCATCTGGCCGGGCATCCGCGGTGATGTAGTCACAGACATCATGGAGAATTGGGAGGCTGACGGATACATCGAGGACATCAAGTCTATCTACAATCTCCATTTCGATCTCACCCGCGCATATTATAAGCGCCACATCGAGAAACTCTCGGATGAAGAATGCAAAAAGCTTCTCGCAGAGGTTGAAGGACTTGACTTCACAGTAGCCGTTCTTCAATAATGAAAACCCTGTTGTGGTTGGATGACTGCCGCGATCCGTTCGACACTCGGACGGATTGGCTGGCGTTCTCACCCATCGGCAGAGACGTGGACGTCGTTTGGCTTCAATCCGTGGATGCGTTTATGGACTACATAGACCAACACGGATTGCCAGATGGCATCTGCTTCGACCATGACCTTGGCGAAGACTGTTACGATGAGCGAAATGGCTACGATTGCGCAAAACGAGTAGTCGATTATTGCCTCGAACATCAGTGCGACATCCCTGCTTATGCCATCCAATCGTCTAACCCCGTCGGTGCCGACAACATCCGTCATCTGATGGATAATTACCACGATTATTATCTTAGAAATCAATAAACATCATGATCATACAAGAATTGTTAAAGCACACCGTCTTCGGTATGGGCGAACCGGATGGTGCATATAGTTTCGAAAATGTACTTAATAGCGGTATGCTTTTAGAGATCAGCAAGGACCCCATTGCGACCAAACCGGTAGACGCTGGCTTCAAAAAAGTAAGAGACAGAGACGCTTATTGGATGGAAAAAGGCACGGATTACCTTGTTCCTCTCATCTGCTTATATGAAGCACTTTTGCATCGTTGTGGCCTGGACACTAATCCAGACACCTATCCCGAGATTGAGTTTCATCCGGGTCTCGCAGAGCCTGTTCGCGGTCTCACTGAACATGAATACCGCAGACTAGTTTATGATATGGAACTCATCTACAAGTTACAAGTTCGTGTTACCCAATATTTCTATCATCGTCAGGTTGCTCTTATCCCTGAAGAGAGATGTAAGGAACTGATACAAGAAATCGAGAAAATTGACTTTAAAGAATATTGATTATGAACGTACGTGAATTACCTGGTCTACAAAGTATAGGCGGCTTTGATGGACAGTACGCTGTCTATTCGGCGAAAGACTCTGAAGGTCGTTATTGGGGTGTCGTTAACCGCCAAGGCGAAATCATGATGCCAGAAAAGATCAGAATGAAACCATTCTTTAGCATTCACAATCATCCATCAATTTTTTTAGTGAATAAGGGAATGGGAGGATTTGAGTATTATGATGTAGAACAGCAGAAATATGTTGAAAGACCACCTGTAGAGGAGCGTGAAAAAACAGCTGCTGAATTGCTTGAAGAAAACACTCCCTACTGCGAGTATACTGATTGCGGCGGACTTATATCTAAATTTAAGGCACTTTATGCCATAGAAGATGACCTTGTTAAGTATGCAGAAGAGCCATACAAGTGGGGAATCAAAGACTTGGATGGTAATATCTTAGTACCGGCACAATTTAAATTTATTGGTGATGGTGGTTATAAGAACTATCACTTCTGTGTAGAAGATCAAGAAGGCAAGTATGGCGTAATTGATGCACATGGTAATTGGATTATTCCATGTGAATATGATAGACTTTGGCGCAAAGGAACTTATTTTATTGCTGACAAAGACAAGAAAAGTGGCATCATAGATTTAGCTGGCAATGAACTTATTCCTATCATCTATGATGATATTCATCCTGCTGAGGGCATCGGTTTGGAAGGCCTCGATCTCATCTCTGTTAAGAATAACGGCGAGATTTTCTTCATGAATGCCAAACAAGAGAAAGTAGATTTGTTCTAATCTTCTCTTTATGTCTAACCAATCAGCGCGACCGTTATTGGCCGCGCTGATTTCATTTAACAGAACCCTATTCGTCTCGTTGTCGAACTCTTAAACAACTCCGTTTTACAAGCCTCTTGCACTGTCTCAAGATCTACCTTGTCCTCACCGGTCAGGACCGCATTGACAAGCTGCTTGCGGGCGATATTCTCGATCTGACCGCCACTGAACGAGTATTGTTTTGCCAACTCCAGCGACTCATCCTCTGTCAGCTCCGGGAGCATCGAGTGCCAGATATGTTTGCTCTCGTTTGGCGTCGGTTTCGGGAACTCAATCTTGTAGAGGAATCGACGCTCAAAAGCCGTGTCCAGATTACCGGTGAGGTTAGTAGTCGCAACCATGATGCCCTCCAAATTCTCCATCTCCTGAAGGATGATATTCTGCATCGCGTTCTCCATCTTATCTACAGCAGTTGCTGCTCCCTCATTGCGCTTACAGAGCACCGCGTCCGCCTCGTTGAACAGCAGAATTGGTGCCAACTTGGAGTTCTTGCACAACTTGCGGTACTTGTCGAAGATGGCTTTGGTGTTCTTCTCCGTCTCGCCGACATACTTATCACGCAGATTAGGCACGTCCACAATCATGATTCCGCGACCTGTCTTGCGTGCTAATTGCAGTACTGATTCGGTTTTTCCCGTACCTGGAGCACCGTAGAAGATACATGCAAAGCCTTTTCTCATTCCGTGCTTCACTAAGTTCTCCTGCACGCTCGCAAAGCGCTCCTCTTGCAGCAAGGATTCCAACTGCCCCATCTGCTTGCTCACTGCTGCATTGAAATACAACTGCTTCGGGGTAATCGCATCTGCTTTCTTAATGTCTTTGTCATCAACTGCCGGTGTAGTAATCTCCACCTCCACCAAAAAACGCTCCTTGGCGCTATCCGTCATCTTCCAAGCATTGGCTTCTACTTGACCGTTGCTATCGCTATGCTCAACAAGCCCGGCAATCTGCAACGGATGCACACCTCTTTCTAACAGGCGCGCTTGTGAACGCATATACCAGCGTGATTCAAAAAGATCTTCTATATCTGATTGGACGATATGATTATCATTATTCTTGATAAACAAATCCATGATGCCTGTGAAAAGAACCAAATCGTACTCATCTTTGATCGTCGCCAATTCCTTGGCTATTGTGAGATGCTGGTTGGCATCGATTAATACCTTCAAATCCTCTACGAAATTTTCATAAGGTATATCATCGCTATCCCTATTACGAAGCAGATTACTAAGCGCTGCTAACCATTGATCAATCGTCAAATTGGCATTGGCTTTCGGACAATAAAGGACATTCTCTCGCATCGCAGCCACTACTTCTTTAGGAATGGCAAAGTACAATTCACCATTGCTTTTCTTGTACTGAATAACAAACCGTCTGGTTACCAACTCTTCAATGGCTGACCAACGCGACAGAATAGCCACCTGATTGCAATCATAGAACTTGGCAATATCCCGAATAAGGATATGCGTGTCCGTGAAATCGTTGAAGAATGCCGAAAAGAGCATTGCTGCGTCTTCGGATAAACTATTCCGCTCCGCAAGAGCCTGAATAAACGGCTTAGCTTTCTTAATACTGGACTCGGACAACTTCTTTTCACTCATTACATTGATGATTGCTTCAATCAACTGAACCTGCGTCTTCTGCGCTAAATCCTGTACATTTTCACTCGTTTTCATAATACCATTTTTTTAATTGCGCTGCAAAATTACAACTTTTGTGTGCCAAATTCCGGCACACAAAATAATTTTTTGCATTTTTTCTGATTTTTTCTATCTCTGCCGTAATTCGGCACTCTAATATACTATCTTTGCAGCGATTTAAAAAATGTGTGTGTTCTACAACTCAAATTAACTAGGCAATATGGAAAAGAAGATTAAAGATTTATTTTTACAAAGTATTAATCAACGCAATGAAATACCTTATACTGCTGAACAAATTTACGGGGCGATTAAAGCACTGGAATTTTGCGCTAATGATATAGAAGTGGCAGCCCAAGCAGTGGTTGATCATAAGTACGTTTCTTCGTTAGATGATGCGCTTCGCCTTACCCGTTACGCTCACGATTCTTTTCCTTTCGAGCGTCAGGCTTTCCACTGGTACGACACGCTGCAGGACATCGCTAAAATATATTCAATTGAGATAGAAGAACTTTAAATATAGGAAAAATGCAAAAATCTCTTTTAGACATCGCACACCCGCATCCCAAGTACAACTTCCGTCCTTACTGGCTGGATTCTTATAGAATGCTCCAATGTTTGTTAGACAACTTACGTCGCAAAGAAAAAGTGTTTCGCTCCGAGAATATCACTTCCGGCACAGACGAAAACGGCAATCCTTATGTCACGTTCGCTTCCGAACAAGTGCTGGTTGATTTCCAGAAACTTACTGCCGAGATCCAATACCTCGAGCGCCTCGTCCGTATTCGTCGCTACTGGCGTCCACGCGATTGGTGCCGAAACATTGCCGATTCTTTCATTGCTATCTTCGATAAAATCGGTTCTCGCATCAACCGGCACAAAGCCAAACGTGTCGCCAACATGACCGAAGAGAAGCGCATTGCGTATTACCGCAAGCGCATTCAAACGCTCGAAAAGAAAATCATTTCCATCTATGATAGAGAACGAGGCTACGATAATGATTGTTCGTTCATTCCTGCTCACTACCTCGGTGACGACCGCGAACTGAAGGACAAACTGGAACCACTCTTGCGTGAACGCCGATTCATTCTCGATACTATCTTCCAAGCCACACCGGAAGAAGTCAAACGTTTGGAGGAAATCAATAATCGTCTTCGCCAATACGTCGAGTATATGAAAGACCAACTCACCGAGTACTACCGTGCCAATGCACCTTTCTTCAAAGACAAAGATCTCGATGAATGGATTGAAGCGTCTCTCACAGCTTATCCGCTTCTGCACGAGAGTTATCCCGGTGATGATTTCTACGGCTCGAACTTCAACAAGATTCTGGATATCGAATATGAATTTTTGTCTGGAGACTCGATGGAAGCCTGCGACCAACTCCGCATCTACCCGGACGAGAACCCAGACTACGATGCAGACCATCTGGTCATCGATGGCTATGACCGCTATACGGAATTCGAAGATTGGAAAGAGTACTGGGATTACGTCGAGGCCTTCCGTGACATCAAGTTCTGCTATGCCTTGCACCACATGTTCGACCATCAAGACCTTCCCCTCGTCGACATCCTCCATAAGACATCCTTCTGCATCGACATCAAGCACGAAATCACCATCGGGAAGGAGAATATAGAACAGATATAATAAAGTGCGCATCGAAAGGTGCGCACTTTTAATAGGTAAAGAGGAGAAAATCGGCCGGTAAATGCTATTTTTGCTATACTCTTTATCAAATTGAAGATTTTTTTGCAAAGAATCGCAGATTTTTCTTGCAAGATTCGCAGATTTTTTGTACCTTTGCAGCGGATTTTAGAAAATAAGGTATGATAGTACGTTCACAATGTCATGATTTCATTGCTCGGCTACAAGAGCCGAGACGAACAATTCAAGTAGTAGCCGGTCCGCGACAAGTGGGAAAAACGACGATGGTTAAGCAAGCGCTACAGCAATTGTCCATCCCTTCTCGTTTCTTTAACGCAGATGGAGTGGACGCAGATGATACGGAATGGATTGCTGCCCGTTGGGAAGAGGTGCGCGCTCTGATGCGCTTCAATCGCTATGACGAGATTATACTTGCCATAGATGAGATCCACAAAATCAACAACTGGAGCGAGCAAGTCAAACGCGAGTGGGACGATGACACCTTCCATGATGTAAATATCAAACTGGTGCTATTGGGCTCATCGCGTTTGCTGTTGAAGAAAGGTCTAACCGAATCATTGGCGGGACGTTTTGAGATAATTCCAATGGGGCACTGGTCTTTTGCAGAGATGCATGAAGCCTTTGGGTGGGATATAAACCAATATATCTATTTCGGCGGTTATCCAGGCAGTGCTCCTTATATCAATAATGAGACGCGCTGGCGTAAGTATATGCGTGAGTCCATTATTGCACCGGCAATTGAAAAGGATGTGCTGCAAACGGCTTTCATTTATAAGCCTGCGCTCATGCACCAACTCTTCCATCTCGGTTGTGCCTATTCTGGCGAGTTGCTTTCATACAATAAAATGCTCGGTTTGTTGCAAGATGCCGGCAATGCCACCACTTTGGTTAACTATTTGGAAGTGCTTGGCGAAAGCAAACTGCTTATCGGTTTACCTAAATATGTGATGGATGTATCCCGTAAGTACCGCACAATTCCGAAACTGCAAGTCTTCAACAATGGACTACTGACTGCACTGACCGATGGCATTTCATTTGAGAAGGTAAGCACCGACCCGAAGAAATGGGGACGTTGGGTGGAATCTGCTGTGGGATGCTATCTCTTGGACAAAGCGGAAGAATTGGAATGCGAGATGTATTATTGGCGTGAGAACGATGAAGAAGTGGATTTCGTGCTTCGTCGTGCAGACAAGTTACTAGCTATTGAGGTAAAGAGTGGAAGACGTCAAAGCAACACCGGTTTAGGTACGTTCATGCAACACTACCATCCGCAGCATTCTTTAGTGGTTGGCGGTAATGCTATGCCTTTGGAAGATTTCTTCAAGGGAGATTTAGGAAACTTATTGTAAAGATTAGGTTGATAAAATTCACAAAATACTATGGCAAAACAAAAACAAGATAAAAAAGCCGCAATCAATCAGTTTGCGATTTATGATGTGGACATCTTCGCGGCTGGACAACGATTGGTGGAACCGGCAATGAGCCAAGAAATGGCACTGAAGAAAGCTAATGAATTATTCGGCTCATTTTTTGAAGGAAGAAAACTTAGCCTTGTTAAACTTGATCGTCATGGCGTAATTGTTGTCGATTATCCGAACGATATCCTCTCCACGCACGACGGCGTGTACCTGCTGCGTATCAATAACATCAAACACAAGAAACTCGTAAAACCGGCTGAGACTACAACGAACGGCATTCAGGACTATGAGGAAATAACGGAAGATTCCAATCCCTATTGCTACGTAGTAGTGGATAATCGTGGAGAAATACCGCAAATGGCTATCCAGAAGAATTCTGCTTTCGGCGATCCGAATGCTGTACGCAAACTATTGCAAGAGAATTTCAATCGTCAGTTTGAACGCGACGCCATAGAACTGGAACTGACCATATCAGCCAAAATGCGTACTTCCAGAATATGGGAGTTCTGTCACGCGCAATGCGATAAGAACGGCGATGCTATCACGCGTTTGTCGTTCGTGTTCCCGAACCAAAAGAAAATAGCTGCCGGTAGTCGCATTCAGAATCCCAAAGGATATATCAAACAACTGGCAAACTTGGCGAAATTGACCAACGCGGTAAAGACCTGTATCACGATGGACTATGAGAATGCAGATAGAGAAGCCATTGAGAAGAATGCAGATGACCTTGCGAACATCATCCGTGTTTGCAAAAACTCCTCTTACCACTTGCACGTCTATTTTCGTGATTATGGTCTCTATCGGTGTGATGACTTGGTACGCGCTATGTTCCCGATGGAAGAGAAACTGCTGAACGCTTTCCGTCTTAACTGGTCAGAATTGGAATTCAATGAGGGCGAAAGGTACGGTCTCATCTATTGGTGTGATTTCGTAAACGAACAATCAAAGATATACGTTGATGGTAAACGCGTTCCGTCCAAAACACCTCACAGAAATTCGTAAGGCGTACTCATCACATATCCTTTACCAAGTGATATATGATGCCTGTTGCTCTTGCTGCGAGATAACTGAAAAATATCAACTGCGGCAAGAGCAGATTTTCGCTGAGGTTATCTATTTAATAGATCAACTTAAAGCGAACCAGCAGGACATTCAATGGGATAAACTATATCGCAACACTCGCCAAGACTTTAAGATGCAGAATACATCCATTCCGGCTAAAGAACTGGACTGCATCACTGCCACTATCATTGGAACATTAGCATCTGTACTAGCTACGTCTCACATTGAATTCTACCAAGATCTTGCCAAATCATTATTCCGACAGATCTATTTGCCGGAGAATAATGTTCCCGAACAGCAATTGGAGGAAATGATGGATGGCTTGGAGAAGTACGATGCTCAGATAGCACAATGGTTAACGAACTATATGCAATCAGAGGAATTCATCTTTGATGATATTCAACAATCGTTCTCTAATATTCCATATTTGGAAGAGCAACCTCGTGAAGAACCAAAGAAAGAGGTGCAATTAACCAAGAACTATATGACGTTCTGCATGGCCGACATCAATGTGGGGCATGTCAATTTGCTACGACAGAAGCTAATCGAGTTCGGATGGATTCCGAAAGACACGCAGCCCGATGCATTCAGTAATCTGTTTAGCGGTATGCCCAACAACACGAAGATTGTTTGGACGGGAAAGGTCGGTAAAGGAACGCTGGCATATCTATTCAAAAAGATGGAGGAACAGCAGAAGATAATAGTTCCGCAATCGTACAACATCAATCCGATATTAGAAGCGCACTTTGTGGATAAAAATGGCAAATATCTGACCGGTTTACACAAAGGAAAGGATGCGCTAAGGCACTTGCCGAACATTCAAAAGTGCCTTGACGTCCTCTATTTAGACGTCGATTTTGACTAAAAATTTCGGCAGTTTCTTCGGCAGCCGAAAGAAAAAAATCATTTTTTTTGCATTTTATGCGGGAGACCTTGATTTTACAGGGTTTCCCGCTTTTCTTTTTGTGCCCGTTCGGAGTTCTCGGATGGGCTTTTTTCATGTTTAGTGCCGAAATTAGTGCCGAAAAAAAAGGGGTGTTTCGGCGTAGGGTGTAGGTTGCACACTGACAATCAACGTTGATTTCAGTAAACCGCAGCCTCAACATCCTATATGATTCAATTAAAATTATTTCTGCCTGATGGCACAGAGATCCGCTTCTGCGAGGACGCAATCCCGCGAGTAGGCATCGCCAAACTCTATTGCTCCGAACAGGGCAGGTTCTTCTCCCTCTCATCCAGAGGGCTCAACGAAGTTCATTACTACCAAACCAAGAACTTCCATTCCAAACCCAACGTCCATTCCAACTACCCGCGGATGTGCAACTTCATCGGAGCTCCGTACTGCCACATCCTCGTCGCCAAAGCTTGGATAGGACCACGACCCGAGGGCTTCGAACTCGACCACAAAGATGGCAACATCCGCAACTGCGCTGTCTCCAACCTCGAGTACGTCACTCCTGACGAGAACCGCAGACGTGCTACTAAACGCCGACATCGGATGTCGGGACAAAGGACAAAGTGACAAACGCGGCACTAAAGGTCCGCGCACAGAACAAAGAAAACGGGATAGTAACCCTAACAATTAACGAAACTTTAAAATTAGAAAAACAATGAAAGCAATTGATTTGAGACAAGCCCTCATTGAGGCAAATAACGTAAATTTGAATGGTGCTGATGCACTGGTAGAGACTCGTGCAATGCGTCAACTGATTGAATCGTGCAAGGCACGTATCGAGGAACTGGAGCCGGAAGCGACGGAACTGGCGAAGGCTGAACTGGCGAAACTCGGTATCCCCAAGGGGCAGTTCTTGCATGAGGGCTACAAGTTCGAGGCTCAGCGCACGGATGAGTACGATTTCGTTGGCAAGCCGCAGAAGTACACTATGCCGGAAGGTGTGACGTTCCGTCAGAAGACAGCCGAGCAGAAAGACCTGAAGGCGAAATCGTCTGCCATCACCAAGGCGCTTAAGGCGATTAAGGATGCGTTCCCGATTACGCACCCGAACATCGAGCCGGATTCCATCGACTACACCGTCAAATGTATTGACTAAAAGCCTACCCCAACAATGTTCTACGGACGGCCACCGGCAGTCCGATCGAGCAGAGCTCTTCACCCGTAAAAGGAGGGGTGAAGGGCGGGCAAAGACAAAAGAAAAGGTCAATAAAAGAAAAAAGAAATGATGATGATGACGTATTCTGCATAGTTAGTACTCATCATCAAGAATGTTTAACGTTTAATGTTTAATGTTGAACGATGGATAAAAGTTCATTTGAATATCTTTGGGAGTTGCTAAATCCGCCGAAGGAGTTCTGGAACATGCGGAATAAATGCGAGACCGTGCTTTGGAACGCTTGTTCGCTGGACATGCAACACCGCATCTACAGGCTCATTAGAGACCGAAAGAAATGCGGTAAGCCGGTGGAAGCTAACCCTTGGTACGCGATAGTGAATGCCCGCGATGCAGAGCCAACGAACTACAACGGTTCACCACTCATTGACGATGTGATGAAAACCACGAAGATGGTGGTGGCGTGGTACAAAGGGCTGGCAGGCATTTACACGCTGGAAGAGGCGCGAGCACTCAAACTGAAGATTGAAAGGAAATTCAACTTTTGATATGAGAGCGATGAGTAAATCGGAGTTGGCGAAGGCAGCGGGTGTATCGTACAGAACATTCTATGAATGGTTGAGAGACCCGTATATCCAAACCCAATTGGCTCCGTTCAAACTAAAGAAAAATCAACACATTTTACCGCCTGGAGCGGTGCAAATTATCACAGAGCACTATGTTATTGAAGTTAATTAAAACGCGCTCGTTCATATCGGGCAGCCACTGCGAAGTGTGGGAAATAAATCATCTGACAGGAAATCGGTTACTTGGAGAGGTTTTCGTTTTGAACGAGCATCTGCCGTTGGAGTTAATCTATCGCGTGACGATTAGTTTGCGCGGGATATGTATTCAAGGCAGGCACTGCGGGTGGCAGTGGAAAAGCGAGAGTCGCGTTCGGCAACAAGCTCGCGAAGACCAAACCACTCCGCTAATTGGTAAAAGCGACTTGTGCCTCCGCTCTCCCCATAGCAAACAGCCTACGGCTTCGGTTTACTCTGGGGACCCCGATGAAATAGAAAAAGCGGTTACCGATTATCTGCGAACGATACAAGAGTGTCGTGAGGAGATTCGAATAGAGGTGTGCCAGCCAACCCCTGACTTGCCTGGATACCCAGAGGTGGATTACAATCCAGATGATTACCCCATCGTATTTTGCGAATGTTAGAGAAAGGGGCGGGAAATGAAAAAATCCCGCCTTTTTCTTGCAGAATGTTGAAGGTACGGCGTTTCGCTGTTTATATTGTCATTCGCGTCGGCAAGAGCAGCGCAAGGTCAGCGTAACCGGTGCTGTCGGCAATCGGATCGCAAAGGTCTATACCGCTCCGCTAAATAGACAGGCGACCGATGCCTCGGCACTCCCCAAAAATTAAAAATGTTTTGGGGACCCCATTTGAAGAAAAAAGATCGGTCATTGGCCGATGGATAAAATATTATTGTTTAACAAAAAAAACACAATCAGTATGGCTAAGTATGATCCAATTGAGATGGTGAAGTCTTACAGCGGTAAGATTTGTGAGCACAGCGATGTGTATTTCGCAAAGAAAGGTAAGACCCTGTACACCGGTAAAATCTGTAACCCGCGTACCAAACCCTTTACCGCCGAGGAATTGGCTCGTCAAGAGAAATTCCGTCAGGCTCGTGCAGCTGTCAAGGCACTGACGAGCGAGCAGAAGGCTGCTTACGCGGAGGCGTTTGCGAACCAAAAGAAGTATTCTTCGCTGCAAGGGTACATGTTCGCACAGGAGTACGCAAAGTTAGGCGCTTAATGCGCCGCTTTGCGACCCTAATTCACGGAGTTATTAACTAAAAACACATTTAGACAATGGCACAAGTAGAGTACGAAGACCCGATACACCACTTGTCGGGCAAAATCTCGAAGAAACACCGTACGTGTTACAATTATCGCCGGTGGAGTCAGCGTAAGTACACGAGTGTACACGGCGACCGAACCACACCGGCGAGCACAGAGGAACTGGAGCATCGTTACAAGTTCAAGGTTGTTCGTCAGGCTGCGTTGGAGCGTTCTATGAACCTCATGCACCTTACATATGACCAAATGGACTTCATCGCGGAGCGCAAGAGTCTTGGTGCCAGCTTCAAGTACACCACCTACAAAGGTTGGCTGTTCGGCAAGGCATGGAAGTGCTTCGATGAGAACACACACCAAGTGAACATGCCAGACCGTTTGAACACGGTTCACTAACGGCAAAGCCTACCCCTAACCCCTCCCTAAAAGGAGGGGAACTGGGGCAGGAGAAAGGAGGCATAAATGAAACCTAATATACAATTGATAACAGCAGCGGTACTGTCCATCGGAGGGCTGGTATTGCTGTTCTGCGGGATCTTCATAGCGCCACAAGGTCAGATTCATGAGTCGTTGCTCATCGGATTTGGCGAGGTTGCAACCTTTGCAGGAGCCCTGTTTGGGATAGATTACACGTACAAATATCGGAACAAAAATGGCAACCATCCACCTGATACGAACCAGCAAGGCAGTTAAAGCGGTATGGGGCAAGATGTTTCTTGGCGGCGTACCACGAGAAATCGCAACGCTCGAAAATGCGGACTACATCATACCTGATGGCACCTATCCAGTCTCAGTGACGTACTCGCCAAAATTCAAAAAGAACCTACCGCTCATCGAAAAAGTCCCTAAACGGAGCGGAATACGTATTCACACGGGCACGCGCCCCGAACACAGCCAAGGCTGCGTGCTGGTGAGCGCGCGGAATAAAGAGAAAATCATCGAGTATCTAACCAAAAACAAAGCGAACAATGAAGAAACTGTTATTTGTATTAGTAGCGCTTATTAGTATCGCAGTGTGCGCGGGGATGACGAGCTGCAAGGCTTGGCGCACGATCAGCACGACCGCGACCTACACACAGGTAGGCGACAGCACGAAAACTACGACCACCATTACCACGAAGACCGTGGAGGAGTATCAGGGCGTGAAGAAATGAGAATTGGAGCGGCTCACAAGAGTCGCTCCGTTCTCGTTTACGGGCGGGCGAATATGAAATAGAGACGTACACGAGAACCCAAACGGCACGAACGCGGAGAGAGTACCGGCGCAGCGGTAATCCGCCTACACCGCAAGCCAACACGAGGAAAGGCAAAGAATACGAACACAGCGAACTACTATGCAAAAATGTTTACATCCGACCGATAGTAATTATTTAAAAGCGAAGCGCTTCTCTTTCCCCCTTTTTGGAGCGAAGCGACTTATAATAAATATTTGTCGGTTGAGATACTCATTTTCGAGACGAGGAATGGCAAAAATAAAGAGGGCTGGAACCCAAAGGTAACCAGCCCTCAATTATCCGAGAGAGACAAGAATTACTCTTGCATCAATAATTGCATAACCACTTTGGCTGAATATGCCACAGGCGTACCCGGGCCGAAGATGGCGGCAACGCCGGCTTTGTAGAGGAAGTCGTAGTCCTGCGCGGGGATGACACCACCGGCAGTGACCATGATATCCGGACGGCCGAGTTTCTTGAGCTCCTCGATGACCTGCGGGATGAGGGTCTTGTGACCTGCCGC
>CAMHOY010000018.1 GCA_946186915.1 uncultured Bacteroidales bacterium | reverse complement strand
TGAGTGAGTGAGTGAGTGAGTGAGTGAGTGAGTGAGTGAGTGAGTGAGTGAGTGAATGAGTGAACGGAGGAATGAGTGAAATGAAATGGCAAAACAGGCTGATTTTTTGAAAAATTTGTTTCTTTGTAAGTTATTGAATGTGAATGAATTACATGTGATATTTATGAACAAAGTCTAGGATGCCTCTGAAGTACCTCTGAAGTGCATTAGGAATACCCCTGAATTTGAGTTCATTTGCTTTTTATAGAAGGACTCACTAATACCCACTAAAAAGTACAAAAAAAACGAAAAAAAACCCTTTGAGTAAAAGCGCTCAAAGCAATAAACACACAAAACAAACCAAACAACAGACAGACAATAGACAGATAGATGGACAGGCAATAGACAATTGACAATAGACAATAGACAATAGACAATAGACAATAGACAATAGACAATAGACAATAGACAATACACAATAGACAATACACAATAGACAAACAGATAGAAGATAGATAGACAAACAAGGCAAGACCAACCAACCAACCAACCAACCAACCAACCAACCAACCAACCAACTAAACAACTAACTAAACCAAACAAACAATACAACACAATACAACACAAACTAACAAAAAAAATGACATACACGATGTGTATGCCACTTTTGTAGAACAGACTAATACTCCTTTACATTTTTACTTTTTGCCGTGCTGCGGACATTGACCGTCCTTGAATTCAGCTTTCGGACATTTGCCATCCTTGAATTCACCTTTCTGGCATTTGCCGTCCTTGAATTCACCTTTCGGGCTTTCTCCTTTCGGGCCGTGGTGTTTCGGACCATGATAGCGGAGAACGGCTTTCACCTGACGCTCGTTCAGATCCTTGCCGAATTTCGCCGCAAACTCCTTATTCAACTTCTCTTTCGCTGCAATAAACTCCCGGTACGTAACAGCGAATTTAGCGGCTTGTTCATCACTCAGATAAAGTTCTTCGGTGAGGAACTTGATGTCCATCTCGACACGCTGTTCCTTGCTCATGCGGAACTCTTTCTTGTCTTTTTTGCCCTCTGCCTTTTCGGCTTTGACTTCTTGTGCGCTCACGCTCGCCACCATCAGGACGCTCATGGCTAAAATCATTAGTTTTTTCATTCTTTTTTCCTCCTTAAATTAACAGGGTTCACTACCCCGTTTGCAAGAACCGTGCCAAACGTCCAAGTGTCTCCCGGACACATAGTCAATACATATACAAAATGCGAAAAAAGAACATTTTATTTGCATATATGGAAAATTTGTTATATCTTTGCAGCCGATAACGTTAACAGAAACACACAAACTATTTAACAAATAATCCTATTACTAACCCCAAAATCCAAATTCGTAAGAAGAAAAGATTTACCTTATGGATGCTGTTGGTAGCGTTTCTTTGCCTGCCGGCAGCCATGATGGCCCAATCGGTTCTCACACTATCTTTTGTGGACCATTCGGGTAGCACCGTTCGCGAGATGACCGCCACTCTTGGTGAAGATTTCGACGAACCACGACTAGTGAAGGACCCTGCAAACGCTCAGGTCAGAGTGATGTATCACTCCACCAGTCCCGAGATTGCGGAGGTGGACTCGCTGAGCGGTGAGGTAACGTTGAATTCTCCCGGAACCGTTGTCATCACGGCGTTAAGTGAACAAACGGAGGAGTATATCGCCGCTCGCGCGATGTACAACCTGATTGTAGAAGCACCTCAGGACACCACGCCGGTAGTTTCTCCTACCTGCCCGGAAGCATACTTCTTCATGGATGGTGCAAGAGTAGATACTATAGACCTAAAAGTAGGCGGAACAGTCAGTCTCCCGCAGTTGATAACCGCAGAAGGAGAGATTGTCTCCGGTGCACGCACTAAAATGTATGATTCCTCCATTGCCTTCTTATCGGAAGACAACATCATTCACGGCGTGGCTGCAGGTTTTACCGAGCTGGCTGTTACTACTGTGAAAACGTTTAACGGCGAGGTGCTGACATGCAGTTACTTCCTTTGGATCCGGGTATCCGGGGGAGAGCAACCTGCAGTCTGCCCGGAGGCATTCTTTATCCAGAATGGCGCTATTATTGACACACTGATACTGAAAGTAGGAGACGTTGTGAATATCCCGATGCTGATGGGAGCAACCGGTAGCATTCTGCCGCTGAGCGCCAAGACAGTGGAAGGTAGCCGCGCGGTTGTATTGACAGCAGACGATCAGATCAGTGCTACCGGAGAGGGAGTATCCCTCTTCACCGGAATGTATATCCACGCCGTTAACGGCACGACCCTCCAGTGCGAGTACTCGTTCCTGATCATCGTTGAAGATGCTGCTCCGCAGAAGAAAGATCCGGAGCTGAGTTGGAGCGAGCGTGAAGTGTTTGCCGAGTTAGATGCTCCGTTCACAGCGCCGACCTTATCCAACCCGCACAATGTACCTATCAACAAGATTCAATCGCAGAACCCCGGCGTTGCTGCTATTTCCGAAGATGGCAAAATCGTTACGATCAATGGTGTCGGCGAGACGATTATCTTCGCGGAGAGTTACGCAACAGATGAGTACTACGCAACATCTGTAAGTTACATCCTTCATGTATCGACCCTCGGTTTGAAAGTGAAAGGCATCAATGTAACGAGCTTCAACGCACACGATGTGCTTGGCGACAGTTCGCACTGCGTGACCTTCGAGGCAGAGGGCCGTATATTGCATCTCAATAATTGGAATATCGATGCCTCGAATCTGACAGGCCTGGAGGCAATGATCGAAGACGACGGCTTCAATGTACCGCTGACGATCAAGCTTCATGGTGAGAACTCGATCAAGAACGCCAACATCTGTGTTAGTGCACCCAACGTACCGGTAGTAGTTATCGGAGAGTCTCAGCGCGACACGTGGGATTTGACCGCGACGTCAGTAGCCATCAAGGTTCCATACTTCAAGATTCATCAATGCGCAGTCAGCGCAGAAGCTCCGTTGGCAGCGTTGGCACTTGGACCGGAGTTAGGTATATCTATCAACACTCACCTCCTTGCTAAATCCGAAGGCGTGGCTATCCAGGTGTCCGACCTGATTCTGCCTGACGACGAGGAAGGCATAGCCATCATCACTCCGGGTGTACATTTCGAGAAGGGGAAAGGTTTCTTGACGGAAGACAAGCAATACGCGAAAGAAGTAGAGATCGGTAAAGTGCCGGTAATACCGCCATCAGAAGAGGTAACGACTATCGACTTCACCAAGACGGATCCGGAAGGCAACGAAACGGTAGTCTTCAGTACTTCGGAGAACGATAACTACAACCAAGAAACCGGCCAACTGGAGATTTCCACCCAATTGACTGACGCACAGGTAGCGGAAGCCCTTGAAACCCTTGTTCCGGGTTCCAGTGCCTGGGTTGAGCTGCTCCCCGGTTCGCTTGTATTCGACATCCCTGCGGGCGAAGGCAAAGTACGCGTGAACTGTATGACCCTGCCGGGTTATAAGCTGCAAGTGAAGATCGAAGGTAAAGATGCAGTCAGCGTACAACAGGTAGAACTCGGATGGGCAGAAGTGACCTATAATGTACCTGTACCGGTACACGTAGTGATATATCTGCATGCTCCGGAGAATGCCTCGGCACCCGCTCGCATCGCTACACGGCTCAACGACACGGAGGCACATGCTTACATCGCTGCCATCGAGATTGCACCGAAGGATGCTCCGCAAGGTATCGATCTCATCGATGCAAACACCGTTGAGAACGGTTCCAAACTGCTGATCGACGGACAGCTTTATATTATCCGTGAAGGACGCGTATTCAACGCATCCGGTGCACAGGTGAAATAAGCTCCGTTGAAAATAATTTTAAGGAAAAGTGCCGCGAGAGCGGCATTTTTCTTGCACATATCATTTTTTTATAGTAATTTTGCAGCGCAGAATTGTTTATGACATGAAAACAAAGATGTATCTGATGGCTTTGAGCCTTGTCATGGCCACGGCTACATGGGCCGCGAGCGGAATCAACTATGATGGTACAACCTTATCGCTCAACAACGAGTTCACCCGCAGTCAATGCGGCACCGCCTACAAGAGTGTAATGCCGGAGATTAGCGGACTGGCTTGTTCGCGCACTACAGCGGGCTACCTCTGGGCGCACGGCGATGAGAACACCGGCAGTAACAAAAAGATCGTAGCTATCAAGCCGGACGGCACTCTCGCCATGACCGTTAAGATCAGCGGCGACCCGGGCCGAGACGATTGGGAAGATATAGCCACCGGTGTCTATGACGGTAAGAATTATGTTTTCCTCGGCGCCTTTGGCGACAACAACCTTGAGTTCAAAGACAACTATTACATCTACTATTTCGAAGAACCCGCCATCAGTTCCGGCACGAAGACCGTCAGTGTCGATGTTATCCACTTCGGTTATCCGGACAGCAAAGCGCATAACACCGAGACGCTCATGTTCGACAATATCGAGCATGTGTTTTACATCTCGGACAAAGTGAAAAGCGGTATATGCACCCTGTACAGCCTGCCCTTCCGCACCGACTACGGTTCGAACAAACAGACGCTCACCAAAGTGACCGAACTCGGCAACGGCTCCAAATTCCACACCGTCACCGGCGGCGACATCACCCCCGACGGACGATGGATGGCCATCAAGAGCAAGAAACAGGTGCTGCTCTGGGAACGGCAAGGAGACGAAAGTCTCAGCGTTACCGCCCAACACGAACCGGTACAGATCGCCGCATACGAGGAAGAGGATCAGGGCGAGTCATTGGCATGGCTGGACAACTCCACTTTCTACACCACGAGCGACAGCAAGAGCGACACGCCGATCTATCAATATACGCGTCCTAACCCTTCGCAGGGCCTTGACGAAGTGCGCACTAACAGCGAGCTGAACGGCCGCAAAGTACTCATCGATGGAATGCTCTATATTCTTCGTGACGAGCATATATACACCCTTCAGGGAACCCTCTTCCAATGAAACGATTTTTTCTTTTAACTGTTACGGCATTACTATTCACCGCTTGTTATCAGCGAACGGACAGTCCGCGCGGTTCTTGGGCGCGTGGCTGTGACCTGAGTTGGCTCAGCGAGATGGAGCACGACGGAGTAGCATTCTCTGAGTCGTCAGATGTCAGAAGTCAGAAATCAGATGTCAGAGATCAGAAATCAGATTGTATCTCCTTGTTGCGCGGACAGGGTATGAACGCCGTGCGTCTGCGCGTATGGGTAAACCATTCCACCGGTTGGAGCAACAAAGAGGACATGCTCTCCCTCGCCAAGCGTGCCGCCCGACAGGGACAACGCATCATGATTGACATCCATTACTCGGATTTCTTCGCCGATCCCTCGCACCAAACCATCCCCGCCGCATGGCAGAAATACGACTATCCGACGATGCTTGAAGCGGTGCGGGAACATACACTTGACGTGCTCTATGCCCTCAAGGAAGAAGGCATCAAACCCGAGTGGGTACAGATCGGTAATGAAACCCCGAACGGGATGTTGTGGCCGATGGGGAAAGTGGAAAAGCCTTCAGACGTCAGCATTCAGAAGTCAGAGGCATGGGATCGCTACGCTGGTTTCACAACCATGGGATACAAAGCAGCCAAAGAGGCCTTTCCTGATATCAACGTCATCGTCCACGTGGACAATGCCTACATGTACCGCGATTGGTTCTGGAATGCATTGAAGGAACACGGCGGCAAATGGGACATAATCGGTTTGAGCCATTACCCCATGATGTTCGACTGGTGCCATCATAGCTGGCAAGAGATGAACGAACTCGCCGAGAGAAATGTGCGACAATTGATTCGCTCCTACCGCTGTCCGGTGATGATATGCGAAGTAGGCATGATGAACTGGGGCGAAGGGGCGGTATATGACTCCGTGGCCGCGCTCTCGAACGAAGTGATGACAGACTTCGTGGCGCGCATGGAACGCATTGATTCCTGCATGGGTATCTTTTACTGGGAACCCGAAGTGTATGGCGGATGGCGACCCGCAGAATATATCCCGCTCGGATGGGGAGGTTATGACATGGGATCGTTCACGCCAGACGGCTGCCCTTCGCCGGCATTAAAAACCCTGCTGAAGAGTGACAGAGTAAAGGAATGAAGACACCTGAACAAATAGCACTGGAAAAGCAGCGGGAACGTCTCACGAAACGTTTTCACAAAGCGTGCGCGGACTACGGACTGATTGCCGACGGCGACCATATACTCATTGGTCTGAGTGGAGGAAAAGATTCGCTATTATTAACAGAACTGTTAGGTCGCCGGGCGAAGATATACAAGCCGCATTTCAAGGTCACGGCTCTTCATGTGCGCGTCAAAGAACGGGATTATCACACCGACTTAAGTTATCTAGAATCCTTCTGCCAAGAAGCCGGCGTGCCGCTACTCATCAGAGATATAAGCCTACCCCCTGCCCCCTCCCTGAAAGGAGGGGGAAAGACTCCTTCCCTTCAGGGGAGGTCGGGAGAGGCCACCTCTCCTTGTTTCCTCTGCTCATGGTACAGGCGGAAAACTTTGTTTAACGTAGCGCAGGATTTGGGGTGCAATAAGATTGCTTTCGGTCATCACCGCGATGACATCGCACAGACGCTGCTGATGAACCTGATCTTCCAAGGAGCGTTCGCGACCATGCCACCCGTGTTGCAGATGGAGAAAATGCCGCTTCAACTGATCCGCCCGCTATGTCTGATTGACGAATCGGATATCTCTACATATGCCGCTATGCGCGGTTATGAGAAACAGGCCAAACTCTGTCCGTTCGAGCACGTCTCGTCGCGCGAGAAAGTAAAAGATCTGCTGGAACAAATCAAACAACTCAACCCCGAAGCTATCGACTCCCTCTGCGGAGCTATGACCAATATCAAAGAGGCATACTTGCCTCCGTTGAAAGTTAAAAGTTGACATTTAATAGTTTATTTATGAACGGATTATACACCATCCTATTACTCTTAGCGTCGAATATCTTCATGACGCTCGCGTGGTACGGCCACTTGAAACTGCAGCAAACAGGTTTCATCACCAACGCCACGCCTTTGATTTTTGTTATTTTGCTCTCATGGGGCATTGCGTTCTTTGAATACTGCCTTCAAGTACCTGCGAACCGCATGGGTTTCATGGGCAACGGAGGTCCTTTCACGCTGATGCAGTTGAAGGTGATACAGGAAGTGATTACGCTGGTAGTCTTTGTGGTCTTCTCCGCCCTTGCCTTCCAAATGCCGTTGCGATGGAATCACTTTGTAGCATGCCTGCTACTCATCGGCGCCGTCTATTTTGTTTTCGGGTTTAAATGAGAAATCAGAAATCAGTTATGAATCCGTATATTCAATCACTCCGTCTCCGCACTTTGCCTCTTTCGATGTCCGGTATCGTGTTAGGAACAGGTTTGGCATGGAGAACCGCCCCCCACCCATTCGCTGAATGGAAGTGTGTATTGGTTTTCATTCTCGCCATTTTGACCACTCTCAGTCTGCAGATTCTCAGCAACTTAAGCAACGAACTCGGAGATGCTCTAAAGGGTACGGACACAGATCAGAAAGGACGTGCGGCGTACGGATTGCAAGCCGGAACTATCACGGAAAAGCAGATAAAAGGGATGATCGGGCTGTTTTTGGTTTTGTGTATTCTATTCGGCACAGCCCTTATCTTTACAGCCTTCGGCATTCCTGTCTCCGATATCCCATCTCAAATATCCAATATACTCATCTTCATTGTCTTGGGGCTGCTCGCCATGATTGGTGCCGTCACATACACGCTCGGTAAGCATAGCTATGGGTATATGGGTCTCGGTGATTTGGGTGTATTCCTGTTCTTCGGGCTTCTCAGCACACTTGGCGGGTATTACTTACAGGCACAGACGTTGACAATGGAAGTGATGTGGTGCGGTATCGCCATCGGTTTACCTTGTGTTGGAGTGCTGAACCTTAATAACGTGCGCGATATGAATAATGACCGCGCGCACGGGAAGCGCACACTCGCAAGCATGTTAGGTGTGCGCGGAGGAAAAATCTACCAAACATGTTTACTTGTCATCTGTCTTCTTATCTTCATCTGTCTCGGTCACTGGTGGGTACTTTGCGTGACGCCTGTTTGGACCTGGCACCTATGGTATATCTGGACGCACGAGAGCAGTGAATTAGACCTTCAAATGCCCGTTTTAATGCTCTCAACGCTGGTTGTTGCGGGCCTAGGATGGCTCTAAATGCATTTTTTTTGCATTTTTTTTCGAAAAAATTTGGTCAATTCAAAAAAAAGCAGTACTTTTGCACCCGCTTTCGGTTAAAGGAAGCAAAAAATGATCTTTCAAATACGAAAGAAGAAAGCGGAAATAGCTCAGTTGGTAGAGCACAACCTTGCCAAGGTTGGGGTCGCGAGTTCGAGTCTCGTTTTCCGCTCCTTTTTTTTTGCCCAGATGGCGGAATTGGTAGACGCGTGCGTTTCAGGTGCGCATGCCGCGAGGTGTGCAGGTTCGAGTCCTGTTCTGGGCACGACGCGCAGGTGGTGAAATTGGTATACACGCTACTTTGAGGGGGTAGTGGTCGCAAGATCGTGTGAGTTCGAGTCTCATCCTGCGCACAAAAAAACAGACAGTTTTCGAGCCGTCTGTTTTTTTTTATTTCTTGATATATCATTCCTCGTTCTTCTTTTGCTTCGCCTCTTCGAAGAGTGCCTTCATCGTAGGATTACCATAGGTGAGTTTTTTCACCGTCAAATCCATGGCATTGTTATTTGCGAGCCTTAACTGGTTGGCTGAAGTGGTGAGCGCCTCTTTTACCTTCTCGAGGTTGCGTATCGAGGTGTCTATCTGCTTTATCGCCTCTTCGTAGTTCTTATGCGCACTGAGCACATGCTTGCCGAAGGCATCCTGAAAAGCCGCCAACTTGTCTTCAAATTCAGTGACGTCCACCTGCTGCTCTTTGACTTGTGCCAACTCGCGCCGCGCATCCAGACTCTTCTTATTGGCCTGACAAAGAAGTGTGATCAGTGGGATGAAGAACTGCGGACGGATGACGTACATCTTCTCGAAACGATGACTCATATCCACAATACCGCCGTTATATAGTTCGCTGTCCGGTTCGAGCATGGACACCAAGACCGCATACTCACAGTTTTTCTTCTTACGATCTGCATCAAGTTTCGCCAGGAAATCTTCGTTTTTATGCTTGGATGCCGTGTCATCGTTCTCGTTCTTCATCTCGAACATGATAGAGACATACTCGATGCCATCCTCGCTCTTGTCACGAAAAACGAAATCACCTTTGGTTCCTTGTACCACTTCATTATCCTTTTCGAAATAAGCGTGCGGCATGACAGGTCGAAGCATTTGGTTAAAGAGCGTCGAGCAATGAATCTCGAGGGTTTCGCCCACCATCTTGGTGGACTGGCGCAGTTTGAGATCTTTGTAGTATTGTACCTGTTCCTGCGCAGCTTTGAGTTGCGCATCGAGTCGCATATAAGACTCTGTCGCTTTCTGACGAACCTCCATAACAGCCAATTGTTTCTGCTGCTCTGCCTGCTGATTCTGCGCCTGCAGTTGTTGGATCTGTGCTTGAAGTTGCTGGAGTTGCAACTGATTCTGTACTTTCTCCGTTTGCAACTGCGCCGCCATTTTCGCCTGCTGGTTCTGCTCTATCTCATGCAGACGGCGACTTAACTCATGCTCAAACTCGGAATTCTTCACCTGGTTCAGCAGAGCCGCGTAGTCATTCTCATCGACGGTAAACACGTTCCCGCAATGCGGACATTTCAGTTCTTTCATAGTCTATTTTTTATTTCTGTGGCAAAATTACTACTTTTTTTTCATTTACGCAAATAAAAATTTGGTTATGTGCGAAAAAAGTTGTACCTTTGCGACCGCAAAGGTTTTACGAATATGAGAAAGTATATTTTTATTTTGTTAGCATTGTTGTCTATAAGTGCCAACTCTCAAGTATCCGCCATCTTAGGCGACTGGCGCACTGTGGACGACAAGACGGGCGAGAAACGCTCCATTGTAACAATTTATAAAGGTTCGGACGGCCTGTACTACGGCAAAATCAGCAAGATGATGATGTATACAGAGCTGGACCTGAGATGCGACCAATGCAAGGGAGAAGATCATAACAAACCCATCGAAGGTTTGGTGATTATTCGCGGCATGAAAGCTGAGGACGGAGAACTGGTAGGCGGCAAAGTATTGGATCCGGAATCGGGTAAGTTCTATTACGGCAAGATATACCTAAAGGACGGCAAGTTAGTGCTGCGCGGTTCCTTAGACAAACGCGGTTTCTTCGGTCGCAATCAAACGTGGGTACGATGAGATTAGTCTTTGCAAGCAATAATGCGCATAAGTTATCCGAAATGCGCGCAATCATGCCTGCGGGTGTAGATATTGTCAGTCTTCGCGATATCGGTTTTGAGCAAGAAATCGAAGAGACCGGCACAACGCTTGAAGAGAACAGTATGATAAAAGCGCGCACAGTGTGGGAGTTTATCAGGCATCAGCCCTCAGCTGCCAGCAGTCAGATTGATGGTATCTTCGCAGATGACACGGGTTTGGAGATTGACGCATTGGACGGCGCACCGGGTGTCTATACGGCGCGCTGGTATCTGATGGATAAAGGAGCAAAAGAAGCAAAGACCGACTTGGAGAATTTCGCAGCTAATCGCGCTAAGGCTTTGCGGGAGTTGGCCGGCAAGGACAATCGCCAGTGTCAGTTCCGGACAGTTATCACCCTTATTTGGAATCAAGAACCAGGATGCAGGACTCAACAAGTAGAAGGAGTGGTACGCGGACAGATTGCAACTGAAGAATACGGCGAAGGAGGTTTTGGTTACGACCCCGTCTTCATTCCCGAAGGATATGACAAGACCTTCGGAGAACTGTCGGCAGAGATAAAGAATACTATCAGCCACCGTGCACGCGCACTCGCGGAATTAGTCAAGGTTTTAAACCGTTAAATTATAATAACGTCAGATGGTTCGATTTCGATACATAGTTGTCCTCGTGCTTTGTTTTTTGTTTCCTGCTCTTTTGCCGGCAGGAGAATGGACCTCGTATTTCGCATACAACAACGTCACGCAGATTGCGATGACTGCAGATAAAGTATATGCCATATCGGACGGAAGTCTCTTCAGCGTTGATAAGCAGACAGAGAAACTCACCGTCTATAACCGTCAGTCAGGTCTTCATGGTACGAACATTACCTGTATCGGTTACGACGAAGTATCCAAGACCCTGATCATCGCCTATGAAGCAGGACGCATCGACCTGATGAATGCGAACGGTGTTCGCTATATCAGCGACCTGTACAACAAAGACATGACACAGGAGAAGACCATCTATAACATCTCCATTTATGGTCGCATCGCTTACCTCTCTACGCATTACGGTGTGCAACTCTTCGATCTGCGCGACCATCGGTTCACGGACAGTTATTGGTTACGTCCAGCCGGAGAAGTGACGCCTATCAAAGATGTGCTGCTGACAGCTGATAGTATTTACGCCTTCGCGGACGACAGTCTGTACTGCGCACGGTTGACAGATAATATCGTGGATTATCATTTCTGGAAACGCGAGAAACGCTCTTCACGTATATCTCCTGACCCAAACAAGGGGGTCTATTATCACGATGAACTGAGCGACTGGTATGCCGGGCATGCCGAAGGCATCGTACGGCAGACCGCTACCGAGCGACTGAGCTACAAGCCGGAAGGACCGCTAAGTAATGTCCCCTATTGCGTGCATGCGGACCAGGGTCGGTTGTATGTCGTACAGGGCGGGCGATGGAGTGCGCAATACGAACGTCCCGGCGTCGTGATGTGCTATGACGGCGCGCACTGGATGAATATCCCGAACGAAGCGATAGCCTCCACGCCGTCCGAGAAAGTGCTGGACTTCATGAACGTAGCGGTGGATCCGATGGATAAGGACCATTATTTCGTCACCAGTTACGGCACCGGTCTGTATGAGTTCCGAGGCGCACAGTTTGTGCAGCGATTTATTGCCTCCGACGACAACACCTTAGGCGCAGCCGACCCAACCGCACCTGCTACCTACACTCGTTTGGATTATGCAACCTTTGATGTGCACGGAAACCTCTGGATGGTGAATGCCGGCGAGGTGCCGTATCAACTGGTATGCCTGGATGCCGATCGGCAGTGGCACGGACTGCCTCTGATAGTGGGCAATGAGCAGATTCCGCTGCATACTCCGGGCGGACTGGTGCTGGATCGGATGAATCCCCGCTATAAATGGATGGCCGCAGCGCGGTATAACACCGGTCTGTTCCTGCTCGACGACGGCGGCACACCTTTGGACGCTTCGGACGACAAGGCGATAGGTCGCAACGAATGGGTGACGGAAGACGGGCATGCCGTGACGGCAGCGACTATCCACGCACTCATGCAGAGTTCCGACGGGCGTCTCTGGGTAGGTACTGACATCGGTATCGTGATCATCGACTCCAATACCGATTACTTCACTTCCGACCTCTGCACGCGCCCCGACCTAACCGATAACAACGGCGAGAACCCGATGACCGAACTGCGAATCACCGCCCTGTGCGAAGATGCGGACGGACAGATATGGGTAGGCACGGAAGGTCTCGGTATCTACGTGCTGAACAGCGCCGCCACGGAGATCCTCGCGCACTATACGACCGACAACTCCTCCATGCCGTCCAACGGCATCCTGTCTCTGACCTGCGACGAGCAAGGGAAGATGTATATTGGTACCGGCAACGGACTGGTGGCATACGACGACTCGTCCATTCCGGAGCATAACTTCAGCACAACCGACGCAGAGGGCCGCGAGTTAGGATCGATCGAGCAGTGGCGACTGCACTTGTCCTATACCAACCCGACGCAAGTCGCCGCTTCCCCAACCCGTATCTACGCGCTCGCAGACGGGTCGTTATACTACTTCGACCGCGCGTCCGAACAGATTGAATACATAAGTAAAGCTACCGGCCTGAACGGTAGTTCGATCGTACGCATCGCGTATGACAGTCCTTCGGAGCAACTGATTGTCGCCTACGAAGACGGCCGTATCGACCTGGTGGACGAAGAAGGTAACGTACGCCAAATGCCGGACTTACACCTCAAAGCGAGCTCGCTATCCGTAGTGATCAACTCCATCTCGAGCGGAAAGAAATACGCGTACCTGGCGATGTCCTTCGGCATCATCGCTATCAACCCGAAGAAAGCCGAGATAGCCGACACCTATTATATCGGCGAAGACGCCAATGCGATCAACGTCGATTATGTGGTGGAATACGGTGACTCGCTCTTTGCCTTCACCGATGGCTACATGTACAGCGCTGCGCTACGCGATAACCTCGTCGACTACTCGTATTGGCACAAGACAGCACTGCCGGCAGGCGCAGTTACGAACGCCTTCATCTTCCGCAACACGCTGCACCTACTGCTGCATAACTATCTATACAGCCGGGTCAACGGGGTATGGGGACGTATTGGTAGTACCGTCATGCAGTGGCTACACTACGAAGGCGGACAGCTGCTGGCGTCTATCTCCGGCAAACTATTCCGCATCAACAACGACTACACGTTCGTCGGCCTGACCGACCAATACGCATTCAACGATGCGCTATACTCCCTCGGCGAATACTGGCTGGCGGAAGAGAACTTCGGCCTTATCCGCCTGAACACCAGCGGCGATCAACCCTACCACACCGACGGTCCGAACAGCAATATGGGTTACTTCATCCATACTGCACACGGACGCGTCTATGCCGCGAACGGCGGACGTTGGTCTGAGCAATACATGCGCTATCCGCATCTGAATATCTTTGACGGCAATAACTGGAAACGCATCAACCCGTGGGAGGCACGCGCCGCAGATGGTACCTGGGCGATCGACCCCGTGAGCATCGCTGTAGACAACGCCGACCCGGAGCGTTTCTATATCGCTACCTACACCGCAGGTGTATTCGAATACAACCACGGCACCATCACACGCTACGGCGTGAACAACAGTACGCTGGATGTCGCCGAGGCAGGCGCAGATCCGCAGTACTACACGCGTACGGACGGCGCGATGATGGACGAGCAAGGTAATCTATGGGTGCTGAACGCGACGACGGTAGGTTATCCGGTGCATGTAATGACGCCCAACGGCCAGTGGCACGCGTTGGACGAGCAAAGCGGAGGACAGAACATCGTGCTTACGACCCCTACCGGCATATGGACTGACCGACGAAGCACCAAGCGTAAGTGGTTCCTTGACCAGCGTTACAGCCCCGGTGTGTTCCTGCTGGATGACGGCGGCACCCCGACCGATGTCAGCGACGACCGCTGTGTCAAACGCAGTTCCTTCGTGGACCAGAACAACAACACCCTCACCCCGACCTATTTCTTCAGCTTCGCGCAAGACCACACGGACCGCATATGGCTGGGCACGGAGAGCGGCATCATCGTCATCCCGTCGAAGACGGATTTCTTCACGAGCAACAGCTGCCGCCGCATCATCATCCCGCGTAATGACGGAACGGGTCTGGGCGACTACCTGCTGGGCGACGAGCAGATCAACTGCATGACCGTGGACGGCGGCAATCGCATGTGGATAGGTACCGCGAACTCTGGTCTATACCTCATCGAAGACGACACGATCACCGTAGCGCACTTCACGGAAGACAACAGTCTGCTGCCGTCGAACAACATCCTGTCCATCGCTATCGTGCCCTCCACCGGCGAGGTGTTTGTCGGCACCGGCAAAGGAATCGCGTCCTACCGCAGCGACGCGAGCGAACCGCAGAAAGACATGAGTAATGCGTATGCATACCCCAATCCTGTGCGTCCGAACTACGGCGGAAACATCGCCATCACAGGACTGATGGAGAACACGACGGTGAATATCGTCGATGCCGGAGGCAACCTGGTATGCAAGACGAAGAGCAACGGCGGTACTGCCGTCTGGGACGGGAAATTACCGGACGGCCGCCGCGCCACGCCGGGTGTCTATACCGCGCTCTGCAACGCCGAAGGCGGGCATACGGTTGTTAAGATTCTCGTGATACAATAATATCGAAAAAGGTCAAAACAATACTTCGGAGTGCAGTACTCTTTTTAATACTGCTCTTCCCGAACATCTGTGCCTGCTTCATGGCCAGCGATTTGGCTTCGCCTCTTAAAGCAATTGGATACTTGATAGCAGTAGGTGTGTGTTTATTCATTCCTATGCTCTTTTTGCGTCGGTGCGTGTATTTTATAGTAGCATACCGGCATTGATCCTGTATATGTCGGACCACGGAGAGAACTTATATGATGATGAGAGGAATTTAGTGCTGCATGGCAATTATAGTGCCAGCAAATGGCTTTTCCACGTGCCACTGATTATCTGGTATAGCGATGAATATGCGGCTCTTCATCCTGATAAGATTGCCCAACTGCAAGCACATGCGGAGCATTGCGACAACTCGTCTATGCTCTTTGCTTCGATGATTGATGCAGCAGGACTATCCTATAGAAACGATACCGCGAGTAACGCGGCAATGCGCACTCGCAGTATATTCTCTCCCGACTATTGTTCTCCGGACACACTCTTCGTGCTTACCGCCGAAGGCGAGTGCATCGCGTTGGAAGAACGTTAACCCTTGATCAACTTCATGAACTCTTCGCGGGTTTTGGCTTGATTGAAGACGCCGGTAAAATCCGAGGTTACCGTCATCGCGTGTTGTTTCTGCACACCTCGCATCTGCATACACAGGTGCTCCGCCTCAATGACCACCATCACACCTAATGGATTCAAGGTATTTTGGATACAATCCTTGATCTGCGTTGTGAGGCGTTCCTGTACCTGCAAACGCCGGGCAAAAACATCTACCACTCGGGCAATCTTACTGAGTCCGGTAATACGTCCGTTGGGGATATATGCTACATGAACCTTGCCGAAGAAAGGCAACATGTGATGCTCGCAAAGAGAGTAAAAATCAATGTCTTTGACCACCACCATCTGACGATAGTCTTCTTCAAAGAGTGCCGAACGCAAGATAGCCTCCGGGTCTTCTTTATAGCCTTTCGTGAGGAACTGCAAAGCTTTTCCAACACGATGAGGCGTTTTCTTCAACCCTTCACGCTGAGGATTCTCACCAATTTGAATAAGCGTTGATTCCACCGCCTTCTCTATAGCGGCAGTCACTTCCGGATTACTATGAAACTCTTGCAAATCCATCACTGCAAAACTTGAATTTTATCCCGTACTATATAGGTATCACCCGTCACTTCAGGGAATTGGTCCACAAAGATCTTTTTATACACCTTAGCCTCTTCATACGTACGAAAATCGCCTAACCTGACTTTCCAGAAGGGTGGCATATACAGCACATATACCGTCTGATCAATTTTATCTTTGATCTTCGATTCCAAATCCAAGGCTTCGGATTTAGCTGCCTGTTGCTGGTTGGAGGAATATATCTGTACGCGATAACCATCTATCTCCACCAACTCCATCTTTCCTTGCATTGCGGCTTGCAAAAGTATACCTACCGCAGAGTCCTGCAACACTTCCACACCCGGCATTGAGTCCAGCAAATTCGGACTTAGAGCCACGCGCAGCGAGTCATTTGCCCATACCTGTACGGCAGCGAACGCAATGCAAAATATAACTACTATTCTTTTCATATTCATCTACAAACAACAACTTCTATGCCATTAGTAACGGAAGGACGAACCACCGACGAACTCGCGCAAGAAGGATGTAGGCGGAATCTCGCGTTCGGGTATCGGCACGAAATACTGCAGGAATTTCAACAGACGGTGTGCCTCGGTATATTCCTCGCAGAACTTCGGCACTTCCTGTAAAATCGGTTCAGCATGGCGTTTCAGCACGGCGAACTCAAAAATAAGGGCAGAATTGAACATTACATCTGCTTCCTCTTGGAACGGATACACCCATTTGGTCTCACCACGCACTACCGACGGGCAACGGGCAATCGTCTCGCGCGCAGAGTAGCCGCGGTACTTATAGTCACGTACGATTCGACGCAACAAGCGGATATCTGTAGTAGGAATCCAGTTATGGTTGTCAATATTGATAGTTGTCAGTGCGGAAACATAAATCTTAAAAGTCAGATCCCTACTTACATCCGGCAGAATGCACGGGTTAAGAGCATGGAGTCCTTCTATCACCAGCACTGAGTCCTTCTGCAATTTCAGTTTATTTCCTCTAAATACGCGCTCACCTTTGGTAAAGTCATACGTTGGCAGGTCCACCTCTTTGCCTTCCAGCAAGTCATGCATCTGCTGGCGGAAGAAAGGCAGGTCAACGGCTTCTACATGCTCGAAATCCCATACACCGTTCTCATCTTTCGGTGTATCCACACGATTAACAAAATAGTCATCCATGGACAACACTTCCGGGCGCACGCCATCGACCAGCAACTGAATCTGCAAACGTTTAGAGAATGTTGTTTTACCAGACGATGAAGCACCGGAAATGAAAACTATCTTCGGGCGCTTAGCCGCAATTGCATCCGCTATCTGTGCAATCTTTTTCTCATGTAGTGCCTCTGCCAATTTGATCAATTCGAAGGATTTATTCTGTTTGCAAGCTACGTTAAAGTCACTGACATTATTGATTCGCAGCAACTTATTCCAGCGATTGTACTCCTGGAAGATAGAGAACATCTTATCTTGCGACACCTCATCTTCGAGTACCGTCGGATTATTACGATTCGGGATGCGTAACAACAAGCCATCCTGGAAAAGCCGCAGGTCAAAGACATTGATATATCCGGAAGTGGGCAGCAGCACATTCGTGTAATAATCTATATAGTCGCCCATACGGAAATAGCGGCAATAAGGATTTCCAAGAGCTTCAAAGATAGACGACTCATTGTTATAACGCTCTGCGAACATCTTTATCACAACTTTCGTCTGTTTCTCTTCTTCAATGATCGGACGATTCTCCGCTATGATTTGCAGCATACGGTCCTTGATTGCCTTCACCATCTCCCGTGTCACTACGGGCGGCTCCTTCTCTTCGGCAGGATTGGTCTCTTTATCTATATGCCATTGCAGCGTACAATAATATCCTTTGCTAATCGGGTGCTCCACACGCAGGTCCATACGCGGATATAACTCATTCACCGCTGCGCCAAGTACCATACCTAATGTACGCACGTAAGCACGCATACCTGCCGGTGTACTCGCATCTAAAAACTCCACGTCTTTTGGCTTGTATAGCAGGAAATCCAGGTTTTCCACTTTGTAATTGACCAGAGCCGCAATAATCGGGTATTTCATTTGGATACCCAAGCGATCTTTGAGTTCTATCAGTGAAATACCACGCGGGACCTCATGGTATGTACGCGTGTTCTTGCAATAAACGGTGATGGTTTTCTCCATATTATTTACGATTAGCAATTAGCGAATCTATTTCCAGCGCTTGCGAGAGTAGATTTCTCATATCCGACAGTCTCACCTGATTAGCAGCATCCGAGATAGCATGGTCCGGATCAGGGTGGGTTTCGATAAATAAACCATCAACACCTACCGCCAATGCCGCGCGCATCAAGTACGGTACCATCTCTCGGTTCCCGCCTGTCACACCATTCGGTGTCGAAGGTTGTTGTACGGCATGCGTTGCATCGAAGATTACCGGGCATCCGAAACGACGCATCTCTACCAAAGAGATCATATCCACGACCAGTCTTCCGTATCCGAAAGAAGAACCACGTTCCGTGAGCCACACATGCCCTTCTCTCGCTGCGCCAGGCGTTACTTGTTCGATCTTCTCTATCGCACCACCAATATCCCACGGCGCCATGAACTGGCCTTTTTTTACATTCACGATACGTCCCGTCACAGCAGCGGCTTGCAGTAAGTCCGTTTGTCGACTCAAGAATGCCGGAATCTGCAGCACATCAGCTACTTCGGCCACCGGTGCGCACTGTACACTTTCGTGAACATCCGTCAAGATTGGCAGTCCGAATTGCGTCTTCACTTCTTGCAGGATACGCAGTCCCTCTTCCATGCCTACTCCGCGGGCAGAAAGGGATGTACGGTTTGCTTTATCGAAGGAAGATTTGAAATAAAGCGTGATACCAAGGTCATAGCAAAGACGTCGCAGTGTCTCCGCCGTCCGCATCACCATCTCTCTATTTTCAATCGCACACGGGCCGCTAATGAGAAACATAGCTTATTCCTTGGTATTACGTTGCGCAAGCGGAGAGTCTTCAACACTACGGAAGACACGTGCCCATTGCACTTTCAACTTACCTTCGCCACCCTTCTCAGTCTTCGGCAGCCAACTCTGAGCCAGGAAGAACATAGCCTCTTTCGGCAAGCGATTGGGCAAACGAAGTACCTCAAGGTTATTGACATACCATATCAGTTCGTGCTTTGTCCAACGGAAAGAATAGACATGGTACATAGATCGGAGCACGCCAGTCAGATTGGCCATCTGTGTCTTCAGACCATCAACATAACCCATCTGGTGGGTGGATCCGTTATAGTGATAGAGGGCAACCATCGGGCTCTTCAGTTTGCCAGTGGTAAGGCCGAAGAAATGGTGACCGAAACCCTGGCTACGCACTTTTGCCATAAACAAACCACTCTCTTGCGCAAAGGCCTCTTTGGTGTTCATCACATCGGACGTATAGTCGAACACATGCTCAATAAAGCCCTTCTTTTCATCCCAAGCTACCGTTTTCTTGCTCTCCTGATGGGTCTCGAGGTCCATGCGTCCTTCGGCGAAGAACGTGTTCTTACCACCATTATATGCCTGATGCTCAGAGGTACGAGAGTGACCGTCCTTCATTGCAGGATTCGCATATCCATAGCCTGGCTTCCAGTTCTTGGAAGACGTCATGTCGTCATCGAAAGACGGACGGAATAGTTCTGCCCAGTCGATCTTTTCCTCGCGCGAAGTGAAGTAGAACTTAATATCTTCGGATTTTGCCAGTTCGAGATAGCGTTTTTCCTTCTTGTATTCCTCCGAGTGAACCCAACGCTTTTCGTCTGCCCAGAGTGCATTACGTTGCTTGAAATCCTCCGTCGAGGTCTCTTTCTCCAACTCTATGAGTTGTTTCAACTCTGATGAGTTCAGCACTTTCTGGTAGTTCTTGTAGAACGCCGAACGATAAATCATATTGTACATGCGACGCTCAGAAGCAGTCACAGAGTTATCCTCCTTGTTCTGGAAGGCATCGCTTTCACGGAACTTCAAGAAAGCCTGGAAGGTCTCACTGTTCTGTGCGTACTTGTACCCCTTCATTCGCAGGGTCGAAGACAGACGCTCAAGTGCAGCCGTTTTACGTCCCTCGTCCGTATCCTTATACTTACGGTTTTTCAGAGCGTTCTTCTTCTCCTGGAAATCCGAACTCTCGATAATCTTCTTGAGTTCGTTGTACTCCGCCAATTCAGGCGATTTCTCGATAGCACGCCAGCGTTTTACACGCTCTTGCATGTCATAGATGGTTTTCTCAAACTGCTCTGTGGAGAGCATTTTGCCGGTTAGTCTGGCCGTAAATAGGTTCATAAGATACTTTATGGTTTATGATTTATAATTTCAAATTTATGATCTTTTCATACAACTCTTCCAATGTGTCCACGAAGAAAGGTTTGCAACTCTGCTGCGCAGGGATAAACCGCAATTGTTCCATCAGTTTGATCTGCTGCTTGAGCGGTTCATAGAATCCTTTGTAGTTCAACGCGTAAATCGGTTTGTGATGCTCACCGACAATGCCGGAAGACGTCGCATCCATCATTTCATCAAGCGTGCCATAACTGCCCGGTAGGCATACGATCACATCCGAATTAGAACGAATTATCTGTTTCCGTTCAGACATATTTGCCACCATAATCAGGTTATCGCAGTTCTCCGCTTGTCGTCCGGCAGCAATGATACGTGGCGGAATGACACCGACAACAAATGCTCCTGCTGTTTTCGCCGCATCACTCACTCGCGTCATCAGACCTCCCGTAGCACCACCATACAGCAAGGTGTAACCATGCTCACCTATCCAGCGACCTAAAGCATCACCCAACTGCAGATACTCCTCGGGAATCGCATCTTTTGCCGAACAATAAACCGCTATTCGCATTATGCGTCAATCTTTGCGTAGGTTGCGTTCTCTTCGATAAACTCGCGGCGCGGCGCTACATCGTCACCCATCAACATGGCTATCGTACGATCCGCCTCCGCAGCATTCTCGATGGTCACTTTCTTCAGAAGGCGACGAGCAGGATCCATCGTAGTCTCCCAAAGTTGCTCATCACTCATTTCACCAAGACCTTTATAACGCTGCGTCTTAATCTGCTTCTCATCGCCATTACCATACTCCGAGATGAAAGCTTGGCGTTGCGCATCATTCCAGCAGTATTGGCTATAATTACCTTTGGAGCACTTATATAGCGGTGCCATGGCAATATAAAGGTGACCTTGCTCGATAACCTCTTTCATATGACGGAAGAACAATGTCATAATCAGCGTTGCGATGTGTGCACCATCGACATCGGCATCGGCCATGATGATTACTTTATGATAACGGATCTTGGACAAATTCAATGCTTTCGGATCTTCTTCGGTGCCAAACGTGATACCGAGCGCTGTGAAGATGTTTCGTACCTCCTCGGACTCAAACACCTTATGTTCCATTGCCTTCTCCACATTCAGGATCTTACCGCGAAGCGGCAGAATAGCCTGGTGAACACGGTCACGCCCCGTCTTAGCCGTACCGCCCGCAGAGTCACCCTCCACGAGGAAGAGCTCACACTCTGCTGCATCTTTCGACACGCAGTCCGCAAGTTTGCCGGGCAGGCCTCCTCCGCTTAACGGAGACTTACGCAGTACGGATTGACGGGCATTACGCGCTGCAATACGCGCTTGCGCAGCAAGAATCACCTTCTCCACGATACGCTTTGCGTCATCCGGGTGCTCCTCGAGGTAGTTTTGCAAAGCCTCAGATACTGCAGACGAAACCATTCCGGCCACCTCTGAGTTACCGAGCTTGGTCTTCGTCTGACCCTCAAACTGCGGTTCTGCCACCTTCACAGAGATAACCGCTGTCAGACCCTCACGAAAATCATTCGGATCAATAGTTGAGTTACCATCCTTATCTTTCAGTTTCGCTTTCTCGAGCATCTTGCTATCCTCGGCGTATTTCTTCATCACACGCGTCAAAGCAGCACGGAAACCGGCAACGTGGGTTCCTCCCTCAATCGTATTGATATTATTGACGTACGAGTGTACGTTTTCGTTAAAATCGGTATTATAGATCATCGCCACCTCAACCGGCGTACCGTATTTGTCGGTATTGAGATGTATCACTTCCGAAATCAGGGGGGTACGTGTTCCGTCGATATAGCGAACAAACTCAGAGAGACCTTTCTCGGAGAAGAACTCCTCTTTCTTGCAATTACCCTCTGCGTCCACCACGCGTTTGTCCTTCAAAACGATTTTAATACCTGCATTCAAGAAAGCAAGTTCACGCATACGATTGGCGAGTATTTCCCAATGGTAAACGGTCTCGGTAAAGATGGTATCATCCGGCCAGAACTGTACAAAAGTACCAGTCTTTCGCTGCTCCCAGTTACCTATAGCTTCCTCTTCGGTAATAGTATGTACCGGAGCAAGGGGTTTGCCCTTCTCGTAGTCTTGCGAATGGATAGCACCATTACGATACACCTCAACGTGCATCTTCTTCGACAGCGCATTCACACAGCTTACACCCACACCGTGAAGACCACCGGACACCTTGTAACTGTCTTTGTTGAACTTACCACCGGCATGCAGGACGGTCATAACCACCTCCAGCGCACTCTTGTGCTCCTTCGGGTGCATATCCACCGGAATACCACGACCATTATCCTGCACGGTAATAGAGTTATCCTCGTTGATATGCACGGCTATCTCACTACAGAAACCCGCCAACGCTTCATCAATCGAGTTATCCACTACCTCATACACTAAATGATGCAAGCCCTTCTGCGATATATCGCCAATATACATCGCCGGGCGTTTACGCACCGCTTCCAATCCCTCGAGCACTTGAATACTCGAGCCATCATACTTTTCGTTTTGTTCTTCCATTGTATCGTTGTATTATTATATTCTCCAAACTAAAACTTTCGCGTGCGGGCGCGTACTAAGCGCGCGCACACATATTTAGGCCGCAAAATTACAAAAAATAATTGATATATGCAAATATTTTTAATATTTTTTACAAAAATAATAAAAAGAGAGCAAAAAAAAAGAAGAATCACCATTTGGTAATTCTTCCGTTTGACCTAAATGCGTACTATTACGCCAACCTATTCTTAACCAATAGATTAAGCCAGTTTATTCACAAAGCGAGCCAACTTCGATTTGAGGTTTGCAGCCTTATTGTTGTGAATAATGTGACGTTTAGCCAATTTATCCAGCATGGAGCTTACTTTGGGCAGTGCTTGTGCAGCAGCAGCTTTGTCAGTAGTCTTGCGCAAGTCACGCACAGCGTTACGTGCGGTTTTAGCGTAGTAATGATTGTGTGCTTTGCGCGCAGCCGTTTGGCGAATACGCTTCAAAGATGATTTGTGGTTTGCCATCTTGTTTCTGTTTTTTGTCCGACTCGCGGACGATTTAGTAAATATCCTTTGACCTTGAGAGGATCGGCCTCAGGACTTGACTTTAGGGAAGGTCTTTGTGTAGTGCCAAGGGGAATCGAACCCCTATTGCAAGAATGAAAATCTTGAGTACTAACCGTTATACGATGGCACCAAGCGACAAAAGCGGGTGCAAAGGTACTGCTTTTTTTTGAATTGACCAAATTTTTTAGCACTTTTCTGCATTTTTTTCTAAAAATCGCGTTGCCAAGTACTCTTGTTCGGGTTGTCCGGGCGTTGGAATGAGTTCAACCAGAGGATGCTTATTGTGTGCTTTGGGGGATAGCAGTCCTAAAGCATTCAAGTCCATAATAGTGGAATATCCGGAGCGGGCGATGATATGTTTTGCCCCTATCAATGCCGCGGTCAATTCGGCATCATTCACATGCGGGACAATGGTTATCTTTCCCCTTTTTATCCGTGTGTTCGGGCGATTTATCAGGCCTTGCACAATCAGCACCGATTGCGCTGTATCCTGATAGCGCGCCAATAGTTCTTTTTCGAACAACGTGCGTTGGGGTTCTAAACCGCTAAGTACCGCAACTACCTCATAATCAGCGATTTTATCCGTAGGTGTCAGTCGGCTGAGCGGACCGATATATTCTATCTTGGAAAGGGAAGACGGGAAGAGAGAGACAGGATGTCCAAGTTCACCGCTCAAGTTCGCTACCGGATCGGCAAAGTCCGGGACCCACACCTTATTATAACGCGTATATATACGTGCGTGCAGGCGCGCCGCGAGAGGTTCCAGCCATTTCCATCCTTTGGGCAGCATGATATGCAATTGATGCGTGATGTAAACCGTTTCAACAGGCGGCTCGGTTTGTGACCGACGATTGACATATAACCCGAAGCGGTTGTCTGAAAGGATTTGGTCAATATGTTCCTCGCGCAGCACGGACTTGAGAATGGCGTGGTCTTTGATGGTCCAGCCGATGAGTTGAGGAATAGCGCGAAGCATTGCCACCACCTGACGCTTTCCTTTGGAGTAGCGTAAGTTCAGCGGAGCCAGATAGACATAACGCAGTTTCGGAAAATGCTTACGCAGCAGTGTCAGGCTCTCTCCATCGCCTCCTAAGATCACCTCATGTCCTTCCGCAAGGAAGCGGTGCACCAAAGGCACACAACGACTGGCGTGTCCCAGTCCCCAGTTCAATGGTGCAACGAGTATCTTCATGCGGAAATAGAGACCTCAAATCCTTTGGCTATCAACGGAGCCGCAATAGACTTCATCTGTTCGAGGGAAATTTTACTCAAGTGTTCCTCCGGCGTTTTGCGGTCGATGACATACATCATGATTTGCTTGGGACGCAGCGTTTCAACTGCTTCATACCATGCAGTCAATTCTTCGGGAGTGGTATTGTCTATCAACTGTCCGTTATGTTCCCCGCGTAGGAAGCAAGTCTGAAGGACAAAGTCTCCGTCGAATTGCGCAAGCCAGCGGATGATAGTCTGTACTGTCAGGTTTTCGTTCACCGGCAGGTCAATACGCCGCATCATGTTGTCAGTAGCTGCATCGAGTTTGAGGATGCGGTTGTCGCAGAGCCGGAGGGCTTTCACTACGTCCTCTCGTCCGAGTTGGGTAGAATTTGACAGCACCGACACTTTGGCATTGGGACAATACCGATCGCGCAAAGCGCATGTATCTTCGATGATGCCCAAGAAGTCGGGATGAAGGGTTGGTTCTCCATTTCCGGAGAAGGTGATAGTGGATAAGCCTATCCCTTGCCCCTCCTTAACGGGAAGGGATTGGAGTTTCGCCTCCAGCGCCTCGCGTACTTCTGCGCGAGAAGGAAGTTGAGGATGCGCAACAGGCTGATTCCACCCGCATTCGCAGTAAACGCAGTTGAACGTACACAGTTTATGCTCAAGCGGCATAAGTTCCATGCCGAGACTAAGGCCTAAACGGCGGCTGTGAATAGGGCCATATACGATGCTTTGAAACAGCATATCTATCTACTATCAACTATCAACTAAATATTAATGATGCGGTTTCCGAGGATTTTACATATCTCATTCCGCTGCGCGAGCAGTTGCGGATGATGCTGCAAAAGGAGCATTTGACGATCTACGTCGTTTTTCGCTTGTGCGTCTTTGATATCCGCCTCCAATTCGGCAATTTGCATATTAATAACCGTCAACTTTATCTCATAGAGTAATTGCGTGACGAGCTCACCCAGACGTGTCTCGTCTTTCGGTGCCACTGCCTGGTATTTTTCCGCAATCATATCTACGGCGAGGGCGCTGACTGCAGGGTCGGGATGGAACTTATAGAACTGCTCCGCCTTGAAATTCGCATCTTTACAATGGCGTTTGAACTCATCAATGATGGCTTGGTAAACGGGTTGCGGCGGTTTAATCTCATCCCCCTCGAGGGTATATATGATTATTTCTCCGATGGAATAAATAGTGCCGTCCACTTCCATAGGCCGTTCGCCATAACGGACGACAAGCTGCATGAGATTATAGTAGTTTTGCTCCAACGGTGTTTTGGGTGCCTCTTTCTCGTGATTACGTAATTTCGGCATTTCGGTATTACGAGGTGTTTCCTGCGGCACCTGAGTATCCCGGCTTTCTAAAACTGCCGCTTGTCCTTCCTCTGCTTTCTCTTTGGCTTTCGCGCGCTCTTCTGCCTTCTTCCGGCGGAGATTCATCACCTCCACTGTCAGCACTTTCTCTGACATATGGAGTCGTTCCGCACTATCTTTGATATATACTTGACGTGTGATCAAGTCCGGAATGATGGCGATAGACGAAGTGATATCTTTGATGAGCGCCGCCCGTTTCTGCGGATCGTCTCCGGCATCCTTGCTCAAGAGGGCGGATTTGAAACGGATGAAATCCGTCTGATTTTCTTCTATATAGCGAATAAACTCTGTAGAGTCATGCGTCTGCGCATAACTATCGGGATCTTCCCCGTCCGGTAGAAGCACCACTTTCACATTGAATCCTTCTTCGAGGAACATGTCTATACCCCGCAGCGCGGCGTGAATACCGGCGGCGTCGCCGTCATAGAGGACTGTGATATTCGAAGTGAACCGCTGGATAAGACGTATCTGGGGTTTGGTCAGGGCCGTGCCGCCGCTCGCCACCACGTTCTCTATGCCCGACTGGTGCATGGATATGACATCCATCTGTCCTTCTACCAAGTAACACATGTCGGTCCGGGCGATGGCTTGTTTGGCATGGAAGAGTCCGTACAGTTCGTTGGTCTTGGAGTAGATGAGTGAGTCGGGTGAGTTCACATACTTGCCCACATTGTCTTTCTTCTTCAGTATACGTCCGGCAAATGCAACCGGCTTACCGCTGACGGTGAAGATGGGGAAGATGACGCGGTCCCGAAAGCGGTCGTAGAGTCGTCCGTCTTCACTCCTCCCTACTACGCCAACGCCAATTTTGGTATCCACATTATTGGTAATAAACTCCTCTTTGAATCCTTTGGATTGGAGTACCTTCGCAAGGGGGTTGCCTTTCTCAGGCGAGTATCCGAGTTGGAACTTACGGATGATATCATCGCGCAAGCCGCGTTCGCGGAAATAGGTGAGGCCTATCGCCTGACCTTCGTTCGTTTCCCATAATTGGTCCTGAAACCATTTATTCGCGAACTCATTGACAATGAACATTGACTCGCGATTATCCTGACGTTGCTGCTCCTCGGCCGTCATCTCACGTTCTTCAATCTCAATATGATATTTCTTACCGAGTTGTTTGAGTGCATCCACGTAACTGCATTGCTCTATCTCCATGATAAAGCCGACGGCATGGCCACTGGCTCCGCAGCCGAAACATTTGTATATTCCTTTGGAGGGGCTGACAGTGAACGAGCCTGTTTTCTCATTATGGAAAGGGCATAGTCCGATGAGGTTTGCGCCACGTTTGCGCAACGTGACGTAATCGCTGACCACCTCTTCTATCTTCGCGGCCGCATATATTTTCTCTATGGTATCTCTTGGGATCACTTTTTTTAGTCATTATACCAGAGGTAAACTCCGAGTTTGATATTCCATTGGTCCAAGCGTCCGCGAGTATGGTTTCCTGTGGAGAAATCTGCATTCTTGTAAGGATTGATAAGACCAAAGTCATATCCTCCGCGAAGGAAATAACGCTTGTACTGGAATCCGGCACCTACTCCCCATGTAATGTTCAGCCGTTTGAGGGCGTTATCGGCCCTCTGCGTATCATAGCCTCCTGGTACATTCTCATCATGAGCTTCGACGTTGTAGGCATTGAAACGCTCGCCATAGATGGTCGTCACCACATCGGTAACCGGATCCCACTCCTGCCGATCCGTACGCATACCAAAGTCCAAACCGCACTGGATAGTAGGACCGGTATAAAGCATCAAGTAGGTCTCTTTTGCTACCTCGAACTTATACTGCCAGTCTACGAACAATTCCAATTGGTGGTAGAAGATCATGGTGCGTTTTTTCGGATAATTGTACATGGTTGTGGAATTCCAACCACTATTGGACGCGCCGAAAGTATAGTTCAGTCCTATCGAGCTACCGAAACCGGCTACATAACTGGCATCATACACTACGCCCACTTTGAAACCATTCAATTTGACGGTATTCGATAATGTATCCTTGGAAGTAGGACTATTCAGGCGTACAATGGGTTGCGCCCATCCGATGTGAAAACCGAAACCCTGTTTAGGCAGATCCACGGCAGAAACGCTAATTGCCATGAAAGCCATCAATACTGTAAATACACTTTTTTTCATAATCATTATTATTCGTAATTACGTCATTTCGTTATTTTGTCATTTCGTTGTACGAAACACATCCTCCGGGCTGATTGGCCGTTGGTCTTCCGCCCAGAAGAAATCGGGCAGTCGATCCGCTCCGCCCGGTATCTGGTCTATCGGGAACATGATGCCCGTTGTCTCCTTAGTGAAACGCAGGCGGTATATATTGCGGTCTTTGACATATGCACGGATATAACTGCTCTCCGTTGTATTCATTCCTACAAAACTGCCATCCTGTTCGTCTTTCGGGTAGTAAATCGTCAGGGCATTACCACTAACATCGATGGTATGCACTTCGCCGTCGGTCAAGTAGGCTGTGATCTCTTTGCCGCTCATCTGGTTGAAGATGTCGAGTGTATCCTGCATGACGCAGATGGCGTTAGGCGCACCCACTGCATGATCCACCGCGCCGTTCACGATATAGACAATGATACTATCCGCCGCTATTTGTTGGTTAGCATTCCAGCACACGGGCCGTGTATAGAGATGGATCGTGGAATCCGAGCCGAGATAGACCATGGAGTCACATATCATTTGCATGTCATCACGGTAGATACGTGCGGCATGGTGGGCGCGCACGCGGCGGTAAGTACTGTCCTTCAAGGCGGTGTCTGCAAACTGCAGTTCTTCCGTGAACAGCGTGTCGGCATGTATGTACGCTATGTGCGCGCTATCGGACCAATCCACCATCAATGCGCTGTCGGTCGCGTACCCACGGCTGTGATCTTCGTACATCTGGCCGTACTCGCCGTATAGGGTGGCTCGTTGCACCGTGTCACGCATCTCCATGTGCCCCAACACTTTTCCGAAGCCGATTAGCTTGTCGTAATAAATGGTGTCCCCGGTCATGGATTTACCGTCTTTATGTTTCACCAGCGACCGGTCCAAAAGCATTGACTGCTCGTTCTCCGTATTATACCATCCGCGGGAGGTAGTGATAGTAGTCTCTTCTTCATAAACGACCGTCGTCGGACTGACGATATTCGCCACCTTCGTGTCCGTATGATAGATGAGCGTGTCACTCGTGAGCACGAAGTTGGGATTGGTCAAATGTACCTCCTGACTGAACAGTGCCTGCTTGGTGTTCGGCACATATTGCCCGCGAACGGAAGTAAGGGTATTGAGCGAGTCTTTGATAACACCGCCTGTGTAGTAATACGCGACTCCGCGAGCACGGTCGTAGTTGAGGCTGTCGGTGGTCAGCACCGTAGGATTACCTGTTTCCTTGCCGTGTATGAGGCGTACGCGTCTTCTCATGCGCGCGAGTTTTGTATTGCCGTTATAGTACAGCCGGTCACAGAATCCCTGCAGCGTATCTCCCTGTTCGAAGCGCACATGGCCGAAGGCATCGAGGGAGTTGGTTGTCTCATAGAAATACGCACTGTCGCAGAACATGAGTGCGTCTTCATGCCGAAAGCGCACATTGCCTTTCAGGATCTGGGCATCGGCGATGCGCTCTTGGTCAAAACTCAAGGTCTCCGAGCGCTCCAGATAGACCATTGTCTGGCAAATTGAAAAATGAAAATTGAAAATTGAAAGGAAGAGGAGGATGAGAATCCCTCTCATCTCCCGCCTTTTGCCTTTCTCCATATAAGCCCTTTCACCTTTCACTTTTCACCTTTCACCTTAATGGATCCACCCGGGGTATTCGAAGTCGCAACCTTGCCATTCGGGCGAAATCTGCACGTAGGTCGTCTTTTGTTTTTTTATAATCCAGTCATGCAGCAGTTCCTGTCCTTTCTGTGCCTCGAGCATGGCTTTGATCGTTTGGAAATCATCCGTAAGATTGGCGCGGTGTACGTCTGTCCGTTTCTTGAGTCGCACGATGGCGCATACTTCGCGGTTCTTTTGCTGGTCCATCATTACAAACGGTTGCGACACTTCGCCTTCTTGCATGGCATATATCTGCTTGGCTATCTCCGGTGCCAGTTCCTGATATTCGAAGCGGCTGCTACCCGTATTAGGATTGATCATCAATCCAGCATTCATGACGGTGTTTTTGTCTTCGGAGAAACGGATTACCGCCTGCTCGAACTGAAGACTGTCGAGCAAGATAAAACTGCGGATACTATCCAGACGTTCGATGGCTTTCACTTTGTCCGAGGCGCTGATACGGGGACGAAGAAGGATATGACGGCAATTAATACGGTCTCCTTTTTTCTCGATGAGTTGGATGATATGATAGCCGTATTCGGTTTTCACGATACGTGAGACGCGCCGCGGGTCATTCATATTAAAAGCCACTTCCGCAAATTCGGGTACCAGTTGGCCTTTCCCGACGAATCCCAGTTCTCCGCCACGCTTGGCACTCTCCGTATCTTCAGAATAGAGTCGAGCCAACATACTAAAATCCGCCTTTCCGCTCTGCACGCGTTCAGTGAACTCGCGCAGACGTTGTTTGATACGTTCTGTCTCTTCCGTAGGGACGGAAGGTTCGAAACTCAGTATCTGCACTTCCACTTGCGCCGGCATCATCGGGATAGAATCCATCGGCAGCGAGTTGTAATAACGACGTATCTCCGCCGGCGTCGGTTTGATATTCGACGTCAGTTTCTGCTGCATCTGCTGAATAATCATTTGATTACGCACCGTGGTCATCATCTCTTCGCGGATCTCGCTGCTTGTTTTGCGAAAATACTCCTCCATCTTCTCTTTAGAACCGATCTGGTTGATGTAGTAGTTCATTCGCATGTCCACCTGGTGACTTACCGTGGATTCATTGGCTTCGATGGAGTCAAGTTCCGCCTGATGCAAGTATAGTTTCTGCACGGCGAGTTGCTCCGGAATGACACAATAAGGGTCTCCGGGAATCTGCTGTCCTTCGTACTGCGCGCGCAGACGTTCTTCTTCCACCTCGCTACGCAGGATCGCTTCGTCTCCCACGACCCAAATCACCTCGTCAATAACCTGCGCGTAAGCGGTAAGATAGAGAAGGAGGCTCAGTATGATTGCTTTAGTTCTCATAGAAATGTATTTTTCTCTCTTGTATTGCCTCGTTGTAGAGTCGTTCACGCTCTTTGCGCATGAACTCCACTTGGCGGGCGTTTAATATGATTTTCTCTATTTCCGGGCGGGCATACTCAATCGGCATTGCATCGCCTCGCATGTATTTGTCGGTGATTTGCAACAAATACATCTTCGTTGAATCCGTCACTTCTATATGGTTGGACGATTTCAGTTTTGCCTCCAGTTCCGCCCGCTCGACCGGTACGAGGCGAATGATGTCCGTCGTTGTCTTCCATTGCTCGGCAAAGAGTTCGTATCCACTGGCATTCTGGTACACATATTTCTCTATTTTATCGAGCGACTGCGCCGCCATCCACTGGCGCAGTTTAGGAATATTGGGTGCATCGGACGGCACCACTACCAGCATTCCTTTCATGATACTCTCATTCAGTTTGAAGCGTTCCGGCATCTGTTGGTAGAAGGCATTCACGGTGCTGTCCATGATGGTTTTCGACATACGTCGGTCCACAAGTCGTTCCTCGTACGCCTGCGCGTACAATGTCCGGCGATAGTCTTCCACCATTGTTTCTATCTGCGCATTCGCATGCGACGTCGCTTCGTCATACAATAGGATATCCTGCGCCCATTGGCGTATAAACTGCTGAGCGGCACGCAGACTGTCTTCACTATTCATTCCCAGCGTGAGCGAATCCAATGTAGAGCGGTACAAGTAATGTCCGTTCAACTCAACCGCCGCGCCCGATTGCTGTTTCTTCTCGAATGCTTGACAACCGCAGAGCAAGAAACATGCCAGAACGGCATATAGAATCATTGTCTTTTTCATACACTTTTCCAATTGCGGCTGCAAAATTACAAAATAATTTTGACATACGCAAATTTATGCTTTATTTTTGAGTTATCGTATATAGCCGATGTCCGTCCACCAGTTCGAATATGTCCGGCAGGGTTACCTTTGGAGCCGGTACTCCGTCACCGATTGTCAACTCGGGCGCGACTTCGACGTGTATCTCATCCCAGATGCCGGACTCCAGAATGTGATTCAGGAGCGTTGTTCCTCCTTCGACCAACAGGGAGTGGATATTCCGCGCCGCGAGATCGGATAGCACAAACGGCCAATCGGTGCGGTCGCGATAGACGATTGTCTCGGTTTCTTCGGAGAAAATCCGTGCGTCAGGAGGTATCCTGTTATGTCTGTCCAATGTCACGCGGATGGGGTTGCGTCCTTCCCAATGGGTATTCAACAGACGGGGGTTATCCAGGAGCACGGTGTTTGTTCCCACCATGATGGCCATGTTCTCCGCCCGCATCTTGTGCACCCGTTTCTTGGTTTGTGGCGTAGAGATGGTTAGGGCACCATTGAGGTGCTCTCCCTTCTCTTGAGGAATGGGCTGGGGGCAGGTTCGTTTTTTGTCGATGAATCCGTCCGCTGTCTGCGCCCATTTGAGGATGACATAGGGACGATGTTTCTCATGGAGACAGAGGAAGCGCTTGTTGAGTTCGCGGCACTCTTTCTCGAGCACGCCGACGATAACCTCTATGCCGGCATCGCGTAACATCTGCACACCTTTTCCGGCCACCAGGGGGTTCGGATCCAACATGCCGACCACGACTCGTCCCACCCCCTTTTCGATAATCAGTTTCGCGCAAGGGGGTGTCTTGCCATAATGGGAACAAGGTTCCAAAGAGACGAACAACGTACAATCCTTAAGGTCAACCGCAGGCAATTCGTAATTTTTAATTTTTAATTCGTAATTCCTAAAACAATTGACTTCCGCGTGTCCTTCGCCGTATTTCTCATGCCATCCTTCGGCGAGAATCTGCTCGTCGCTGTTGCGTACAAGGACGGCTCCCACCATAGGATTGGGGGCTACGAAATATTCTCCCCGACGAGCTATTTCGATACATCTTGCAATAAAATTTGCGTATTCCATTTTTTTATAGTATCTTTGCGCCAAATTTACAAATGAACAATGACCAATATCCACGCTACTATATCCGATATCCAATCCCAACTCGAGACCGTCTATCCAAAGGATGAGGCGGGTGCGCTGGCATGGTGGATCATGGAGGAAGAGACGGGTCTGTCACGTTCCCAAATCCTAACAGGCTGCAAAATTACAAAAAATTTTGCACATGTGCAAGAGGTTATTGCACGTTTGTTGCATTTTGAGCCTATTCAATACATTTACGGTCACACGGAATGGTGCGGTTTGGACCTGAGAGTTACTCCTGCTACGCTTATTCCCCGCCCCGAGACGGCGGAATTAGTGGAGCGGATAAATAGGCCTACCCAAACCCTCCCAAAAGGGAAAGCTTTAAAAGTATTAGATATCGGCACCGGTTCCGGATGTATTGCGATAGCGCTCAAAAAAGCGCATCCGGAATGGGAGGTTACGGGTATTGATATCTCGGAGGAGGCGATAGAGGTAGCAAGAGAGAATGCGAAGCGGAACAAGGTGGACGTTGATTTCCAAATAGCTGATATTTTCTCCGATGAAAACGGAGTAATCAAGCCCTTTGGCGGCGAAGAAAACGGGAAAAATCTCCGGTACGACATCGTCGTCTCCAATCCCCCGTATATATGCGAGAAGGAGAAAGCAGGCATGCGCAGGAATGTATTGAATTTCGAGCCGGCGGGTGCGTTGTTCGTACCGGATGACGACCCGTTGAAGTTCTATAGACGGATTGCAGAACTCTTCTCCTTGCCCCTTCAGGGGAAAGATCGGGAAAGGGGTTTTCTCTTCTTCGAGATCAACGAAGCTTATGGCGATGAGATAGTGACATTACTGAATGACTATGGATACAGGGATATCCGTTTAATCAAAGACATGTATGGAAAAGCACGAATTGTCGAAGGCAGAATGGTTGGATAGATGCGAGGCGTACTGCGCCCGCTCCGAGCATTGCGCGGCCGATGTAAGGCGCAAGTTATACGAGTGGGGTACTCCGTCGGATTTTCCCGATGAAAACGGAGAAATTAAGCCCCTGTGGCAAGAGATCGAGGAGATTCTATACCAACGGGATTTTTTGAACGACGTCCGTTTTTGTCAAGCGTACGTACATGACAAGGTGGAATACCAGCGATGGGGACGGATGAAGATCCAAGCAGGTTTGCGCGCACTACAACTGCCGGAGCGAGAGATACAGGAAGCTCTGAAAAACCTCGATGAAATCGCGTATTTTGCCAATCTGAGAAAGTTGATCAAGGAGCGTAAAAACGACTCCGAAGAGAAACGTTTGCACTTTCTCGCGCAGCGTGGTTTTACGATGGACGACATCAAGCGCGCTCTACACGCTTAGGACATATTTTCTGAGCCAGGTATCTATATCTTCTATTTCCGGATTCACATGTTTCCGGACTATTTGCCGGCGATGGTAAATGGTCTGTTTCTGGACGTTGAGTACAATCGACATGTCATTGTCGGAAGCTCCGATGATAGAGAGGATAGCAAACTGCATGTCGGACTCTGTCAGTTCGGGATACTCTGCGCGGAGACGACTGATGGCGCCATCCAGCGCTTTGTCAATCGAAGCAATCAGTTCATTCAGGCTGTCCTTATTCATCACCAGTTTCTCATCCCGATACGTCTGCAACCATTTCGGGAATTCGACTTCGTTTCCTCTCATTCGCTGGAGTTCTATTTCGCGGGTGAGGTTCACTTTCTGCTGGAGTCGCTCGAGCGCCAGTTGTAACTGCTGTACATATTTGTCGCGCAGCGTCTCCAATTGCCTTGCCTGTTCGCGGCGGCGATGCTGCCAATAACGCCAGATGACTACAAACAAGGTTATCAACACCGCCAGAAGGAGTATGAGGATGACCGAGACAGTACGCTGCCATGTCCGTTCACGCTGTGCTTCTTCGGCGCGTTGCTGCTCCCGCGCGACATCATAATATAAGGATAGCGCGTACGTACGCGCACCAGCATCACGTTGTAGTTCCTCTATCTTACGGTCGTATAGATCCAAGAGGACGCAATAGGCGCTATCCGCTTGTCCGCGCTGACGCAGGATTTTACTGTTGAGGTATGCATAACTCTGCTCGAACCAATAGGTATAAGACGAATCGGCCGGTTGCAAGCGCGACAGATAACAGGCTGCCGAGTCCGTAGCATGTTGAGCCAGGAAGAGTTCAACAATCTCCGAATAGCGTGCGTGCGCTCCGAACTCTTCCGCCATCTTCCGGCACACTACAAGCCGTTGGTCCACACTGTCGGGAAAACAGAGTTGGTAGCGATAGGCATCGATGTCAAGCAACAAGACGTCGCTCCTTGCTCTTTGTGCGAACTGTTTTGCCTTATCGAAATACCATAATGCACTATCTTGTTTGCCATCTGCGATCACCATCGTGCGTGCGACGTCGCGGTAGGCACAGGACAAAAAGATCGCATCACTATCAGGGTTTAATAGCGGGATGGCTTTGCGGTAATATGACTGGGCGATAGAATACAACATTTCGCTCTCCAAGGTATTGCCGAGCCGGAACCACGTCAGTCCCAGCAAGCGGTTTCTGCGCTCCCAGTCAGGAAGAGAGACATCCGTATTCCGAATATCCAACAGGACCTCCTCCGCTTGCTTGAGATAGTCAGTTGAAACCTCGTAATGACTACTGCTATTAGACGATATACCCTGATGGTATAATTCTTCGGCTTGCTGAAGACGGTTTTGCCCCTTTGAATAGAAAAAACTGCAACTATGCGTACAAAAAATCAAGCTCAAAAGGAGCATCCATTTGACGCGTACAACTATTTTATTCATGGCGTTTTGTAAGTTATTGATTTTCAATACTATTTATTTCATTCGAAACAGTTCTCGTACAACTGCAAAATTTGTGCATATAAAATAAAAGCAGTAATTTTGCATCAAATTTTAAAACGTATTCCGAGTGCAAAATTAACACAATTTTTCTATATGTGCAAATTTAAAGTTAATATTCTTGCGTTTTTGTGCGTTTTGAGTGCAACAAATGGCATTTTACGTGCCGAGTCAACCGTTGTACTGAAGACGAGTGCCGATGCGCTCTGTACCGCTAACCCCTTCGTCACATTCTCTCAGGAATTTGTTGATGACGGTTATTTCGGTGATTCTCACCGTTTTATGTACGAGTACTCGGAGGACGGTTCGTCATGGACCCGCATATCCTACACGCACACCAGTCCCACGTGGTGTTACACGCAACGTCCTACGAATCTGCAGGAAGGCTGGTATCGCGTTGTCGTTGCACGTGAAGATGAAATGGAAATGCCTGAACGATGGATCGCGAGTGAGCCTGTGTGGATGCAGAAGATAGAGGGAGGGTGTACGCCCTTCCGGTTTACCTGGCCGGATGAGATCTCCGAGGATGTCTGTCCTCATGGCACTATTCTTTTCCGCGAAGATTTCGGCGGCAATGACCCGTCTGATCCGATTACCAGTCAAGACCCTTTGACCACGATGAGTTCAAGATATCGGCAAGAATTCAACGTCCTATCATGGGTTTCCAGCGGCAAGTTCGTAGTCGCCAAGCATGGATGGAAGAATAATTGGGATCCCAGTACAACGGGAAACATGGAGTCTCAATGGTTTGTACAGGACGACCACACTTATCCTAATGATTACTCGCGCGGATACTTGTTAGAGGTCGATGGAATGGGAGGAAATGACGCTTTTTATACGACCACTTTCCCTGTCTGCCATGAGCTGGATCTCTCTTTCTCTGCATACGTAACAAATGTCTTGGAACCCGGGCATAATCTTGCCCGTCCCAAAGTGCGTTTTCTTATCCAGGACGAGCGGACAATGGATACTATTTGGGAACAATCTACCGGTAAAATCGAGCCTGCTCCATCTGATTACCGGCAATATGGTGTCCCGCCGACGATGTCGGCTCCCTGGCACCTTGTCGGAGCCTCGTTCCATGTGCCGGAAGGAGTGGATGTGATCCGGCTGTCCATCTTCAACGACGAGAACGCATCCTTTGGTAATGATTTTGCCATGGACGATATCGAGATCCGGCTCTGCAAACCGGAGGTGTCCATTCTCTCCGACAATGAGGTATGTCTGGATTCATCGTATGTTTTCGAGGCGAACGTGACGGCAGACGGAGGTTTTAAGGAACCATACAATTATTTATGGCAATATGCTACGGACAGCCTGGAGTTCAACAGTGACGGATGGACTAATGTTGTCTTGGGAGAGAGGCTTTCTTTTGATTCCATCAAACCGGAAAATGAAGGCTGGTATCGTCTTTGCGTCACCTCTGCCGGAGTTGACGTTATGCACAAGCGGGCTTGCCGTGCGATGAGTGAGCCATTCCATCTGACGACCAAGATATGCTGCCCGAAAAGAGTCGATGAAATCGACGAAATCACCGTCTGTGACACCCTCATGCCGTACCACTGGCACGACACGGTTTTCTACAAAGACACCACGTATGAAATTATTTACAAGAACGCACATGACTGCGAGGTGAAGAGAGGCGTCTATACGCTTCATACCAAGTTATGCTGCCCTGATTTACAATATATGCCGGAAGATACGACAGTCTGCGACACGTTGATGCCTTTCCTCTGGCGCGGAGTACTTTTTGAAGAGCCTACGACCCAAGAGGTGATGGAGAAGAGTCCGCGTGGTTGTGACAGTATCTTGCATATCTATACGCTTCACACGGAACTATGCTGTCCGGATGTGCAGTATGCGCCGGAAGATACGATTGTCTGCGACACGGTCATGCCTTTTCTTTGGAACGGCGTACTCTTCAAAGAGCCGGCGACTCAAGAGGTGATGGAGAAGAGTCCGCGTGGTTGTGACAGTATCTTGCATATCTATACGCTTAACACGGAACTATGCTGCCCGGATGTACTGTATGTGCCTGAAGATACGGTAGTCTGCGACACATTGATGCCTTTCCTCTGGCGCGGAGTGCTTTTTGACGAGCCGGCCATCCAAGAGAAGATGGAAATCAGTCCCCGTGGTTGCGACAGTATATTATATATCATGACGTTGGACACCGTTCATTGCGAGCGCTTGTATCCGATTATTGTGAACAAGTACAACTGGCAGTTGATTTGCGACAATGTTGTTTTGCACCGCATTTTTCCCAATCGCATAGCTACTGCTTTTCAGTGGTACAAAGACGAGAAGCCTATTCCCGGAGCGACGGAAGACGACTACGCCGAGCAGAATGTATTAAACGGTGTTTTCCAACTCCGCGTGGTTTTGGACGGAGAGGAAACTATCTGGTCGAATATCCTGGAAATACTCGATTCCATCGAGGAAATTCCGGTTCGGGTGCGCATCTACAACAGTCGCGGAGAGGAAGTTCCGGAGAGTCAGGTAAGTCACGGATTTTACCTCTACCGTTTTGAACAAGGAGAACATATCTGGACCCAAAAAAGACTGATACTATGAAACGATTCAGACTGATTCTGTTGTTTTTGCTTGCATCCCTTGCGGCATGTGCAGAGCACTTGTTCGAAGTCGGGATGCGTGCGGGCATGTCGGGTTTTAACGCTCAGTGTCATTATGTCTCTCCCGCCCCGGGTTTTCACGGCGGGATGGAAATCAGTTATGCGTACCACTCCTCTCACGTCATCGGTTTTCGGGTGGGAGCGGCCTTGGATCGCAGTCATGCGGGTTTTCGCAAGATTGATTATACGGACAGTTATTCGGTGATGGATGTAGAGGGCGAGTTGATGCAGGTGGATTATTCCATCGGACGGCTGGAGGAACAATACGCCACATGGATGGTGGGCATACCTATTCAGTTGGCGCTCACCAAGAATCATTTTCATTTTTATGCCGGTCCGAAGATTGTCTTCCCGCTCACGGGAAGTTGGAACGAGAAGGCAGAGAATGCTGCCTTGTCGGTATATTACCCGCAACGGGACAACAGGATATATAGCTCTTATCCGCTTGCTGCATCACGCTCTTTCCAGGAATCGCAGGAAGGCGCTTTTCAATTGTTGCCGAAGGTTCAGTACTGGTTGGCAGCGGAGGTGGGTTATGATTTTCTTGTTTACACGGGAAGGCGGACGAAGTCCTACCTCTCGGTTGGTATTTATGTAGATTATTCGTTCTCTTCGATGTCCGATGTGAAGTCCGAGCGGATATCGTTATTGATGCTCTCGGACACGCGGGACGGTTTTCCGCTCCATCGGATCATGACGCCGGTCGTGGCGGCTCAGCGGCAGGGGACGCGCCTTGTATCCTCGCGCAAGCTCTTTGATTTTGGCATCAAATTTTCGTACCGAATAGCTCCTTATGACCCTCATCGCGAGGCTAACCAAGCATGCCGTTGCCATGAATTTTTCGATTAAAATCTTGCACATTTCAAAAATTTGTTGTACATTTGCAGCGGATTACAAATTGAGTGGAGGAATTATAAGTGTATCTTATTGAATACAAGGCAGTTATGATTGAATGAACAGGAATAAAGTCTAGGATTGAGTAGTGATACAGTTATAGTTGGTCTCATTTAGGCCTCATTTTAAAAGGTGAAAGAATGAAAGGTGAAAGAATGAAAGAATGAAAGAATGAAAGAATGAAAGAGTGAAAGAATGA
>CAMHOY010000017.1 GCA_946186915.1 uncultured Bacteroidales bacterium | reverse complement strand
TCTTCCGCAGCTGGATGAACGAGCGCGCTATCCTCTATCGTAAGATGGAAGGTATCCCTGACGAATGGGGAACGGCTGTCTCCGTCATGGCGATGGTCTTCGGTAATATGGGCGAGACCTCCGCTACCGGCGTTTGCTTCAGCCGTGATGCCGCTACCGGAGAGAACCTCTTCAACGGTGAGTACCTCGTGAACGCACAAGGTGAGGACGTCGTAGCCGGTATCCGTACTCCGCAGCAGATCACCCTCGAGGGTAGCCGCCGTTGGGCAGCGCTCCAGGGCATCAGCGAAGAGGAGCGTGCCAGCAAATATCCGTCGATGGAAGAAGCCATGCCGAAGCTCTACGCCGAGCTCAACGAGATCCAGCAGAAGCTCGAGGACCACTACCGCGACATGCAGGATATGGAGTTCACCGTACAGGAAGGCAAGCTATGGTTCCTCCAGACCCGTAATGGTAAGCGTACCGGAACGGCAATGGTGAAGATCGCGATGGACCTCTGCCGCGAGGGTGTTATCTCCGAGAAAGAGGCGATCATGCGCTGCGAGCCGCAGAAACTCGACGAGCTGCTCCACCCTGTCTTCGACAAGGAGGCTTTGAAGAAAGCGAAAGTGATCACGCAGGGTCTGCCCGCTTCTCCGGGTGCAGCTTGCGGTCAGATCGTCTTCCATGCAGATGACGCACAGGAGTGGCACGCTAATGGTCACAAGGTGATCATGGTTCGTATCGAGACCAGCCCTGAAGACCTCGCAGGTATGTCTGCTGCCGAAGGTATCCTCACCGCACGCGGCGGTATGACGTCTCACGCAGCTGTCGTTGCCCGCGGTATGGGTAAATGCTGCGTCTCCGGCGCAGGTGCCATCCTCGTGGATTATAAAGCCAAGACCGTGAAGATCGAAGGCGTGACCTACAAAGAGGGCGACTATATCTCCCTTAACGGTTCGACCGGTCAGGTCTATGCAGGTGAGATCCCGACGAAAGCAGCTGAGCTGAGCGGCGATTTCAAGGCCCTCATGGACCTCTGCGACAAATATACCAAACTGCAGGTTCGTACCAACGCCGACACCCCGCACGACGCTCGCGTAGCTCGTCAGTTCGGCGCTAAGGGTATCGGTCTGACCCGTACCGAGCACATGTTCTTCGACGACCAGAAGATCATCGCTATGCGTGAGATGATTCTCGCCAAGGACAGCGAGGGCCGCGAGAAAGCACTGGCTAAACTCCTCCCCTATCAGAAGGCAGACTTCAAGGGTATCCTCGAGGCGATGGACGGCCTGCCTGTGAACATCCGTCTGCTCGACCCGCCTTTGCACGAGTTCGTACCGCATGATCTGAAGGGACAAGAGCAGATGGCGAAAGAGATGGGCGTTTCCGTTGAGGAGATCCAGACCCGTGTAGCTCAGTTGGCAGAGAACAACCCGATGCTCGGTCACCGTGGATGCCGTCTGGGTATCACCTTCCCGGAGATCACCGCGATGCAGACCCGTGCTATCCTCGGCGCTGCTTGCGAGTTGAAGAAAGAGGGTAAGAACCCGATGCCGGAGATCATGGTTCCGCTGATCGGTATTCTTTATGAGCTCAAACAACAGAAAGAGATCATCCAGAAAGTAGCGAAAGAAGTGTTCGCCGAGTACGGCGTAGAGGTAGAGTTCGAGATCGGTACGATGATCGAGATCCCGCGTGCTGCGCTGACCGCAGACCGCATCGCTACCGAGGCTCAGTACTTCTCCTTCGGTACCAACGACTTGACGCAGATGACCTTCGGTTACAGCCGTGACGATATTGCTTCCTTCCTCCCGGTTTACCTCGAGAAGAAGATCCTGAAAGTCGATCCGTTCCAGGTTCTCGACCAGAACGGTGTAGGTCAACTCATCAAGATGGCGGTAGAGAAAGGTCGTGCCGTTCGTCCGGGACTCCGTACGGGTATCTGCGGCGAGCACGGTGGTGAGCCTTCGTCTGTTAAGTTCTGCGCACGTGTAGGCATGAACTACGCATCCTGCTCTCCGTTCCGCGTACCTATCGCCCGCCTCGCAGCCGCTCAAGCAGCCGTAGAAGATGAGGAGTGAGTGAACGGATTAGTGGATTAGTGGATTAGCGGATTAGTGGATTAGTGGATTCATGAACAAACTAAAGACATTCGCATTAGTAACCGGTGCCTCTTCGGGCATCGGTTACGCTTTTGCGGAGCAACTGGCCAAACGCGGCTATAACCTGCTCATCGTGAGCAACGTGCCGGAGATAGAGGACGCCGCAAAGCGGTTAAAAGGGTTAGAGGATGAGAGGGTTAGAGGATTAGAGGTTATTCCTCTGCAGATGGACCTCGGGAAGCAGGATTCCGCGCGCGAACTATATGAGTACACCCGCGCGCACGGGATGGAGATAGAAGTGCTGGTGAACAACGCCGGCGTCTATCATGACAAAGACATCCTCGATGACAGCGAAGGGTTCACGAGTCTGATCATGAACCTGCACATGTACACACCCGCCATGCTCTGTTACCTCTTCGGCCAGGACATGCGCGCACGTCGGCACGGGTATATCCTCAATGTATGCTCGGTGACGAGTAAGATCGTGGCACAACGTCTCGGCACGTACGCTTCGACCAAATGCTTCCTGTCGGCATTCACCCGCTCGCTGCATATCGAACTGCATCCATACGGCGTATATGTGACGGACGTGAGTCCCGGCGCCGTGGATACAGGTCTTTTCTCTATCCCTAAATGGGTAACAAAGGCCGGCAAATGTCTCGGCATCATCGCTTCTCCGGAGCGGCTCGCCCGCCGAGGGCTCTTTGCGCTCTTCCACGGATGGGCAAAAACAACAGTACCCACCATTTTCTGGAAGGTACTGTGCTTCATCATTCTGTTGATTCCTACGTGTCTTCTGCGATTGATCAGAAGGCTCGGATGGTTCTGATTCTTCTTGTTATTCCAAGAAATAATCTACCGTCGTCACGACGCGTACGTGTTTAATCCAAGGTTGGTATTGGTCACTCTCGATCGAGAACTGACCTTGGTTGGCGCGTCTGATACTTCCCAGTGAGCACTGAGCGTCATCAGCGAACTTCTGCGCTACGGCGCGTGCGTTCTGCGTAGCTTCTTCAATCATTGAAGGCTTGAGTTCCGGCAGGCCGTTGAACTGGTAATCGAGATTCCAGGTCTCGGTCTTGACGATGATACCTTCTTTGAGCAAGGACGATTCTTTTCCCTGACTCGCCACTACGAGGTCCACCTTGTCCGTGGAGACGATGAGCGAGGTGCTGAGGGTGTACTTGAACTCCGGACGTACGCCGTAATAGCTGTCCCAGTTGTTGCTGACAGACATAGAGCCCTGACGGATGTCAGACTCCTCAAAACCCAAGGCGAGCAGATGTTTCTTTACACGTACTGTCACCTTCTCTACTTGCTCGTACAGCGCAGGCAGGTCATTGCCGTTCCATGCGTACGACAGCGGCCATACGGCATAATCGGCCTTCACCTCGCGGGTGCTGAGACCCTTGACACTCACTGCGCGATCTTTGTTCGCGAACTTACTGATACCGAGGTAGATAAACAATCCACCCAGACATAAACCTACGGCGATCAATGCGCCGGCAAAAATATTATTTTTCATAAGCTTTGTATATTTGGCTCCGGAGCCTCTCTCCGGTTATTTATCGTGCTTGTGCTCGTAAACGGCTTCCTCTACATTGATGATATAGTCGCCCATTTTCTCGAGTTCGAGGATGATATCCATGTAGTTCACACCGACGGAATAGTCGTACTCCTTGTCGGTGATCGCCTGCATGTTGCGGTTCTTGAGTTCGTCACGGAAATTATTGATTTCGTTCTCCATGTTCGTCATCTCATAGAACTCGTCCTGGGTGATATTCACGCGTTCGAGTGCATCGACCATCTTCGCCTGCGCGGTGGTGAGCAAGTAGATCATCTGCTCTACGTTCTTCTCCTGCGTCTCGGTATAGACGATGTTTGCTTCGTGTTTATGCTTGATATAGCGCGAGAGGTTGAAATTCGAGTCGCCGACGGACTCCAGTTCGCTGACGATACGTAGCATCTTATGCACCTCGTGCTTGGACTGGTCGGACAGACGTCCGTCCGCCACCTGGTTGAGGTACTGCGCGATCTCGTACTCCATTCGGTCACAAATCCCTTCGTATTTCTCGATACGCGTGTATATCTTCGTGAACTGCGTGTCGTCGTTCTCATAGAAGAGGTCATGTACCATGCCGATCATACGCTGTGCGCGGATGGCAAAGAGATGCACCTCTTTCCAAGCCTGAAGGATAGACAACTCGGAAGTGGACATAAGACCACCGGAGATGAACCTGAGTTGGCTGTCCGTATCTTTCTGCTCGGGTTTGGACGGAATGATGAGGATGACGAGTTTCTCCAAGAGCGGTATGAAACCGATGAGGATACAGGTGTTGAGAACGTTGAACGCCGTGTGGAAGGTAGCCAGGATCGCGTTCAGTTTATCAGGCGAGACGTCCGAAGGGATACCCGGCGTGAAGTCCACGCCCCATACTTTGCATACCCCGCCTACAAACCACCGGAAGATACAGAGCACCCAGATGACGCCGAAGAGGTTGAAGACCAAGTGCGCCATGGCGGCACGGCGAGCCTGTACCGACGCGGAGAGCGCCACGATATTCGACGTGATGGTCGTACCGATATTCTCACCCAGGACGAGCGATATACCCATGTCTATCGGCAACACGTGCGTCGAGCAGAGCGTCATGGTGATCGCCATGATGGCCGCCGAGGACTGCACGGCGAAAGTAAGAATACCTCCGACAAGCAGGTACAGGAAATACGAGCCGTACCCCCAACTGGACGTGGCGACAAAGAAATCGCGCACGGGTTTCATCTGATCAAGGTGCATCTCCGTAGCATTGATCTTCAGGGTCGTCAAGCCCAAAAGCAAGAGGGACAGACCCATGAGGAAGTCACCGAGGTTCGCATTCTTCTTCGTATAAATGAGTGCGACGGCCAGTACAATCGCGGTATAAACCACCAATCGCAGGTCAAACGAGCCGCCACCGAGCACCATAATCCATGCCGTGAAGGTCGTTCCGATGTTCGCACCCATGATGACGGAGATCGCCTGTGCCAGCGAGAGAATACCCGCCGAGACGAAGCTGACCGTCATGACCGTCGTGGCCGTAGAGGACTGCACGGCTGCCGTGATAAAGGCACCGGTGAGAACGCCCGTGAAGCGATTGGTCGTCGCCGTTCCAAGCACATTACTCAGTTTGCTACCTGCCATCTTCTGCAGGCCTTCAGACATCACTTTCAGTCCGTACATCAACATCGCGACGGACCCGATAAGCGTGATAATTTGTAGGATTAGTTGCATTATAATGTTTAGTGGGTTAGTGGGTTAGTGGTTGTGTTTAATGAGGGCTTTGTTTTTGAAGCCGTCGATATACATCTCCAGGGGTTGGTCGAGGCGTATATGCCGCACCAGTTCGGTCTCTTCGACCGCGGGTAAGCGGTCCAGTGCCTCGATGTCGTAGAGGTCGTCCGGGCGTGCCCAAGGATCGATATTCATGTATCCTACGTTAAAGGACGTGAGGTTCTGGAAGAAATGACTGCCCTGCGAGGGTTCGATGCGGAAGTTCTCCAGGCTGCACTCCGCGATGGCTTTCGCTTCGCTGATGTCTCCCCATTGGACGGGCACACCGAGGGTAGCGATCTGCGAGCCCCATCGGCCGTAACCGATGAGCAGGTACTGCCTGCCTTCTTTGCGCATCTGTGCATTCCACTCACGGATGGTCTGCGCCATCTCACGCGTGCGCAATATATCAAAGGTATCGCGACGGAGGTAGATGATGTCGCGTATGTCTTCTATTTGTCCTACGCCGAGGGCGTTGCCGCTCTTGAGGAGTGCGCCGCTCTCGTCTATCTTGTCCCACTCCACCTTCGCCGTCAAGCTGTCGGCAGAGATCGGACGGATCTGCAACACATGGAAAATCTGCGGCTCATGCTCAAGGTTCACTGCGAACTCTATCTCCACCGGACACTTGATCTCCTCCTGCGCCATGTCGAGCAACGAACGGATGATCTCTGCCAGCGGGAAGGTGTTGAACTTGAGTTGCGGCGCGAACGTGACGATACGCGGTCCGTCGGGATAACAGGAGTCCACGACACGCATGTTCTCGCGATCGTAGGTCGAGGCAATCAGTTTGAGGCTCTCGAACTGTCCGCACTCGTGTATAGGGAATCGCTCGAGGTTCACGGCATCGTCTATAGAGGTCTTGAATTTCTCCGGATTGAGGTTCAACGCCAGCATCGACTGTTGTGTCTCGCGCATGGCGAGGTCCACCGTCGAGGTCTGCAAGACATTCTTCGGGTATTTGGGACTGAAGCGCAACACCTGCTCGCCGTCCACCACCACTTTGCCTAAACCGTAGGCCACCTTCACGATACCGTCTTCGGGTTTCTCCTTGCCGACAGGATAGAAATTGATGCTTCGCGCCACGCCGGAGATGACAGGGAAATAATAATTGCCCTCCTGCTCTCCGCACACCTCCTGCAGCACAATCGCCATCTTCTCCTCGGAGAGCACATTGCCGGTGGACGTGATATATCCGCGCGAGGCGGCGTAATAGACGGAGGCATAGACGGATTTGATCGCCTTGCTCAACAGCCGCAACTGCTGGTCCTCATTCTCCGTATGCGGGATCATATACGTGCTGTAAACGCCGGCGAAAGGCTGGTAATAAGAGTCCTCCAGTTTGGACGAAGAACGCACCGCGAGCGGTCTATTGGTCACGCGGATGAAATGCCTCAGGGCTTCGCGCAAGTCGGTCGGCAGCGCCGCAGCCACGAACTCGGAGAGGATCTCTTCGTCACTCAGATCGGCGTTGATGACATACTGAAGTCCGTTGTCATGGATAAAGCGGTCGAAATACTCCGTGGTCAGCACCATGGTACGCGGCACCAGCACGCGGATATTTTCCCATCGGTCGTAGAGGTCGTTCTTCTGCAGGACATGGTTGAGGAACGCAAGTCCTCTACCCTTTCCTCCCATGGGTCCCTCGCCCACCCGCGCGAACCATATCGTATCGTTATAGGTGTCGGGACTGTATTTGGCCACCACGCCTAAGGCCTGGTTGATGCGGTAGTCGTGAATAAGACGTATGTTGAGTTGGCGGACATTCTCGATATCCGACTCGTCCTGTATCTTCAGGGCACTCACGGGGCGTCCTACAGCGAACAATCCGCGGGCAAAGAGCCACTTGGAGAGGTAGTTGTTATCACTCGAGCGCCGGAAGGCTGCCGGAGAGATAGTCGATATGACGCGCTCGAAGGCCTCGAGGTCACTCGCACGGGCGATCTCACGACCCGTACGCGGGTCCTTGGCGATGAAGTCTCCGAAGCCGAACTCCGACTCGATATATTCACTCACTTCCTGCGTCAGGGTCTTGGAGGTCTTGACGACAAAGCCTACTTTCAGCTTGTTGGCCGTCGAACGCATGGACTCTTGGGACGACTGCATGAGGAACGGCATCGTCGGATTGTCTTCTCGGATGAGTTTGCACAGGTCCACGCCCGCATCGAGTTTCTCTTCGGATGACGGGTCGCCTTTATGCAGCACAAATCCGATATCGGAGATGACGCCTATCATGTTCTTGCCGTAGCGCTGGTACAGTTCGACCGCCTCGTCATAGCAGGTAGCCATGAGCATTTTCGGTCGCGCACGCTTACGGAGCAACTGCTGTTTCTCGTTGAGGGCGTCGCGGATGGCTATACTGTTCTGGTGCAGCACCAGCTTGTAGAGCAGCGGCAGGTAGGTCGAGTAATAGCGCACGGAGTCCTCCACCAACAAAATCGCACGCACCCCCTCTTCGAGGATGTCGTGCGGTGCATTCATGCGGTCCTCAATCAGCTTGATGATCGCGATAATAAGATCGGTGGAGTTGTTCCAGTTGAAGAAATAATCGATGTCGTGCTTGTCGTGCTGCTCGATGCGGTTGTAAATCTCCTTGCTGAACGCCGAGAGCAACACGATCGGGCAGTTGGGCAGAACCGCTTTGGCTTCTTTGGCGAACTCGAACACGTCCAGTTCGCCCACACTATACATCGTCAGGATCAGGTCGAAAGGCAACTTGCCGGAGGCTTTACGCTCTTCGATGATCGCCAGTGCCTCGCGGGTGGTCTCCGCGCGGGTGATAGACGGCGGATTGGAGAGGTTCAGTTCCGCGTATTCCTGCGCAATCTGAACATCTATACGACCGTCCTCCTCGAGTGCAAAACTGTCGTAGTTATTGCACACGAGCAAGATGCGCTTCACGCGCTTCACCATCAACGATGTATAGTTCGAATCCATAAAGGTGTATAGCTTCGCTGTTTATAGCCTGCGGCTGTTTAGCGCTTCGCTGTTTAAACGAGTCCTTGTTCAACCATCGCGTTGGCGACTTTCATGAAGCCAGCGATGTTGGCACCTTTGACGTAGTTGATATATCCGTCTTCCTCCGTGCCGTATTTGAGACAGGCGGCGTGGATGTCCGCCATGATGGTACGCAGACGCTGGTCCACTTCCTCCGCCGTCCATTTGAGACGCATGGAGTTCTGGGTCATCTCGAGACCCGAAGTAGCCACGCCGCCGGCATTGGATGCCTTACCAGGACTGTAGAGGATCTTCGCATCCTGGAAGAGCGCAATAGCCTCCGGCGTGGTAGGCATGTTAGCTCCTTCGGTGACGCAGAAACAGCCGTTCTTGAGCAGGTTCTCTGCATCCGCTTTCTCTATCTCGTTCTGGGTAGCACACGGCATGGCGATGTCGCAAGCAATCTTCCAGGGACGCTCTCCCGGGAAATACTGTGCCTGCGGGAACTTGGCCGCGTATTCTTTGATACGTCCGCGGCGTACGTTCTTCAGTTCGAAGACATAGTTCAGTTTCTCCTCGTTGAGTCCCTCGGGATCATAGATGAAGCCGTCGGAGTCGCTGAGTGTCAGCACCTTGGCACCGAGGCGCATTGCTTTCTGCGCCGCAAACTGCGCCACATTACCTGCACCGGAGATACAAACACGCTTGCCTTCAAATTTCTCTCCTCGCGTGGCGAGCATGGCTTCAGCGAAATAACAAGCTCCATAACCCGTTGCCTCGGGACGCATGAGCGAACCGCCCCATTGCTGTCCTTTACCCGTCAGCGTGCCGGTAAACTCGTCGCGCAGACGCTTGTACTGACCGAACATAAAGCCTATCTCACGTCCTCCCACACCGATATCTCCGGCAGGAACGTCCGTGTCTGCACCGATATGTCGTTGCAACTCCGTCATGAAACTCTGGCAGAAACGCATCACCTCGGCGTCGGATTTACCGCGCGGAGAGAAGTCACTTCCTCCTTTGGCGCCACCCATCGGAAGAGTCGTCAGCGCATTCTTGAAGGTCTGCTCGAAAGCGAGGAACTTCATGATAGAGAGGTTCACGGACGCATGAAAACGGATACCACCTTTATACGGACCGATGGCGCTGTTCATCTGTACGCGGAAACCGCGGTTGATCTGTACCTCGCCCTGATCGTCCATCCATGGCACGCGGAACATGATGACACGTTCCGGCTCCACGATGCGCTCCATCACTTTCTGCTCGCGCAGATAAGGATACGCCATGATCATCGGAGCTACGCTCTCTACTACTTCGCGGACAGCCTGATGAAACTCCTGCTCGCCCGGATTTTTACTTATGAGGTTCGCCATAAAAGCGTCCACCCATGCTTGTGTTTGCTTGTCCATAATAAATAAACTAATACGTTATATCCATATTGATATTTGCTCCAGAAAATGCTTGTCCGTCTCATCAAAGGTATTGAAGTCTTTGCTGTCAATATCCAACACGGCAGTCACCTCCCCTGCTCGCAGGAGAGGTACGACGATTTCGCTATTGGAGGCGGAAGAACAGGCGATATGTCCTGCAAACTCATGTACGTTTGGCACTACGACCGTCTCCGCCCGCTGCCACGCCGTCCCGCAGACACCACGCCCGAAAGGAATACGTGTACAAGCCACCGGTCCCTGAAACGGACCCAGCACCAATTCGTTGCCTTGCACGCGATAAAAACCCGTCCACCAGAAGCCAAAGGCTTCATGCAGCACAGCCGCCACGTTCGCCATCCTGGCGATGACATCCGGCTCGCCGGAAACCAGCGACTCAATCTGCGGCAAAAGGGCTTCGTATCGTTCTTGTTTGGTCATACAAATTGCTTTTACACTTTTTCCGGCGCAAAATTACAAAAAATAATTGATACATGCAAATTTGCAGGATTTTTTTCAAAAAAAAGATGGTATCGTTCGTTTATATACGAAAAAAGCAGTACCTTTGCACCGCTTTATGATTTCTCCAGCGCACTCCAACCGTGCTATCGGATGAAAGGTATAGTCAGTCTGTGCTGTAAAAAACGCGCTAATTAACCGAAGTTCATAAAAAAATTGTAAAATCATTTGCACAATTGGAATTTTTGTTGTATCTTTGCAGCAAATTTGAAAAAATACAGTTAACAATCATAAACACACGAACAATTATGGTGCGTACAACATTTAATCGTCTCCGTGCAGTGAAGGACAGCCTTCCTCACGGTAGCATGGATTCCATCGCTGCTGAATTAGGAATTAGCGGCGAAGAAGTAAGAGCATATTTCAATGGTGAGGGTAATGCGGACTACCACCTTGAGCCCGGTCCTGACGGAGGTATTGTAGTATTCAGCAATACCCGCATTCTGGAGATCGCTCTACGCAAAGCGTGGGAGGTTCAGAATGCCCTTTAAACGGCAGTGAACGGTATTCGTTTTTTGAGTCTTACACGGGTGATAGCTCTGATGCTTTGCATCGGGGCATTACCTTTTTTGAATAACGCGCGCCTATACGCGGGCGAAAAGCCGGAGACAGGGAGTCAGGATACACAAGTTGAGAACCGCTGGCTGGATGACTACCATGCGCCTGTGGGGCTGACCTATGGCGCCAGTGCTACGCTCAATGCCATTTATCTCTGGCGCGGACTCAACTGCGGTGGACTGAATATACAGGCAGACGCCAATGTGGGTTACGGAGGGCTGTTTTTCGACATGTGGTGGAACATAGGTGCTACCGACTGGGCCTTCACGCAATTTCTGCCGGAAGTGGACTTGTCGCTGGGTTTTAACCGTTGGGGTCTTGACGTCCATCTACTATACATCCATAACTTCAACTGTGGTTTCTTTGATTTCACCAATTATACGGATCATGGCAACCGATTGGAACTGAATGTGCGCTACACTGTCAGCAGCAAGTTGCCGCTCAGTTTTCTCTGGGCAACCCGTGTGGCGGCAGCGGACGGTTATCTCAATGAGCAAGGCGAGGTGGTTCGGGCATGGTCGAGTTACGCGGAGTTGAGTTACAGACACAACTTTGTATATGACATCAGCCTCTACGGCGCAATAGGTATCACTCCTTGGCGCAGTTGCTACACCGGCTACCAGCGCGGGTTTGCGGTCCAAAACATCGAACTGCGTCTGCGCAAAGACTGGAGTCTGAGTGCGCACTGCGGAATGATGCTGCAAGGTGTCTTCTCCATCAATCCTTCCGCACTGGCAGCTGATCGGAGCACCGCAGAATGGCATCCCGCCTTCCCGTACGAACAAAGCATCAATACCAATATCGCTTTAGGATTTTATCTCAAATAAACATAACAAACAATTGAAATGAAAAGAGTATTAGTTCTTGTAGCCGCTGTCATGGCGGTGGTTATTTCTGCTAAAGCAGAAGTGGAGTTCGCCTACGATGCAGGCGCAGAGATCGTCAGCGCTTATATCTGGCGTGGACAGTACAACGGAGGTTTGAGTTTTCAACCGGACGTAGAGATCGGTTTTGACGGCGAGCACACCTCGTTGCGTGTCGGCGCGTGGGCCAGTCTGGGTTCTTCGGACTGGACGTTCCGCAAAGACCAGGGCGACGGATCGGGTTTTACCCGTTTTATGCCGGAGTTGGACATCATCGGTTCTTTCTCCGTGTACGGTCTCGGCATCGGTTTTAACCACTACTATTATTTCGGCGGTTCCAACTTCTTCTCCTGGCAGAGCGTAGCCGACCTGGATGCCAATCCGGTCAACAGCAGCACCACGGAAGTATGGATCGGTTATAACTTCGGCCATATGTTCGGCGACAAAGCCGGTGCGTACATCAACTGGTATACCACCGTTGCCGGTAGCGACCTCGTGTACGATGATATCACGGGTGATCCGAGACGTGCATGGTCCAGTTATCTTGAATTGGGCTACGACTACACCTTCGAGGATGCCGGTGTAACACTTGGTGCACAACTGGGTATGTCCCCCTGGAAGAGTGACCTGTACGGCAACGGCAAATTTGCAGTGACCAACATCAGCCTGAAGGTCGACAAGGAGTGGGAACTTGATCATTGCTCCATCAATCTGTTTGCCCAAGGCAGTCTGAACCCTGACGGCATGGTGACCGACCCGAATGACCCGGGATACAATGTTGTTCTGTGGAAAGCGGCCGGTGACGACAAACTCTACACACAAAAATTGAACGGCGTCATCGGTATCGGCTTCTGGTTCTAAGGAAGGTGAAAGTTGAAAGTTGAAAGGAGAAAGGAGAAAGGAGAAAGGTGAAGGGGACAAGGAAGCAACATACAATCAGTGCACTCATCGGTTTAGGCGTGGCGGTACTGCTGATCTGGGGTTGGAAGGACGAACCTGATTTGCGCTATTTCCACAACGAAGGGAAGGTCTTCGGTACGTATTACAATATTCGCTACGAAGCGCGCGTCGATTTGAGAGACAGCATTCAGGCTGCCCTGACGGCTTTCGACAACAGTCTGAGTATGTTCAATCCCCACTCCGTTCTCTCGGCGGTCAATGCGAATCGCGACACCACAACGGATGCCGCTTTCGAGGCCATGTGGAACGAGGCGGAGCAGGTTTATGCCCTCTCGCACGGCGCCTTCGACATCACCGTTGCACCACTCGTCAAAGCGTTCGGTTTTGGCAAAAAGAGCGATCAGTTTTCAACTATCAGCAATCAGACAATAGACTCGCTCCGCGAGTTCGTAGGATTTGAGAAAGTGGCTCTGGTGAACCACCGCGTGGTCAAAGACGACTACCGCATCCAGCTCGATGCAGGAGCCGTAGCCAAAGGCCAGGCCTGCGACATGATTACCGAGGTACTGCGCCGTCAGGGATGCACGAACAGCCTCGTCGATATAGGCGGCGAAGTGGTGGCACATGGCGTGAATGACAAAGGCGAACCATGGCATATAGGCATCACCAAACCCAACCTCAATAACGAAGGGGCGCAGGAGGATTTGCAACAAGTGCTGGCAGTGAGCGACATCTGTATGGCTACCAGCGGCAACTACCGCAATTACTACTATGTGGACGGCGAGCGCCGGAGTCACACCATTGACCCGCGCACGGGCTACCCTGTGCAACACTCGCTGCTCAGTGCCACGGTCGTCAGTTCATCCTGTATGCGTGCCGATGCTTTTGCTACCGCGTGTATGGTTTTGGGTGCAGAAGATGCACTGGAGATGATTGACCAAGCCGGTGACGCAGCGTGCTATCTGATTGTAGCAGAAAATGACAGTTTACGGGTCATTGAGTCCGCTAAATGGGCAGAAATGACGACAAAATAAAGAATTTATTTGCATAATTCAAAAAAAAGCAGTACTTTTGCAGGCTAATTTGGCGGGATGCGCGAAAAAATTTATCTCATATTGCTTTGTATGGTGGTTCTCACGAGTTGTGGGGAGTACCAGCGTTTGTTGAAGTCACGTGACCCTGAGGAGAAATATCAGGCGGCGCTGAATTACTTCAACGACAAGCAGTATGTGAAGGCGCAGACCCTGTTGGATGACGTGACAGCGTATTACCGCGGCTCGGAGCGTTCGGAAGACATTCTCGCCTACCTGGCGCGTTGCTATATGGGGCAGAAGTTGTACGAGTCCGCGACCGATTACTACCAGGCATACGTACGTAATTACCCAAAGGGTAAGTATGCGACAGAAGCCTATTTCCAAATCGGTCATTGCCAGTATCTGGACTCACCGGATGCCCGATTGGACCAGACGATTACGAATAATGCCATCGAGGCATTTGAGACCTTCGTCGATCTCTTCCCCGAGAGCCCGTACGCCGAGCAGGCATACCACGAGATGAGCGAACTGTACGACAAGTTGGCATATAAGGAGTTGAAGAGTGCGCAACTGTATTATAACCTCGGCTCTTATTTAGGGAATAACTACCTCAGTTGCGAGATCGTCTCAAAGAATGCACTCAAGAACTATCCGAGCAACAAGTACCAGGAGGAGTTCAACTGGCTCATCCTGCAGTCCAAATACCAGCAAGTGGTCAACTCGTATGAGGAGTTGAAGTTAGAGCGTGCCCGCGATGCGCAGGATGAGTACTATAACTTCATTACCGAGTACCCGGACTCCAAGCACCGCAAAGAGGCAGACAAAATGCTGCTAACCATTCGAAAAATAACAAAAGACTAAGATATGGATTACAAGAATTCTAAAGCACCAAAGAACACGGTTACCCGTGACATCAACCAGCTCACCGAGCCGGTAGGTAATGTCTATGAGACCGTAGCTATCATCGCCAAACGCGCTAACCAGATCAGCGCAGGCATCAAGAAAGAGTTGGACGCCAAGTTGCAGGACTTCTCTATCCCGCAGGACAATCTCGAGGAGACTTTCGAGAATAAAGAGCAGATTGAGATCAGCCGCCAGTACGAGCGTCTGCCCAAACCCTCGCTGATGGCAACCCAGGAGTTCATCGACGGCGAACTCGTTTACCGCACCGGTAACCGTGACGACGCATTGAAGTAAAAAGTCCTACCCCAGCCGAGGAGAGGCTTATGTTACTTGGCAAACATATCGTGGTTGGTATCAGCGGCGGTATCGCGGCGTACAAGATCCCCGAACTCATCCGCTCGCTCGTCAAAGCGGGCGCGGAAGTAAGGGTAGCAACGACCAAGAATGCCCTGCAGTTCGTGACCGAACTAACCCTGCAGACCGTTTCGGGCAGCAGGGTTTATTCAGATGTGTTCGCCGCTATCAACGAGCATGCCACCGAGCACATCTCGCTGCCCGAATGGTGCGATGCGATGATTGTAGCGCCGGCGACGGCGAATGTGTTGGGAAAGATGGCTGCCGGTATTGCCGATGATGCCCTCACGACTACCATCGCCTCGTGCGTGGCACGCAAACCGATCATCGTGGCGCCGGCGATGAACGACAAGATGTGGGAAAACCCTGCTACGCAGGCCGCAGTGCGCACTATCCGTACTTGGCAAAGCGTGCGCGTAGTGGAACCGGATGAAGGACCTTTGGCATGCGGCACAACAGGCAAAGGACGCATGCCCGAGATAGAGGAACTGCAGGAAGCCTTGGAATACGCCCTCACGCCGCAGACCATGAAAGGTCAGCGCGTACTCATCACCGCCGGAGGGACACAGGAACCGATTGACCCTGTCCGATTCATCAGCAACTACTCCACCGGGAAGATGGGTGTAGCGTTGGCGCAGGCTTGCGCACGACGCGGAGCCGAAGTGACACTCGTCTGCGGAGCTGTCTCCGCACCGGTCTATAACCCTTTCGGAACTATCCGGCGTATAGACGCCCTCTCGGCGCAGGCGATGTATGAAGCATGCATCCAAGCCTGGCCAAAGATGAGCAGCGCTATCTTATGCGCCGCAGTAGCGGACTTCACACCGGCACAGAAAGCCGAAGAGAAAATCAAGAAGGAAACGCTCGGCGCTCAACCGTCCTCTCTCCCCCTTCAATTCGCTCTTCCACTTACAGAGACGCAGGATATAGCGCGTGCGCTCGGTGAGAGCAAGCGCTCCAACCAGAAGCTTATCGGTTTTGCGTTAGAGACCAATGATGAAAAAAAGAATGCGCTCCATAAGATGGAACGCAAACATCTGGATGCTATTATCCTGAATTCGCTTCGCGACAAGGGTGCAGGATTTGGCGTGGATACTAACGTGGTTACTATCCTCCAAGCCGATGGTGCCACCACCGCCCTACCCCTTCAGTCCAAAGCGCTTATTTCCGAAGAAATCCTAAGAGTCCTTTTTTCTTAGACTCCTCAGCTACCTCTTCAGCAGTTTCTTTTTCGGCATTTTCCGCTTTCGCTTCCGGCACCCATTCCGGACGCTCCTCGATTGTGCCCAACTGACTTTGGATGTATCCGATCACCTCATTCAGGCCTTCCGTGAAATGCGCAAAGTCCTCTTTATAAAGGAACAGTTTGTGTTTCTCGAACGACGGTGCTTCCTCACCCTCCGCCTGACGGCGTTTACTCTCCGTAATGCACAGATACAAGTCCTCATTACGCGCTTTACGTACATCTAAATAATAGATGCGTTTGCCTGCTTTCACCGAACGACTGAACACGATCTCCGGCTCTCTTCTCTCGTCTTTTTCCATATTTTCCTTCCGATTTGAAATAAAAACGCTGCAAAGGTACATAAAATATTTTATATACGCAAATTATTTGCATTTTTTTCCATTATTTACACTTAGATTAAATATTCGATATGTCGGGTTGCCTCTGTATTTACTCTGTGTTTACTCTGTATTTAGTCTATGTTTGCCCGAAGATGATCACAGCAAGAACAAGTACCCCTTCGAGGGTCTTTTTTGTATAAAAATATACAAACTCTTGCATATGTCAAAAAAAAGCACTACTTTTGCACAAAATTTGTTTGCGCGCGGAGTGTGCGCGCCTATACACGTACAAGAAAGGACATTATGATAAACCGATCGATGGTTCGAACACGCGTCGTTCAGACCCTGTTCGCCTACTACAAAGACCAGGGCAAGACGCCGGTTACGGCACGCAAGGAGTTGCTGAAGAGTTTTGCCGACACGTATGACTTGTATTTTCTGCTATTGGATTTCGCCAATGAGTTGACTGCGTATGCTCAGCAGCAACTGGAGGAGCAGATCTCTCGTGCGCGCGCTACGCATTCCAACTGGACACCTAACAGGCGTTTCGTTGAGAACCGCTTGGCTCAGCAGTTGTTTGACAACCGTGCGTTGCGTGTACGCGTTCAGGAGCAGCGTCTGAGTTGGGACAGCGGTATACCTGCGGTAAGCGACATATACCGCCGTCTGACGGAGAGCGAGCAGTACCGCGCATACATGGAGACGGAGAGTTGCAGTTACGAGGACGACAAGCGCATCTGGCGTTTTATCTACCAGAGTCTGCTCCCGGACAACGAAGCATTAGAGGAGGCGCTGGACGAGATGGAGGTAGTGCTGGACAAGACCAACTGGGTGACGGATGCCAACATCGTGTTGAGTTACGTAGTGAAGACTATCAAGCGCTTCACGGCTGAGAGTACGCCTGAAACGCCGCTTTTAGAGATGTTTGACAACGAAGACGAGTTGCATTTCGCCACGACGCTCTTGGAGAAAGCGTTAGCAGGCCACACGCGGTACGAGCAACTCATTGACAGCCATCTGAAAGGTTGGGAAGCCGACCGCATCGCGTACATGGACCGCGTCATCTTAGAGGTGGCTCTGGCAGAGATACTCGAGTTCCCGGATATCGCCATCACGATCTCGCTGAACGAGTATATCGAGTTGACCAAAGAGTACTCCGGCGACAAAAACTACATGTTCATCAACGGCATCCTGACAGAGATCATGCGGGAGCTGAAGAACGAAGGAAAGTTATTCAAGGCGGAAGTGCTTAAATAAACATACAAATATTTTTAATTCTTTATACATTATGCTTAATTTCATTTTATTGCAGGCTACGGAAGGCGCTGCACAACAAGGCAATCAGTGGAGTTTCTGGATTATGATGATCCTGATCTTCGTAGTATTCTATTTCTTCATGATCCGTCCTCAGACGAAGAAGCAGAAAGAGCTTCAGAAGCAACGCGATGCGATGAAGAAAGGCGACAAAGTGGTTACCGCCGGCGGTATCTACGGAGAGATCAAGGAGGTTCAGGACGCGGCTTTCATCATCACCATTGCCAAGGACGTTACCATCAAAGTGAGCAAAGACAGCGTGTTCGCGGATGCGAGCGAGGCGGCTGCTTCTGAAAAGAAGTAGTGAATTAGTGGATTAGAGGATTAGTGGATTAGAGGATTAGTGGATTAGCGGATTAGTGAAACGGGATATACTGACATTTTTGTTGTTTCTGGTGCTGGCGGCGTGTATCTGGTATGGTCACGCGATGCATTCCGTGCGCAACACGCGCGTGCCTGTTCTTATCCAATATACGGGTAAACCGAGTGCCATCGGCTTGGCCGATGGAGGTCTGCCTGATACGGTGATGATCGAGGTGCGCGATGCGGGTTCGCGTTTGAATGCCTACCATAAGGAGTCGCTGCGTCTGACGATAGACCTACACCCTTATATCCACGGCGAGAAAGGTACCATTCATGTACCGTCGGATGCTTTGCGTCGCAGTATCAGCGACATCCTGCAAGGTACGAGCCGTCTGATAGAGACCTCCCCTGAAGAACTGCGTTGTGCCTATTTTACGGAGCAGGAGAAATCCGTGCCCGTTTTCTCACGTTGCGACATCACTCCAGCTGTTGAATATCAGATGGTGGGTAATCCCAGCTTGAGCCGCACCCGGCTCAAACTGTTTGGTCAGGACAAGACACTGCAGAAGATCGATACGGTCTATACGGAGCGTATGCGTTTTGAGCAGTTATGCGACACGACGGTTCTGCGCGTAGCGCTGGACATTCCCCAGGGCGTGCGTGCGGAAACAGACAGTGTGGACATCCGCGTCATTACCGAACGCTTCACAGAGAAGAAATTCATCGTGCCTATTCATTTGACCGGAGTGCCTGACGGCCGTCGTATCCGTCTCTTCCCTCCCGAAGTGGAAGTGACAGTCCGCGTAGGGATGGCGCATTTTGCGCAGATACAGGCTAATGATGTACACGTGACCTGCCGCTACTCGCCGGAACGCGAGGATAAGTTAGACGTAGAACTGAGTTATACCAACCCCTTCATCACAGCCGCTTGGGTCTATCCGGGTGTGGTGGAATTCTTAGTAGAGCAATGAGAAAAATTCAAATGGTCGATCTGCAGACGCAGTACCAACGTATCAAAGGCGATATTGATGCGGGCATACAGGAAGTGCTCGACAGCGCTGCGTTCATCAAAGGTCCGAAAGTAACCGCTTTCCAGGAGCATCTGGAGGCATACACTGGCGCGAAGCATGTTATTCCTGTGGGCAATGGAACCGATGCGCTCCAGATTGCGTTGATGGGACTTGGTCTGCGCCCCGGTGACGAAGTCATCACTCCGACCTTCACCTTCATCGCGACCGCAGAGGTGGTAGCGTTGTTAGGTCTGACGCCGGTGGTAGTGGACGTGGACTGGGAAACGATGAACATGGACGTAGAGGCTGTGCGCCGTGCTATCACACCCCGCACGAAGGCCATTGTACCGGTGCATCTGTTCGGTCAATGCGCAGATATGCAGGCACTCATGGATTTGGCGAGAGAGAAGCATATCTACGTGGTAGAAGATGCCTGTCAAGCCATCGGTGCGCAGTTCACTTTCGCCAACGGCGAGACGAAACAGGCAGGTACCATCGGCGACATCGGTTGCACCTCTTTCTTCCCCTCCAAGAACCTCGGTTGCTACGGGGACGGAGGGGCTATCTTCACGAACGATGATGCGTTGGCGGAACATATGCGCGCCATTGCCAACCATGGTTGCCACGTGCGTTACCACCATGACGAGGTGGGCGTTAACAGCCGTCTCGACAGTATTCAGGCCGCGATCCTCGATGCCAAGTTACCGCATTTGGACGAGTATATCGCTGCGCGTCAGAAAGCAGCCGCATATTATGATGAAGCCTTTGCGAACTGCGAACGACTTCTTATCCCGGGGCGCCAGGCGCATTCGACGCATGTCTTCCATCAATACACCCTTCGTGTCGTAGGAGCAGACCGCGATACGTTACGCGAGGGTTTGGCCCAGGCCGGCATTCCGGCGATGATATACTACCCTGTTCCGTTGCATCAGCAAAAAGCGTACTTGGACCCGCGGTACCAAGACGGCGACTTCCCTGTAGCTGAACGCCTCGCGGCATGTGTACTCTCGCTACCTATGCACACGGAGTTGGATGAAGAGCAGTTGTCGTACATTACAAGTAATGTACTCCAATTAGTGTAAAAACGTTTAGAAGGTTTAGAAAGTTAATTATGCAAAAGATCGGACTCAATCAGGCACTGACGCAGACGACCAAGTTGTCCCCCACCCAGATACAGGTGATTCGAATGCTCGAGTTGCCGTCTATCGAACTGGGCAAGCGTATCGACGAAGAGTTACAGGAGAATCCCGCTTTGGAAGAAGGATTAGTGGATGAGAGGGTTAGTGGCTTAGAGGATTCCCTTGATGAGTTCGATGAGGGCTACATGCCGGACGATGGTTATGACGAGGGACGGCAACGTGACCCACTGCAGAATGAAGATTTCAATTACGAGCAGTACGTGTCTGACGACGAGACGCCGAGTTATATGCTTCGCCAGCAGTACAGTGCGCCGGACGAAGACCGCCGCGAAGTGCCGATCATCGGTGGAAGCAGCCTGATAGAAGAACTCAAATCGCAGATATACCTGACGAAGATGACCAAACCCCAACGGCATATCGCCAAATGGGTATTGGGAAACATCGATGACGACGGCTACCTCCGTCGCACTACCGAGCAGTTGGTGGACGATCTCAGTTTCCAGGAACAGATAAGCATCACCGATGAGGAGATGGCGGACATCGTTCGACAGATTAAAGAGTTCGACCCTCCCGGCATCGCGAGTGCAAACCTGCAAGAGTGCTTGCTCAAACAATTGGAAGTGAAAGAGCCACAGACGGAGGCCATACAACTGGCGCACACCATCATCGCTGATTATTTCGAGGCCTTCTCCAAGCATCATTTCGATAAGATAAAACTCAAGCTCAACTGCACGGACGAACAGTTCCAATCCGCAGTACAGGAAATCGTGCACCTGAACCAGAAACCCGCCAATGCGTTCACCGGTTCGATGTACGAGACACAACGCGACACCATCATCCCGGACTTCACAATCGAAGAGCGCGACGATGAGTTATTCGTAGTGCTTAATACGGGTGATATTCCGGAACTGCACGTAAGTCGCGAGTACAGCGATATGCTTGCGGATTACAGCGCGATGCCTCAGACGCCGCAGAACAAACAGGCGGCGCAGTTCATCCGCAGTAAATTAGACTCAGCACGTTACTTCATTGACGCCATCAAACAACGCAACGAGACGCTGATGAAGACCATGACGGCCATCCTGAAATTCCAGTACGACTTCTTCCTGGACGGCGAAGAGACCAGTCTCAAACCTATGATTCTGCAAGACATCGCCGACCGTACGGGTTACGACGTCTCGACCATCTCGCGTGTCAGCAACAGCAAGTACGTCCAGACGCGTTTCGGTATCTATCCGTTGAAATACTTCTTCTCGGAGGCGATGACCAACGCCGAGGGAGACGAGATCTCCACCCGCGAAATCAAGAAGATCTTGCAAGAAGTGGTGGAGGGCGAAGACAAACGCAACCCGTTAACAGACGAGCAGTTAGTGGAAGCGCTAGCAGCACACGGATATCCCATCGCGAGACGTACTATCGCCAAATACCGTGATTTGTTAGGCATCCCTGTAGCACGACTGAGGAAGACGGTGTGAGTGAATGAGTGAGTGAATGAATGAGTGAATGAGTGAGTGAATGAGTGAAAGGATTTTACATAGTATAGCGAATGCGCTGAGTGTTATACTCTACCCGCTTTTTGTACCCACCTATGGGGTGGCATTGTTCTGCTATGCGTACCATACCCAGGTGAACCCGCTCAGTCCTATTTGGAGCATCATAGCTATCGTGGGAACGTTTCTTCTCACCTGCCTCATCCCGTTGAGCGCTATCTGGATTCGTATCAAGCGCGGCGTGATCCAAGACATACAGATTGAAAACGCCGAACAACGGACGATTCCATACCTGTACGCCGCCTTGGGTTTCGGTTTCTGGGCTTATCTGATGATTGCCATCCTGCATGCCCCCTTGTATCTCGACTTCATCGCCCTCGGTGCGATGGGAGCCATTGGACTGATTACGCTCATCAACCGTTGGTGGAAGATCAGCGCACATCTCACGGGGATGGGTGGTCTGCTCGGCGGATTGTTCACATATTGTCTGGGCATCGGCGCCATGCCTACCACAGGCACCCTCTGCCTGTGGATCGGTGTTACCTTGGCACTCATGTACGCGCGCATATACCTCAAAGCACACACGGCATCGCAGGTGTCGGCGGGGTGGCTCTTGGGACTCATCTGTACTTTTGTTCCCTATTGTATCTATTGTTATGCGCAGTAAAATACGGACATATCTCCTCGCATTATATATGCTGATGACCTGCGGGTTGGCGGCACAGACGCTGAGTGAGGGAGCTTCCATCTCCCTGCTGACCTGCACACCGGGAGAGGAACTGTACGCACGCTACGGACATACCGCAATCCGTGTGCTGGATGAACAGAACGATATTGATATCGTATTCAACTACGGCATCTTCGATTTCAACACCGAGCATTTCTACTGGAAATTTGTGAGGGGAGAGACCTGGTACGAGTTAGGGGCGGCACCGATGTGGTGGTTCATGCGTGAGTACGAAGAGACCCGTCGTCCGGTCTATGAGCAGGTACTGAACCTCACACCTGAACAATGCCAGGCTATCTGGAAAGCGCTCGTGATCAACTATCAGCCGGAAAACCGCAAATACCTCTATAATTTCGTCTTCGATAACTGTGCGACACGCCCGTATTGGTTGATTGCCAACGCGCTGGGTGACACGATCACTTCAGACTACACGGGTTATACGGGACAGACCTATCGTACGTTCATTCGTCATTATACAGGTTCACTCTCCTGGGCAAATGCCGGTATCAACTTGCTCTTCGGTCCCAAAGCGGATCGTCCTATGCGTTCCGAAGACCGGCTCTTCCTGCCCGAAGAACTGATGCTGTTCCTTCAACAGGCATATTTGAGTGACGGCACTCCGATTGTAGCGAAGAGCGCTATCGGACCTTTTACTATTGCCACAACACCTTGGTACGCCTCATGGCCATTAGGTCTGGCGCTTTATTTCCTCTTCGTGTTCCTCATCAGTTGGTATGACCGCCAACGCAGCCAATGGTCATGGTGGATAGAAGTAGCAGCCGGTGTCCCGTACGTACTGTTACTTTTGTTAGTGGCCTTTTTGACTTTCTTCTCGTGTCATCCGCTTGTAGGTTTCGGATGGCGATTATTGATTATTCCTTTGACACATCTATGCGCAAGACTCGTTTATATAATACGTTGATACTCAGCCTCATGGCTGTATGTACATTCGCTGCGCCGCGTCTGACGGTGGTGGCGGTAGTGGACGGTTTGACAACCGAGAATCTCGCCATGCTGCGCCCGTATTGGCAACAAGGCGGTTTGCGCACCCTGAGCGAAGAGGCCTTCCAGACTTCGGTAGCTTTTCCGCATCTGGTATATGGCGGCAATGAGACGACGGCAACCCTCGTCACCGGCTGCGCACCTGACAGACACGGCTACACCATGGATACGTATTTCTCGCGCCGTGACCGCCGCACACACACGATGCTGGCGGACGAACAGGTACATGGTATCGGCACGACCCTTCATCTCAGTCCGCGTGCGCTCCTCGCGCGCACCATCACCGACCGCTTGCGCATCCTCTATCCGGCAGCGAAGATTTACGCAGTGGGTATTCACCCCGAGACAACGGTTCTTATGGCCGGACATACCGCCAACGCCTGCTGCTGGATCGATCCCTCCACCCGTCGGTGGGTGGCAACGGCAGCATACACAGAAGGACTGCCCACCGCCGCGTATGACTATAATAACGGCGGACGATTCGACATCATGGCGGCGCGCCAATGGACACCGAGACTGGATATTCCGCTGTACAGCAAACCCACCGAGCAGGAACGCAAGAAAGGGTTTTCCTATATAGTAGCCGATGTGCTCACCCAAGCTCCGGAAGCTAATACCCTGGTGATGGAATTGGCTCTGGCATTGCAAAAAGACCAGAAGTTAGGAACGGACGCCACACCGGACTTGCTGATGCTCCAATTCAACACGCTCAGTCCGATAGCGCAGTCCGATGCCATCGAGAGTGCCGAACAGGAAGATATGTACCTGCGGTTGAATCAGGACTTAGGCTATTTCATGGAGCAACTGGATAAACGTATCGGCCGCACAAACTACCAGATCCTTGTTGTCGGCAGACCTGTGTTAGGTACGTCGGCGCAGACGCTCAACGACCTGCATATGCCCGTTCAACAGTTCAACGCGGACCGTGCGGCGGCACTTACCGGGACATACCTCATGGCGCTCTACGGCCACGAGCGATGGGTGGACGGCAGTTACGGACAGTCGCTTTATCTCAACCGTACACTCATAGAACAGAAAAGACTGAGTCTGGAGACCATCCAACGCCAGGTGGCTAATTTCCTAATGGATTTCGAAGGCGTACAGATTGCCATGCCCGGCTACGAAGCCATGCAGTATCCGCAGTTAGGCTCCACGCTCTGCAAACGGCACACGGGCGATGTGGTCTTCCTGCTCCAACCAGGTTGGCAACTCATGCAGGATGAACGCCGTCCCATCGACCGAGTCATTGATGACAACCCGGCGGTGCCACTCCTCCTATGGAGCGGTACAATCCGACCTATGCCGCAAGGGAAACTGGACGCTACTGACGTAGCTGGATTGATAATTGATAATTGATGATTGACTAATCACTCAACACTAAACACTCAACACTAAACACTAAACATTAAACATGATATGATATTTCACGAGATTAAAGTCAATTACTCTCGCCAGACAGGCGAAGATAACCCCGGTAAGGTGAAAGAGACTTACCTTGTTGACGGAGCTGTCAGTTTTGCGGATGCAGAGAACTGCCTTATGGAGGAGATCAAACCCTTCATCTTCGGCGACTGCGAAGTGATGAGCTGCAAACGCAGCCAGTTCTTTGAGACCTTCCCGAACGAAGGAGGTGCCTATTGGTACAAAGCCCGCGTGGAGATGATCACCATCGACGGCGAGAAAGAGACACGCAAGAACGTAGCGGTGCTCGTACAGGCGAACGTACTCGACGAGGCGGTCTATGCGCTCAAGCAGGCGCTTAAGTCTTACGACTGCGAGATCATCTCCATCGCCAAGAGTCCCGTCATGGATATCCTCCACGCTGTTCACTAATTCACTAATTCACTCATTCACTAATTCACTCATTCACTAATTCACTAATTCACTCATGCCGCTGCAATTCGACATACGGGCAATCCTCAAAAGCAAAGCGCCGAAAACGCATATACCGGAGTTTCTCATCCGGTATCTGGAGCGCATCACCCATGTGAAACAGATGAACGCCTTCCTGCGCAAACACCCTACTGAGCGCAACTACGACTTCATCCGGCTGGTGCTGGACGAAGAGTTAGGCTGCACCGCTTCCATCGAGGGTACTGAGAACATCCCTGCGGAGGACAAGCCCGTCATCTTCATTTCCAACCATCCCCTCGGCGGACTGGACGGCATGATTATCGCACAGATGATTCATGAGCACCGCCCGAGGCCGCTGAAGGTCATCGTCAATGAGTTGCTCATGTATCTTGAACCCATCAATAGCCTTTGGGCGCCGGTGAACAAGGTCGGGCGGTTGAGTCGCGAACAAGTGGAAGCACAGCAACAGATGTGGGAAGCCGGGACGGATGTGCTCACTTTCCCTGCAGGTGCTTGCAGCCGCCTGCAACGGATAGACGGCAAATGGCAGGTATGCGATCTCGAGTGGCAGAAGAATTTTATCCAGCGCGCAAAGGAATACCAACGCGATGTCGTGCCCATCTATTTCGAGGGCAGGAACAGTAAGTTCTTCTACGTCCTCGCCTTCCTGCGCAAACTGCTGCATATCAAACTGAATATCGAGATGTTATACCTCGTGGATGAGATGTACGGAGCCCGCGGCAAGCACTTTAAGGTTCATGTGCTTCCGCCTATCCCTTACACCACTTTCGATGCCTCCAAGACGCCCAAACAATGGGCACAAGAGGTAAAGTTGAAAGTTGAAAGAATGAAAGAATGAAAGAATGAAAGAATGAAAGTTGAAAGATTAAAGATTAACGAATATGCAAGAAATCATACCTGCTGTTGAAACGAGTCTGTTACTCGAAGAGTTAGAAGGTCACCTACTTCGTCCGTCCAACAAAGCGGACAACCTCATCTATGATATCACGGCGCATGAGTGTCCGAATGTGATGCGGGAGATAGCGCGCCTGCGCGAAATCAGTTATCGCGATGGCGGCGGAGCGACAGGCAAAGAGATGGATATCGATGAGATGGACACGATGGCGAAACCGTACCACCAACTCATCGTCTGGGACCCCGAGCACCAACAGATCGTCGGCGGCTACCGCTACCTCATCTGTTCGGAAGCCGAGATTCGCAACGGACAACCCTTCATCACCTCCGCGCATCTCTTCCATTACTCCGAACGCTTCATCCGTGAATACCTTCCGCACACCATTGAGTTCGGACGCGCATTCGTGCAACCCATGTATCAGAAACGCGAGATGGGCGTCAAAGCACTCTTCGCGCTCGATAATATCTGGGATGGTATAGGAGCGGTGATGTACAACCATCCGGAGGTGCGATGGATGATTGGCAAAGTGACGATTTACCCATCCTATAATAGCACGGCCAGAGACCTCATCTATGAGTATCTGCGCCGTTACCACACAGGCGAAGAGGGTTTGTTTGCGCCCTATCATCCCCTGACCCTTAATCCTTTGGCTTCCGATCCCTTCACGGGGGATGATCCGCAAGAGAACTACCATATCCTGCAGCATGCGGTACGCGAACAGGGAACGGTTATTCCGCCTATGTTCTCTGCATACCTCAACATCACCAACGATCTCCAGTTCTTCGGAAACGCCGTCAATGACGAGTTGGCGAATGTATACGAGACGGGAATCATGGTGGATTTGCAGACCGTCTATCCCGAGAAAAAAGAACGCTATATAGCTCCTTACGCACAATGGTTGCAGAACAAATAAGGAACGTGCGCGCACATATACCCGCGGGCGTGACACTCGTGTGCGTGAGTAAGTTTCACCCCGTAGAGGCGATTCGTGAAGCGTATGAGGCGGGAGAACGGCACTTCGGTGAGAGCCGTGTACAGGAATTGCAAAAGAAAGTACCGGCCCTGCCGGCTGATATCCATTGGCATTTCATCGGACATCTGCAGACCAATAAAGTGCGGGACTTGTTGAAGATGCGTCCCTACCTCATCCAGTCCGTGGACTCCGTACGACTGCTGCAGGCCATCAATGACGAAGCCGCCAAACAAGGCTTCGTGCAGGACGTGCTGCTCGAAGTGCATGTCGCAAAAGAAGAAAGCAAAACAGGCTTCTCTCCAGAGGAAATCAGCAATCAGCAATCAGCAATCAGCAATAATCACTATCCTAATATTCGAATATTAGGATTGATGGCCATGGCCACCAATACCGATGACGAAACGGAGATCCGACGTTGCTTTAGCAAAGCGAAAGAGCTTCTTTCAACTTTAGACGTTAAACTTTCAACTTTAAGCATGGGCATGAGCGATGATTACCGTATCGCCATCGAATGCGGTAGTACGATGGTTCGAATAGGCAGTACTATCTTCGGGTCGAGAGGCTCGACACCCAATTATACCGTGCGGGCGCTGCCGAAAGCGGTCTTCTTCGACCAGGACGGAGTGCTCTTTAACTCTATGCCTTACCATGCCAGATCATGGGAATGGGCGATGCACAAGCACGGACTGCCGTTCACGGAGAATCAGACATATCAAAACGAAGGACGAACAGGCGCATCGGTCATCAATGAGGCGAACCGACTCATACATGGAGTGGACGCAACGCCGGAACTTATTGAAGCCGTGTATGCGGATAAGTCGCAGCATTTCAATGAGTTAACAGGAGGTAAACTACCCGAACTGATACCCGGTATCCGCGAAGTGCTCGCTTTCCTCAAGTCGCGCGGTGTGCAGTGTTGGGTGGTCACGGGGTCCGGGCAGAAATCATTACTCGACAACCTCCGCAAGACCTTTCCGGACACCTTTTCAGGCGTCATATCCGCCTTCGATGTACAGCACGGCAAACCCCATCCGGAACCCTATCTGAAAGCTTGGGAAAGATGCGGCTTTGCGAAAAACGAATGTATGGTGGTAGAGAATGCGCCGTTAGGCGTTCGAGCCGGTAAAGCGGCGGAACTCTTTACGGTAGCCGTCAACACCGGTATTCTACCCGACTCTGCGCTCTGGGAAGAGAAAGCAGATGTCGTGTTGCCGGACATGCAGGCGCTGCTCGCATGGTTACAACAATGCCAATAACTCCGGAAGTGAGGAAATAACCCTTAATCCATTCCGTTCGGATTCGCTTATCTCTTCTCCCCGTTTATTAAAATAAACGCCATCGATGCCTGCGGCACGCGCACCGAGGATGTCGGTCGTCATACTATCGCCCACCATCAGCACATCCTGCGGCGGCACTCCGCAACGACGAAGAGCCTCGGTATAAAAGCGCATATCGGGTTTGTCATAACCGATATCCATGGATATGTACGTGTCCTCGAAAAGATGCAGCACCCCGGCCTGCTCTAAACGGCTGCGCTGGAGATGACCGAAACTGTTACTGGCGGCAAAGAGCCGGTAACCTTTCGCACGCAGAGCTTCCAACGTCTCGCGCGCACCGGGTACCAAGACATGAGTTTGTCCCCATGCCGCACGAAAAGCATGTTTGAAGGTGTCGGCCTGCGCCGTCAGATCCCCCTCACCGCCATGCGTCAACTCATTCCACCTGCCTACAAACTCACGCGGGTACATCTCCATCACCTCGGCTATCGTGTGCAACCCGTGCTTCGCCTCCGAAAACAGTCTGCCTGAGATAGAAAAGAATATCTGGAACCATTCCTCATCTGTCATACGCGCAGCGGCTTCATCAGGAGCCTCGGGCGCTTCATTCCTCAATGCCTCCAAAGCATGCATAAACGCCTCCCTGCAACAGGGAATATAATCGAGAATTGTGTCGTCTATGTCAATAAAAATAGCCTTGTAGCGCATTTTATCACCAAAATATTTGCATATCTCAAAAAAAAGCAGTACTTTTGCAGCCGATTTTGAACTAAGTAGTTCTCGCGTGCTGCACACGCTTCGGGTAGTAGTTCAGCCCGGTTAGAATGCCTGCTTTGGGAGCAGGAGGTCGTGAGTTCGAATCTCGCCTACCCGACAAAGAGTCCGCAAGGGCTCTTTTGTTTTTTCCTCACAAAACCACCTCTTCGCCATGTTCCGGCACTTCGATATTCCGGAATCCGGCCTCCTGCAGGTGATCCTTATACGCCCCGGCCGCCTCTTCAGAACCGTGTACCACAAAGACACGCTGAACGTCCTTCACTTCCAGACTGCGCGTCAAGTAGTCTATCATCTCCTGATAATCACCATGACCGGAGAAACTCTCTATCTTCGTTATCTGCGCTTTAATACGCCGGTCGAGACCGAAGATGGAAATCCATTGTAAACCGGTTTGCTGGATACGCGCACCGAGCGTGGTCGGTTCGCAATAACCGACGATAAGAATGGTACAGCGCGGGTCGGAGATATGATTCGCCACATGGTGTTTGATTCGCCCGGCCTCTAACATTCCGCTCGCGGAGATGATGATGCACGGTTCCTCCTTATGGTTCAGCATCTTCGATTCGTTGATGTCTGTGATGTAACGCAACGTGTTGAACCCGAAGGGGTCGGGATCGAAACGCAGCGTGTCCTGTACCTCATCGCTCAGTTCGTCCGGATACATACGGAAAATCTGCGTGGCGTTCGTGCTCATCGGACTGTCCACATAAACCGGTATATGCGGCAAACGCCCGTCGTTATAGAGTTGGTTCAGCACATAGACGATCTCCTGCGTACGACCTACAGAGAAAGACGGAATGAGTAACTGCCCCTTGCGATAAACACAGGTGTCCTCTACGATACCTAACAGTTGTTCTTCCGTCGCTTCCGGTGCGTCATGAAGCCGGTCGCCGTACGTGGACTCGCATATCAGATAGTCGCATTGCGGGAACAACTGCGGCGAAGGAAGAATATGACTCTTCGGCCGGCCGATATCGCTTGTGTAAGTGAGCCGTTTCCACCGCTTCTCCCCTAATCCACTAACCTCTAATCCACTACCCCCCTCATAGATCTCCAAACTGCAAATAGCGCCGCCAAGCATGTGCCCCGAGTTGGTGAAAGTAAGGAGCACGTCATCAAACAGACGGAAACGACGGTCGTAACCATACGTCACGAAATGTTTCATCGCGCGGTTCACGTCCTGCTGGTTATAGAGCGGTTCTACTTTGTATTTCTTCCCTCTCTCCTTATGGGGATTCTGGCGGTCAATCTTCTTGTTGTACGTCCGCACATCCTGCTCCTGGATAAAAGCGGTATCGGCTAACATGAGCGCACATAAATCGCGCGTGGCGGGCGTGCAGTAAATGTCGCCTTTGAATCCCATCTTCACGATATACGGAATCAACCCCGAATGGTCGATATGCGCGTGACTGAGTACCACGCAATCAAGCGTCGCAGGGTCAAAACCCAAATCCCTGTTCGCTGCATCGGTCTCCATTCCTTTACCTTGATACATACCGCAATCAAGCAGTATCCGGTGTCCTGAATCAGTAGTGATGAGGTGCTTGCTTCCGGTCACTTCGCGCGTCGCACCCAAGAATTGAATTTTCATGGCTCATCAAATTTGCACGCAAATTTACTGCTTTTTTTTGATATATGCAAATATTTTTGTATGTTTACAAAAAAATACACTGTCCTACCTATCTCTGGTTTTATTTTTTTAAGAAAAAAGGCACGATTGTTAAGAAAATAAATATATCGCTTGAGACATTAAAACATTTGTTGTAATTTTGCTTCGCAAACGATATAAACGCTCGACATGCTGATTGAACAACTGAAAAAACTACAATAACAATAAAACTATGGCAACCATTTATGATTTCAAAGCCCTCTCGAACAGAGGCAAAGAGGTAAACCTCGCAGACTATAAAGGTCAAGTAATCCTCATCGTTAATACCGCGTCCAAATGCGGTTTCACGCCGCAATACGACGGTTTGGAAGAGCTGTACAAGAAATACAAAGACCAAGGCTTCGTCATCCTTGGCTTCCCTTGCGACCAGTTCGCTAACCAGGAGCCGGGCAGCGACGAGCAGATAGAGGAGTTCTGCCGTCTCAACCACGGTGTGACTTTCCCGCTCATGGCAAAAAGCGATGTGAACGGCGCCAACGCCAACCCGGTATTCGAGTTCCTCAAATCGCAGGCTCCGACGGAAGAGTACAAGGGTCTCAAAGGCAAAGCGGCGCACGCGATGCTCAAACGTATCAGCAAGAGCGTGGAGAAAGACAGCGATATCCTTTGGAACTTCACCAAGTTCCTCGTTTCGAGAGACGGAAAATCCATCCAGCGCTTTGCTCCGGTAGCTGAACCCAAAGATTTCGAGCAGAATATCGTAGCGGAGTTGGCAAAATAAGATCTTTGTCTGAACATCATTTCAGCCGTAAGCCCCTTTCCGAAACCGTGTCGTACAAATAAACATTTTTAATGTGTAAATATATCAAAAATGGCACTTTTATTTGCGAGTGTCATTTTTTTTGTGTACCTTTGTGCGCAAATTGCATATTTTGAAGGCGTAAAGCGGTAAATGCAACGTACAACACTCATTATATTATTTACCTTAATTAGTACTATGCTTATGGCACAGACACATCTCTATCGCGGCAACTCGTCGTACAGTAGTGACATTCTCTATACATGGGACGGCAAGTCGCTCTATCGCGGCAATTCCTCGTATTCAAGCGATATTCTCTATACGTTCGACGGCAAGCATGTCTATCGCGGGCGCTCGTCGTACAGTAGCGACATCCTGTACTCGTTCGACGGTCCCCTGCCGCTGCCCGTCTTGCTGATGACTATCCAATAACTTACAACTGAGATATGAAAAAACTAATCATCCTTTGTCTCGCTACGCTGATGATAGCGGCCTGTGAGCGGCCGGCAGACAACGATCCGCGCGAAGTTTTTGTCGGAGACTATACCTTCGTCTCCAAGGGTAATATTGACCTTTACGCCGATAGCCTGAAGGTCATCACCGTTCCGTTGGATAAGAAAGGCGAGATGTCGCTCTCGTTGGCTGACAAGGACAACGAGTTATGGATGGTGGCGGAGGGAGATTCCACCATCGCCCGTCTCTCCGACGGCAGACTCTTCATCGATCCCGCGACTGAGCAGCAAACCTTCAAAAACCTGGTCTTGACGCTCTCTTATACCTATACGCCGGTGACGTTGGAAAACGACCAACTCTCGCTCACTTCCGATGTAGAGGCCACCGCCACGTATAAGGAGACATACACTCTCTCCGGCCGCGGACAAGTGAACATCACCGCCACAAAGAAATAACGCCCAAGCGCAACGACTAAAACAAAAACCCGGGATATGAAAAAACTCATCCTTTGTCTCGCTACGCTGGCATTCGTCGCTTGCAACAACCCCGAACCGGAAGTAGGGGGTATGGCCCATAACAACTACTTTTTCCGGGTGGTTAATAACACGACTCGGGCTGACTTCGAACTCGCTTTCACTAGCGCATCTGGAAAGCCATTAGTCACTTACATCGTAGCAGGACCGGGCGGGTCCAGTTCTAGCACCCTGGGCGATATTTTCGCCCTTTCCGGCTGCAACCCGGATGCAGGAGTTTACCTTCATCCTTCAGCGCATGATTTAACTACCGATACTTGGGTGGACCTGGAGAGTGAAGGGATCTCGGATTTCAGTAATGAAGGCGTTGTCGTCACGCTCAGTTATTTCCTTGGCCGGTACTCCGTCAGTTATGAATATGTAAGTCGCATCAACTGACGCTCCCACCCAATTAAACTACATCTGAGATATGAAAAAGCCGGCTAATGCTGGCTTTTTTTGTTATTTTTTGATTTCCTCATTCTCTAACCCTCTAATCCTCTAACCCTCTAAACTTTCAACTTTCTCCCCCCTCAGGGGGCTATGGTTTCGTCTTTCCCTTCTCGCGCATCATTGCGCGAGCCTCTCCCCCTTCAGGGGGCCGGGGGTCTTTATTTTTGTCATTTTTTGTGAGGGCTAAAAGCCCGTATTTTTGTAAGCATTCAACGTGCTGCTATTAAGTAGCGAGTTGGGAGAGTAGGCTTTTACGAGCGCTGCAAGCTTGCTTGTGAGCGCTTGTGGAAGATTACGCTCCAGGCCGCGTGGGCCGCAGGCTTAGCGGACGTAAATGCGCGTTTTTGATTTACTACTATGTTTTTGCGCGTCAGCGTGTTTTTTATGTTTTTTTCTCTTATTTACATCTTTCCTGCAAATAAATTTGCACATGTCAAAAATAATCCGTAAATTTGCACGCAAATTTGTTTGCAAGATAAATATGGGCATATGGCAGATATAGACGTATTACATAACGCCAATAGAGGAAAGATTATCATCTACCGTGCGGAAGACAACACGGTACAACTCGATGTGCGCATGGAGAACGAAACCGTGTGGCTGTCCGCCGCGCAGATGGCTCAATTGTTTGGCAGGGATGTCAAAACAATACGTAAACACATTAACAATGCTTTGCATGAAGAGCTGGCAGATGAAGTGGTAGGCGCAAAATTTGCGTCCACCACTCAACATGGAGCAATGGAAGGCAAAACTCAAACCAATGAGGTAATGTTTTATAACTTGGAAATGATTACTTCTATTGGCTTTAGGGTAAAGAGCAAAAGAGGTATTCAGTTCCGTAAATGGGCTAACAGAATCCTCAAGGACTACCTTGTCAAAGGCTATGCCATCAACGAAAAGATTCGTCGTGAGCAGTTGTCGGATCTGCGGCAGTTGGTTCAGATTGTGGGTCGAACGGTGCAAAGCAAAGCCGCAGAGAGTGAGGATGAGACGCAAGCTATTTTTGATGTCGTTTTGGATTACACGTACGCGTTGGACACGCTCGATAATTATGATTACGAGCGCCTGACCGTCAAAGAGACGACACCCGAAGAGCGCTTTCATGCGACCTACGAGAATGCTATGCAAACGATAAGTGCGCTGCGTGAGAAGTTCGGCGGCAGTACGTTGTTCGGCAACGAAAAAGACGATTCGTTCAAAAGCAGTATAGGCCAGATTTATCAGACCTTTGGAGGCAAGGACCTCTATCCGAGTGTGGAGGAAAAGGCAGCGATGTTGCTGTATTTAGTTACCAAGAACCACTCTTTCTCGGACGGCAACAAACGTATTGCGGCAACGTTGTTTCTCTGGTTCTTGAACAACAACGGCATCCTCTACCGCGAGGATGGCACCAAACGTCTCGCGGACAATACCCTTGTCGCGCTAACCCTTATGATTGCCGAGAGCCGCACAGAAGAAAAAGACACCATGGTCAAAGTTGTCGTGAATCTGATAAACCAAAAGAACTAATACAACATCTGAGATATGAAAAAGCCGGCTAACGCTGGCTTTTTTGTGAGATTTGAGTAAATATAGCGCAACTTTTGAGTAAATGTAGCGCAACTTTTGAGTAAAAAATGCGACAAAATTGAGCAAATATTTGCATATATCGGAGAAATGTTGTACCTTTGCACCGTGAAAATCAAAATATGCTATGATTCAGCGTCCGTATTATGAAGACATGCTCCGAGCGAGATTAGCAGAAGAGCGTCGGTTCATTCAGGTGGTTTTAGGTCCGCGACAAGTGGGCAAAACGACCCTTGTGCAACAGGTGCTCAGTACAATTCAGATTCCGTATTCTTTCTATACTGCTGACGCAGAGCAAGAGGGGACATGGATTAGTGAGATTTGGCAAAAAGAACGTCTGGAGATGCAATTTGCCGGACAAAAGGAGCGACTACTGGTTATTGACGAAGTCCAGAAAATTCACAACTGGAGCGAGTTCGTTAAAAAACACTGGGATGAGGATACGCGCAATAAGACGGATATTAAGTTGCTGCTTCTCGGGTCTTCCCGTCTGATGATTATGCATGGCTTGACGGAGTCGTTGGCCGGCCGTTTTGAGCTCATCAAAATGACGCACTGGACTTATGCGGAGATGCATGAAGCATTCAATTTCGATTTGAATCAGTATATCTACTTTGGCGGGTATCCGGGAGCTGCAAGTCTCATTCGGGATGAGAATCGTTGGCGCAGGTATGTGCGCGATTCCATTGCGGAGCCCAGTATCACAAAGGATGTGTTGGAAACCAGTAATGTATATAAGCCGGCTTTGTTGAGGCAGATTTTTGAATTGGGCTGTTCCTATTCTACAGACCTGCTTTCGCTTACCAAATTACAGGGGCAACTGCAAGATGCGGGGAATGTAACCACGATAGCGTCATACCTGCAACTGCTTAAGGAAGCCAATCTGCTTGCGGGGTTATATAAGTATGCCAATGACGACGCCCGTAAGCGCCAAAGTGTCCCGAAGTTCCAAGTTTATAACAATGCGCTCTACAACGCTTACTCGCACCATTCCTTTAGGCAAGTGGCCACTGATCCTAAGTTGTGGGGGCATCAGGTAGAATCGGCGGTTGGGGCATATCTGCTTAGTCAAGCCGAGTTGCATGACGTGAATGTGTGGTATTGGCGCCAGAAGGATGAAGAGGTGGATTTTGTTCTTGAGTGGGGGAATGAGATAATAGGTATTGAGGTAAAGAGCAACCATGAGAAGATGACGAGTGGATTAATTACTTTCCGTAATCTCTTCCATCCCAAATGGGCATTTATTGTCGGGCACGAAGGAATAGCCATCGAGCAGTTCCTATCCCTTGACCTGGAGCGTTTATTCGAAGAAACTAACAACTAACAACTAACAACTAACAACTAACAACTATATGAAAAAGCTCTTTTTCTCCCTCGCATGCCTGCTGCCGACGCTATTGATGGCGAAGATGCCCGCTGTCGCGGATACCGTTTGGGTAGATGACGAGATGGAGGTAGTAAAGCGCGCGAAAGCCACGCGTTATGGTATCGTCCAGGATATGGACACCGTGAATAACATCGTCACCATCCAGTTCTTCGAACCCGGAACGGAGCGCAAGGATATCATCCGCCGCTTGGAGCTCAAAGAGAAAGAAGGAAAAGTGCGCTCCAGACTACTCAGCGAGACGCTCCTCTATCCCGACGGAGCCATCCTGGAAGAACTGGTCTTTACTACTCCGGAAGGCGAGGATGGCAAGGCGCACAGGACATACGACCGGAAGCTTTTCTACCCCAACGGAGACCTGCAATACGAGGAGAAACTGAACGAGGAAGGGGAACATGACTGCGTCTATTACAAGCCGAACGGCAAGGTGAACAAGAACCCCAAAGAGTCCATCCCGATCTATCAGACCATGCCGGCATTCCCGGGTGGACAAAAGGCGTTGAGCGAGTTCCTCTCGGAGAACGTGAAATACCCGGAGGAAGCGAAGAAAAACGGCATCGAGGGCAGGGTAATCGTGCAGTTTGTCGTCGATAAAGACGGCTCGATTGGCAAGGTCAAAGTGATACGTTCCGGCGGCGACAAGTCGTTTGATAATGAGGCTATACGGGTCATCAGAATCATGCCGAATTGGAAACCCGGCACCAAACGCGGCAAGAATGTCCGCACCACATTCAGAATGCCCATCAACTTCCGTCTGGCCTAACCCACTAACCCCCAATTTTTGAGTAAACAAACAAACGAAAATAAACCCTATAAACGCCCGTTAGGGCAATAAACGGAGCGAAGCTCCACTACACGCCGCATGGATTTTTGAAAGTGAAGCTCCACTACACGCCGCATGGATTTTTGAAAGTGAAGCGTAGCGAAACGATTTTTTGTAAGTCGTGCAACGACGTATTTTTGTAAGGCAGGGCGAGAACCAATAAACTTTATCTATGTTTATCGCCTTCGGCGGGAATGTACCTCCGTAGGAGGTGGAGAAGCCAATTGACTTTTGGCTTCGAACGGAGGAAGTAGCGGGGAGCGTCACTCCGACCAGACCTATAAAGTTTACTTTTAAGTGCGCGGTGGGGCGCGGAACGCGGATAACCTGTTAAGGCATATTCCCGACGGAGGGGTTTATTTAGTTTTATGTACTTCCATCGCCCGCCGCGTTTTTGATTTTCTCCTTCCTCTCCCTCTCGTCAATGTCCCTACGCGCCGCATGGATTTTTGAAAGTATGGAGAAGCCAATTGACTTTTGGCTTCGAAAAGGGAAGGTCGTCGGGGAGACGAAACCGACCGAGAGTGACAATTTTTTGTAAGTCGTGCAACGACGCATTTTTGTGAGCAGCCAGCCAAAACAATAAAAAATTTTATCTATGTTTATCGCCGATGCTAACCAATTTGGAATTATAAGCAACTATCGTTGCTGCGGAATGGACTATTAAGGGGCGCTGGGAGCTTGTTCACAAGCGCGCCTTAAGAGGCTATTACGCTCCAGAGCCGCGTAGGCTCGCAATTCCAAAGAGGATAGCGGAGGGGTTTATTTAGTTTTATTTACCTTTTTGGCAGGCTGCGCGTTTTTGATTTCCTCCTTCCCCTCCCTCTCGTCAATGTCCCTACACGCCGCATGGATTTTTGAAAGTGAAGCGTAGCGAAACGATTTTTTGTAAGTCGTGCAACGACGTATTTTTGTAAGCATTCAACGTGCTGCTATTAAGCAGCGAGTTGGGAGTGTAGGCTTTTACGAGCGCTGCAAGCTTGCTTGTGAGCGCGAATTAATGGGGTCCCCGGCAAATTTTAATTTGTGGGGAGAATGCGTAGCGCAATACGTAGCACTCTATAAGAGCTGTGCTCGTAATCGTGCGAGTATTAGCGTAAGCAAAAGGCGCGTGGGCCATAGGCATAGCGGACGTAAATGCGCGTTTTTGATTTAATAAATAAACCCTATAAACTGCCGCAGGCAATAAACGGAGCGAAGCTCCACTACGCGCCGCATGGATTTTTTGACATTTTTTGTGAGGGCTAAAAGCCCGTATTTTTGTAAGGCGGTAGGACGGCTATCAAGCCGGACAAAATGATTAGCGGGTATTGGGCGCTGGGAGCTTGCTCACGAGCGACTAATAGACGATAAACATTAGACCGAAAGGTCGTACCGCCGCGTTTTTGATTTAATACAATATTTTTTTTGTTTTTGCGCGTCAGCGTGTTTTGTATGTTTTTTTCTTACAAATAAATTTGCGTATATGGAAAAAAAGCAGTAAATTTGCACGCAAATTTGTGCTTAACACAAAAAAACACATAACAATGAAAAAAATCAAGCTTTTTGCCATAACCCTGTTTATGGCGATGCACGGAGTAGCGCAGAACGTGAACGTTCCGCAATGGCTGAAGGATTTGGAAAATCTAAACCAAGGATTTATCGATTCTACCTTGTATTATCCCTCGGATCCAGAGGAGACGAACACCACTACATATGTCATCTATTTCCACCAACCGATGAAGCACGCCGTTCCCGATGGTCCCTCTTTCCCGATGCGCGCGTTGATCACGGTAGACAACCAGATGGATCCCACAACAGCCGTCAATCATGTCTATTGCACCGGATATGAACTCTCTCAGTCTTTTGTCGAGAACCCGGATCTCACCTTCAAGAATGAAACCAACACTTGTGCGGAAGAGATAGCCAACCGCTATAAAGCCAACTTTATCTCTATCGAACATCGCTATTTTGCGTACTCTGCACCCCCGCAGTGCTGGACCTACCTCGATGACCTGCGGGCGGAAGAAGCGGCGGAGGATTTCCATAAACTCGTTGTGGCGCTCAAAAAAGTGCTCAAAGGCAAATGGGTCATGAGCGGAGTCAGCAAAGGCGGTATCACCACTTTGTTGCAACATACCTTCCACCCCGAAGATATGGATATCTATGTCCCCTATTCGGCGCCTTTCTTTGACTCTGACCGCGACACGACGATGCAGAACTACTGGTATCAAAACGGTTGGAATCAGGAGTACCTCGATATGTTCATGGGCATTCGGCAGACAGGCGTCTCGGAGGACATGGATAAGATATACAACATCTTTTATAAAATGAACTGCGGCGCCAATACGTCCAAGGAGCATGCCGATTCTCTCTATGCCGGTTACTTGGTCAATGTAGCCCTCTTTGGCCATGACGAACATACCTATTCGGACACCGCTTCGCTCCGCAAGCAGCTCTACAAGAACACGCAGATCATGCAGCAATACGGCTTTAACGGGTATTGCGACACCATCTACGCCTATATGTTCGAGAAATGCGCCTTCTCCTTGGATAGTTTTGGTCGCTGGATAGACACCCTCCGCGCCTATCCGGACGCCAACCAGATGCCGAGCAAAAGACTTACCCAACGCCGGACATATGAGCCTTTCGGTATCACAGAGAATGAATGGTGGGTGCGTGAGAACGGAAAGATTGTCTCTTGCCATGCTTACTCTTACCAATCCCAATGCGAACTGGGCTACTATGACTTTCGGTACAATCTCATCGTGGGCGAACAGGCAGCCCCGGCATGGAATGCTGCCTATAAGAAACACGTCGGTTACCTGCGCGGTTTCGAGACTCCTTGGTGTGCATCCCTTACCTTCAACCGCAGTCTCTACGACCGCACGATGACGGCTACGCAGAATGCCACCAAACCGATCATCCTCATCTACGGAGAAGATGACACTTGGACCGGAGCAGCGGTAAAAGATGAGTTCATCAATGGTTCGAACGTAAAGAAATTCATCCTGCCTGCCCAAAACCATTCCGTCAGTTTCTCGTCCAACACCGACCAAAACCAATGTGACGCCATTCGTGCCATGTTAGATGCCGTCCTCGCCGCTCCGCAAGACATAGAAAACACTCCCTTCCATTCAGGGGAGGGCCGGGGAGAGGCTTCTAAGCTCCTCCGCAACGGTCAGCTCCTCATCCTCCGCGGCAACCACACCTACACCCTCACAGGCATCGAAGTGCAATAAACACTGTGCAAACTATTCGCCAAATTAAATATTGTGAGCCTCCGGCTAAGCAGATGACTCCTCCAGGTTTTCCTCAGGTTTCTTCGAAACCGCGTTTTCTTCCCTAAGCGGAATGTAAGGCATTTACATCCTGCGGATGTGCGGTTCGATGCCCTATCGGGCACGTAAAGTTTACTTTTAAGGGTACGGTGGGGCGCGGAACGCGGGTAGCCTGCTAAGGCGCAATGCCTATGTTACGGTTAGGTGTTTTCTGGGAGCGTAGCGACGTTTTCGATTAATCTCTTTTAAACAGCCTGTCATCTGCTGCCGGAGGGGTTTATTTTTGTTTATTTACATCTTTCCTGCAAATAAATTTGCATATATCAAAAAAAAGTTGTACCTTTGCAGCGGATTTGTTCAAAAATGATTTTGTGTTCAAAAATAATTGAACAAAGCAATAAGAATAAACAAACATGCGTGTGATATGAGAAAAACAGAAGTATTTATCACCTTTTATCTCTTGCAGGACAAAACGAATCTAAGCAAGAATATAAGACAAATGGCTGCCGATTTAGGTTTATCTATCGGTTCCGTTCACAATGCGCTTCAACATCTTCAAGAGGAAGGATTTTTAATTGAAGACAATGACACCCGTATTCTACGGAAACGCGCGCAATTGATTGATCTATGGGCTAAGGCATATGCAACTCTCAAACCCAAATATTTGCTTTGTCGCTTCGCTTTCTTGAGCCAACAAGTACGCGATCAATGGCAGAATATTATTTTGCCGGAGACTTTAAGCTGGGGAGGCGAACCCGCAGCTGCACTACAAGATCATTTTCTTTTTCCGGAGCGATGGGATGTTTACACGGCAGATAACGCGAATGGTCTCATTGCTACCGGACGTATGATTCCGAATCCGCAAGGCGAGATATTTGTTTACAAACGTTTTTGGCAAGAAAATGGAACTCCCATTTTGGTTGTTTATGCGGATTTAGTGGCGACTAATGACGATCGCTGCCTTGAAATGGTCAAACGCTTAAAACCTTTGATCTGAGATGAATTACAAGATACGAAAAGAAGATTTGCAGAATGATTTATTAGCGGAAACGCTGCAAGCTTTGTTCCATTGCTACAATCAACTGCAATTGCCGTTATATGTGGTTGGGGCTTCTGCGCGTGACATTGCTCTACGGCTATTGAACGTAGCAAACACGCCTCGCCGGACACTCGATTTGGACGTAGCCGTTGCGCTGCATGATTGGAAACAATACAAGGAGTTGTCACAAGTGCTTTTGCAGAATCATTTTACTAAAGCACAAGAGAAACAACGTTTTTACTATCTTGGTGTAGATGGTAGGAACAAGTTTGAAGTGGATATTGTGCCGTTTGGAACCATCGCCGAGAAAGAACAGGTCGCGTGGCCTCCCGAAGGTTCACCGGTCATGTCTGTTCGGTGTTTCGGGGATGTAATGCACTATGCTGACGACGTACAGGTGGAAGAAGATTATACCTTTAAGATTGCTCCACTTAGCGGACAATTCCTGATTAAATTGGACACATGGCAAGACCGACATCTTCGTACAAAAAAAGACGCGACTGACATGGTTTTTATCCTGCAAAATATCTATGTCGCTTATGCACTTTCACATGACGCCTTACCTGCAGAAATAGATATCGATGCGGAGCATTTCGATGTTGTTGTCGCCGGAGCGGAATGGATAGCTTCTGACTTGAAGAAAATTTTGTCAGATGAACATAAAGCCTATTACGCGCAACTATTGGAATCGGAACTATCAAAAAACGAAGATAGCCCTCTATTGAACGATATGTTAGACGTTTCGGATGGTCGTAATTACTCATTATTCCGTCGAGCCATGGCTCGTATAGCGCAAATACTAAGACAATGAAGATTCAATTTGTGAGTGACCTGCATCTGGAGTTTCCGGAACACGAGCGTTGTCTGGCGTTTATCCGACAGGCCGTAGCAGATAGTTGTGCGCAGACGAAGATCGTGCTCACCCACCATGTGCCGACGCAACTATGTACTGCGCCTGAGTTCAAAGGAAGCACTATCAATGGAGCTTTTACGGCTGAGTTGGGTAACTATATTGCTGATTCGGGTATAGATTACTGGATTTACGGGCACTCGCATCGCAATATAGATGCCCAGATTGATAACACGCAAATCCTCTCCAACCAGTTCGGCTATCTCTCCCATGGCGAGCCGCAGCACAACGGCTTTGATTCCAAACGGTGCATAATGATCTTATAGGCAACAACCGAGGAAATTTCGGTAGTTCCCATTAGACGGGCTCCGGTTTGGCTTTTTTTGTGAGCCTCCGGCTAAGCAGATGACTCCTCCAGGTTTTCCTCAGGTTTCTCCGAAACCGCGTTTTCTTCCCTAAACGGAACGTAAGGCATTTACCTCCATGGGAGGTGCGGTTCGATGCCCTATCGGGCACGAAAAGTTTACTTTTAAGTGCGCGGTGGGGCGCGGAACGCGGGTAGCCTGCTAAGGCGCAATGCCTATGTTACGGTTAGGTGTTTTCTGGGAGCGTAGCGACGTTTTCGATTAATCTCTTTTAAACAGCCTGTCATCTGCTGCCGGAGGGGTTTATTTTTGTTTATTTACATCTTTCCTGCAAATAAATTTGCATATGTCAAAAATAATCCGTAACTTTGCAGGCTGTAAGCGTGCAAAGGCAAAGACAAACGCTAAAAATTAATACTGAGATATCGAAAGAGGCAACCGTTGCAAAAAATGCAACAGTTCAAATTGAAGGTGATCGTACGATTGTACGTCAGATAGATTACTACAACCTCGATGTTATAATATCTGTCGGCTATCGCTTTCCGACAATGGTCAACAAAGATACTCAAGGGACACTATGGTCAAAGTGGTCGTGAACCTGATAAACCAAAAGAACTAAAGTCAAAAAAGGAACAAGCTGGATGAAAAGGGAACAAGCTGAAATCGAGAAAAATGCGTATTTACGCAAAAATTTCGACTGAATATTTGCTCAATTCAAAAAAAAGCAGTACTTTTGCGCTCGTAAAAAATGCGTATATACGCAAAAATTTCGACTGATATGCAGATTAAGCGAGATTTTTACCTGAAAAAATTGCTGAATAGCCGTCACAACGGCATGATTAAAGTGATTACCGGTTTGCGCCGTTCCGGTAAGTCCTATCTGTTGTTCAATCTCTTTGCAGATGTCCTTGTTAAAGAGGGAGTACCGGAAGACCATATTGTAAAAATCAATCTGGAGGATAGGCATAATAGTGAATTGCGTAATCCGGATGCCCTTATGCATCATATTGACGCCCTTCTGGCGGATGACAAGATGTATTATATATTGTTGGATGAGGTGCAGATGGTAAGCGAGTTTGAGGATGTGCTGAATAGTTATCTACAAGTCAAAAATGCAGATGTCTATGTTACCGGTTCCAATGCCAAGTTTCTTTCCAAGGATATTATTACTGAGTTCCGTGGACGAGGTGAAGGGATTCATGTCCATCCGTTGAGTTTTGTGGAATACATGTCGGTACAGCCTCAACCGGAATCATACGACTTGCGCGCGCTGATGGAATATATGCAGTACGGAGGTCTTCCGAAGGTAGCTACCATGCAAGACGAGAACGAACGCAAGGAATACCTCAATGACCTGTTTGCTCATACCTATCTGCGGGATATCAAAGATCGCTATTCTATTCAATTGGATGCAGACCTTGAAGAACTGATTGATGTGATTGCCAGTGGAATAGGTACGCTAACCAATCCGCTAAAGATACAGAACACTTTCAAATCCGTCAAGCAAAGCAGTATGAGCAGAGATACTATCAAGAAGTATCTGGATTACATGCAAGATGCCTTCATGATAGAAAAGGCGGTGCGATATGATATCAAAGGTCGTAAGTATATTGACACACCGGCGAAGTATTACTTTGAAGATTTGGGTTTGCGCAATGCCCGTTTGAATTTCCGTCAGACAGAGCAACCGCATTTGATGGAGAATCTTATCTATAATGAATTGCGTTTGCGCGGTTATTCGGTGGATGTAGGACAAGTGACTGTTCATTCACGGAATGAAAACGGAGTCAGCGAACGCAAGCAACTGGAGGTGGATTTTGTATGTAACAAGGGATATGAGCGTATCTATATTCAATCTGCTTTAACATTAGATGGAGAAGGGAAAGCAGATCAAGAATACAATTCTTTACGCCATATAGATGATGGTTTCCAAAAGGTTGTTATCGTAGGAGGTATGCAAGCCACCTATCGAAATAATGACGGCATCTTGATACTGAATATATTCGACTTCTTGTTAAATAAAGTAACGATTTAATTATCCTGTGCAGTATCTTTGCACCCGCAAAGTTTGTGACTGATAAAACAAAATCTGAGATATGGGAAAACTAATCACCCTTTGTATAGCAGCCATAATGGCTGTAAGCATGTGGGCAGATAGACTGCAAGACCTTAATCCGGAATGCAGTTTTGATTAAAGAGAAAAAAGAAAGAAAAGCCGGCAGATGCTGGCTTTTTTTGTGCTTTATGGCATATATTTTGCAAATATTGTAAAATTATTGTATTTTTTCGCGCAAATATTTGCATATGTGAAAAATTTTTAGTAAATTTGCAGTCGGTTTTGGATGGAAGTTATTTTTGACGCACCGACAAAATCAAAAAAACATCATTAACCTTTAAACAATCAACCACAATGAAACACGTTTTTACGTCAATCTTATTGGCCTGCAGCGCGACGCTTTTTGCTCTTACGCCGACCACTACAGACAAGAATCGTTGTTACATGGAGAATGCTGATGGCTCCATCACGTTTTTGTACCCGATGGGTGATGGTTATTATTCCGAAGGGACCTACAACGCCCTGTATGTGCGCGGGTCAATGAACGGCTGGGGGGATGACGCACGTTTTCTGATGAAAAAAGATGCGGAGTCCAACTGCTATTATTGCACCGTTTCGCGCAAAGAAGCGTACATCCCGGCCAACTCCGGGCAGCCTGAGTTTAAGTTCTATCGTGATGGCAGTTGGTTGGACGCACCGAGTTGGGTGCCCGCTATCAACCGCTTCCCCGGTACGACGAACATGCTGTTAGTGCTGGCCAGCGATGACACCGACCGCATTCTCGCCAACCAGAAGATTGCTACGGTCGTGCGCCCGCTGGCGGACTTCAATCTGGAAGACCCGGTGGACCAACATAAGATCTCCAATTTCCGTCAGGTTCCGGCTACGACACAGTTGTTCCGTTCGTATCACCCCTACCACGCTTATCGTGCACAGTTCGACACCGAACACGCACGTCTGTTCTGGGTCGATTCGCTCGCTACTGCCGCTGGCATCAAGAACGACATCTGTCTGTCCTCGAACGAGTCAGGCAAGATGAACCAATACACTTGCGGAGGCCAGACCTATACTGAAGCTATTCCTCCTTATTATCAGGAGATTATTGCGAAGAACCGCGTGCTGTACGTAGGTACGCAGAACGGCTCGACGCCCGACTACAACAACGTCTATTTCAACTCTACAGGCGTGAAGTTCGGTCAGTGGATCGCAGAGGTGGTGGACTTCATCATTGACCCTGTCAACCCGGGTCCGTTTGAGATTCACTGTGCCCTCGGTACCGACCGTACAGGTGTGTTCTCCGCCACCTTGGCTGCCCTCTGTGGCGCGACTTGGGAGCAGATTTACACCGACTACGAGTACACCAACAACATGCAGATTGAGGAGTTCCGTGACCGGAACATCCTCGCCTACTCTTTCGGTCTGATGTTAGGCGTGACTGACATTAGCACGGTGCCCGATTTGGAACAGGCCGTCTCGCAGTACTTCATCAACGCGGGTTATCTGACCCAAGCACATATCGATTGCCTCAAGCAGAAACTGAATGGCGTGCAGCCGGCTACTGTGCCTGACAAATACGTGATAGCGCCACCGAGTACAGGTGCTTACAAGACCATCACAGTGAAATGCTATTCTCCCGGCGGTGCTCCTACTATCTGGTGGTGGGACGGAGGTGAAAAGATTACCAAGACCAGCAAAACCATCGACCCGAAGACGGGTGCCAACTATACATGGGAGACCCGTCCTAAGATGCCGTCTGTAGCTTCTGCATGGAAGAAAGCGGGTCTGACTGCTCCTGCCGGGGTTGAGGATTGGTATTACTGGACGTTCACGAACGTGGACGGTGCTGTGGGCATCTCGTATATCTTCACTTCGTACGGTAACAGTAAATCCGCTGACCTGAAGGCTATGGACGATGAGTGCCGTGATGCTTCGTATAAGCTTGTATCGGATTGTCCGGAACTGCCTTCGCGCGTGCTCAAGGACTGGAATGTATCGAATACCGCGCTCTTCGGCACAGCGCCTGTGACCTACGCTGCTACCACTGTGTTTGATGGCTTGACCGTACACGCGGCGGATAAAGACGCTCGTCGTTGGGAAGTGAAGGTTTGCGACGAGACATACGGCGACAAGGTGTTCACCCAGATGGGTGTGACAGGCGGTGCAGCCAAAGAGACCTACCGTTACCTTACTTTTGATGGTCAGGAAGGTCAGGAACTGGACGTCTGGGCGAAAGGTGACGGCGGTTCAGACCGTGTGCTCAAACTGGGTATAGGCGACTACCAGGCCGAACACGAAGTAGGTTTGGATACAATCTATACTGCCGCAGTAACGTATATTCACTGGGTTCTGCCCGCGGATGGAACCTACTATATCTATACCTCGAAAGGTAACTGGGATCTGTTTGAGGCTGTTTTGTCGGCGACACCGGTAGCCACCCAACCCGGAGAAGGCGACGAAGAAATGATCTCTGCACTGGAGAACACATCGGCTGCTATCAACGCGCAAAAGATCTGCGTGAACGGACAGATCTTCATCATCCGGGGCGACAAGACCTACACCATCACCGGCACGGAAATAAAATAAACCCACAAAGATATAGAATGGAAGGAGAAAAGCAGTCGAGAGGCTGCTTTTTTTTGTGCAAAAATGTCAAAAATGAAATTTAATTTTGCATATGTGCAAAAAAAGTTGTACCTTTGCGCGAAAATCGCGCAGCAATAAAAAACACAAAGATATCATGGCAAACGAACAAAAGGGATATGTGTATATCCTGACAAATCCGGCATTTAGAGAGAACTGGGTGAAGATCGGCAAAAGCAGTCGTCCTGTGAACGTGCGCTCGAAAGAGTTAGACAACACGGCAGTTCCTCTGCCGTTTGAGATCTATGCGACGATGTGTACGGTCAAATATGCAGAAGCTGAGAAGTTGGTGCATAAGTACATCGAGCGCTTTACCAATCTCCGCATTCGCAATAACCGCGAGTTTTTCAATGTCAAGCCGGAAGAAGCGCTTGAGATCTTCTACGACGTGCAACTGGTTATAGATGATGCAGAGATTGAGGTGTTCGACAACAAGAAAAAGGCGCAACTGCAGAAACGCTTGGTGAAGAAGGAACAATCCAAGCCGGCAGAGCATATCTTCTTCTGCACAAGAGGAGGTAGTAACGCGAAAGGATATCTGCGCGAAAGCGGTGAGTTTGTTGTGTTAGCAGGCAGCGAATTGCGTAGCGGAGAATGTGAATCGCTTCCACCTCATTCTATCGAAAAACGCAATGCCTTCATCGAGTCCCAATGTTCTCAGTCGAATGAGAAAATCATTCTCAATGCTGATAATATCTTCCCTTCTCCATCTGCTGCAGCGGCAATGGTTATCGGCGGTAGTTCGAATGGTTGGATAAACTGGAAAGACGCAGACGGCAAGACTTTGGACGAAGTGTATCGGAAGAAATAACTTATGTCTCCTGAGAAGCAGAAAATAGCAGATAGAATCAAGCATATCTCGCAGGCGGGACTTATTATCTCGTTTGCATTGGTGATTGTTCTTCAACTAATTCCGGACATCTGGCATATCGAATGGCCGCAGGTAGTTAATTCTATCATCAAAAATACGGTTATTACCCTATTCTTCCTATCTTTTGCAACACTCCTTGTTTCTTCATTTTGGTCGACGGACGATGAGAAAGAGGAACGCAAAGCGGAACTTAAAGAAGCCATGCAAGAAATTCGCGAGGAAGAGATACAGAAGAAACGCAAAAAAACACAAAGCAAGGAAGAAGTAGCATGTCCTCTTATCGATGTAAACGACCGACAGAGAGAAGCAATAATTGAACTGCTTAAGCGTCGTATTACGACACATGAAAAAGACGTTACCCGGTTTAACAGGTCTGTCGTTTATGCCTATCTTACGGCGTTACGCGCAGCACACGTTATAACTCTCGCTAAGACAGATGAAGATAGGGACGAACGGCGCAGATGGATAGAGCAGATAACCGGTTTGTATGAGCCACAAAATGAGTGGGCGCATTTCCGTGGAGATTATGACGAATTTAAGACAACAAAGAAAGCCCGGGAGGCTAAAAAAGAGATAGAAAATATCCTGGAGAAATTCCGATAGTTGCGATATTGCAATCGCAAATTTGCGCGACAAAATCAAATGCACTACTTTTGCAGCGAATTTCAAAATTTATTCATTATGAAAAACGTGTATTTGATTTTAACGATTACCGCTACTATCCTATGCGGATGTACGGAGCGAAACACTCCCTCCATGCCCGGTGGGGACAATGGTGGTGGAACAAAAGTAACAGTTGATTTTACGTACCAATCGGTTGCGCCATTCTGTTACGAGTTTACAAACAAATCCCAAGGAGCGGACAGTTACAAATGGGATTTTGGTGATGGATCTTTTTCCAATGCAGACAAAGAAGCCATGCACCAATACGAGGCAGAAGGAACGTACATCGTTACATTGACGGGAACCAAAGGTAATGAGAAAACGGACTGCCGTAAAAAAATAGTAGTTAAGAGACCATCTGTTTATATCGCCGGATATACGCTGTATAAGATACCTTATGAGAACAAATATTATAAGGTTACCCGTTGGCGGAATTAATTTAAGTTGATAAATATGAGTAAAAAGTTGCACATAT
>CAMHOY010000016.1 GCA_946186915.1 uncultured Bacteroidales bacterium | reverse complement strand
AGTAGTCTGAGTAGTCTGAGTAGTCTGAGTAGTCTGAGTAGTCTGAGTAGTCTGAGTAGTCTGATTAACATGCGTCACCGGAATACTCGGAGTAGGCAGATCGCCCTTCTCTATCGCCGGCGAATAATAGGCATCGTCGATGGGGACGTTTTGCACGGTAGAGCAGGCGGTGAAAGCCAGGAATAGGAAGCCTACCCCGGCCCTCCCTAAAAGGAGGGAGACGGATTTGCCTATTTTATTAGATTTTATCATATTTTTCTAAAACCGATGATCTCGCGTACCTCTTCGATGGTTTTCTCTGCTCGTGCCGCAGCTTTCTCTGCACCCTCCCGCATAATGCGCTCAAGGAAGGCATCATCGGATGAATATGCAAGGATCTTCTCGCGTATCGGTGCCAGCAGTTTGTTGGCATCTGCCGCCATCTGTTTCTTCATGTCTCCATAACGGATCTCCATGCGGTTGTAGAGGTCATTATAGTACTCGGTCGCCTCGGGTCCGCAGAGCAGTTCGCAGAGCGTGAAGAGGTTTTGTATCACTTCGGGTTTCTCCTGATTGAGTTGGGTCGGTCCCTGATCGGTCACCGCGCGCATAATCTTCTTGGTGACGGTCTTCTCATCGTCGCAGAGATAGAGGCAGTTTCCTTCGGATTTACCCATCTTTCCCGTACCATCCAGACCCGGCACTTTGACCGCCTTGTCGGCGAAATGGAAAGACTGCGGTTCTTTGAAATACTCGACATTATAGATTCTATCGAATCTACGTGCGAAGAGCCGTGCCATTTCCATGTTCTGTTCCTGGTCCTTTCCTACGGGCACTTTATCCGCTTTGTGCATGAGGATATCCGCCGCCATGAGGCATGGATAAGTGAGCAGTCCTGCGTTGACATTATCGGGTTGTTTGCGTACCTTTTCTTTGAAGGAAGTAACGCGCTCAAGTTCGCCCAGATAAGCGTTCATATTGAGGTACAGGTACAGTTCCAACACCTGTTTGACATCCGACTGGACGTATATCGGTGCTTTCTGCGGATCAATTCCGCAGGCGAGATATTCGCTGAGGATTGTCTTGACGGAATTGCGTATATTCTCGGGTGTGGGATGCGTAGTCAAAGAGTGCCAGTCAGCAATGAAAAACATACAGTCGTACTCGTCCTGCATCTTCACAAAACTCTTCACCGCCCCGAAATAATTACCGAGGTGCAAATTTCCCGTAGGCCGTATTCCACTAATGACGCGTTCCATATGTCAAACTTCGATCGGTAATTGACGATAGATAGGTTGTGCGAGAGCCGTAAGAGTCGTAGTGTTCGCTACTCCCGGTATTTCCTGAATCTTCGTATTCAGGATCCACAACAGATGCTCGTTGTCATGGGCATAGACCTTGATCAGCAGTCCGAATGCACCTAAGGTATATTGTGCTTCGACCACTTCTGGTATTTTGTCCAACGCCGCGATAACCTGGTTGTACATGGAGGCTTTCTCCATGGCAATTCCGATATACACACAGAGCTGGTATCCCAACATCTTCGGCTGTACATGGTAACTGGAACCGGTGATGACACCATTATCAAACATCTTCTGTACGCGCTGATGAACAGCTGCACGGCTCACTCCGCACTGCTCCGCAACATCCTTGAACGGAATGCGGGCACTCTTGGTAATAATCTTGAGGATTTTACGGTCCAACTCGTCAATTTTTTCCATTATTTTGATAAAATGATTTAATTTGCTTGCAAAATTAGTAATTTATTTTGATATGTGCAAATTTTTTTCTACTTTTGCATCAAATTTCGTAACAATATGACACTTGACGAGTATATTTCTGTTCATTCGAGCCCCGAAAACGCCGTTTTGGAGCATATCACGCGCGACACGCACGTTCATATATTAAATCCTCATATGTTGAGTGGTCATGTGCAGGGTCGCGTGTTAAGTATGCTGAGTTGGATGATTCGTCCGAAACGCATCTTGGAGTTGGGTACGTTCACGGGTTATAGTGCGCTGTGTCTGGCGGAAGGGTTGGCGGAAGACGGGAGACTGGTGACGATCGAGCACAACGACGAACTGGAAGATACAATAAGACGCAATTTATCGCGCTCACCTCTATGCGAGCGAATAGAATTGCGCATTGGTGATTGCAAAGAAGTCCTAAACGCCGAAGGCAATAAACGCGAAGCAATAAACAGAGAAGCGCTTTACGACCTTGTCTTTATCGACGCTGACAAACGGGAGTACTGCGCGTACTTGGACTTGGTTTATCCCTTGGTGCCCGTTGGTGGTTTTATATTGGCAGACAACACGCTCTGGGACGGACATATCATCGACCCGGCGTACAACAAAGACAAACAGACTTTGGGGCTGAGGGCTTTCAACGACAAAGTAAAAGAGGATGACCGCTTTGAGCAAGTCATCCTCCCATTACGTGACGGACTAACGTTGATCAGAAAAGTGAAATAGCTTCTTCCCACGAATAGTCTTTTTCCTCAACCGTAGAGGGTAAATAGCCCATCGTCTCTTTCGCTTTCTCCTGTGGGAACGTGAAGTACGTGCAGGTACATTCGCAGAGCAATTCTCCGTCAGCGGAAAAGAGTTCTCCTTTTACGATAGCTACATTCCGGCGCATCTCTACAAGGGATCCGCGCAGTTTGATGTAGTCCTGCAGCGTGGAGACGGGTTTATGATAGCGCATCTCCATCTTCGCCGTGACGCCGGCAGTCTTGAGGAGATGAAAGACTACCCATCCGCATACTTCGTCCAAGAGAACGGCTTGCACTCCGCCGTGAAGGGTGTTGACCCACGACTGATGGTTCTGCGTAGGCCGCCAAATGGAGACGATACTATCGCCGTCTTCGAAGAAACGCATCTGCGTTCCTATCGGGTTGTCCGGACTACAGCCAAAACAGTTATATCCGGGCGTATGTGTCCAAGGATTGATAATTCGTTTCATTGCAGGCAGTTATCCAAAGCCTCTTTGAGGGCGTTTTTGTCAAGATGCTGGCCGATGAAGACGAGTTTCTGCATGCGGTCTCCGTATTGGTCGTCCCAGTCTTTGCGCAGTTGGGGATCGTCCGCCATGAGTTGCATCAATTCTTCCTTGGGCATGGTAGCGAACCATTCGCCGGCTTTGCGGAGATTGAACTGCCGCCCTGCCTGCTCGAAGAGATAACACATGTCGTATTCTTCAGCAAAATAACACATTCCTTTGCAGCGCAATACATTCTTCGGCCAATGAGCCGCAACGAACTCGTCGAAGAGTCCGAGGTCGAACGGCTTGCGCGCGTAATATACATAGGTGTCAATGCCGAATTCCGCGAGGTGGTCATGCCCTTCGTGGTCATGGTCATGATGATGGTGATGATGTTCATGCTCATCATGATCGTGTTCATGCTCCTCCTCGTCATCATCGTCGTCATCATCATGGTCATCATCGTCATGGTGATGGCGGGCATCCTCTACTTCCTGAATCCATGTAGCGGAAGTCGCCGTGCGGTCAAAGTCAAAGAGATGCGTATTGAGCAGTTTGTCGAGATCCACGTCACAGTAGTTCGTCTCGATGATCTCCGCCTTCGGTTGGATAGCCCGGATGATGGATTTGATATGTTCCAACTCCTCGGGAGCCACTTCAGCGGCCTTGTTGAGCAGGATGATGTTACAGAACTCTATCTGCTCGATGACCAACGCCTCAAGGTCCTCTTCTTTGGGCACATAATGCGCCAAAGCATCGCCCCCATTGAACTCATCCCTCAGACGCAGCGCGTCCACCACAGCGCAGATACAGTCGAGAACCGGCAGTCCGTCTTGCGCGAACTGCGGCACCATCTGCGCGTAACTGCAGAGTGTTTGGGCGATTGGCGCAGGTTCACAAATACCCGAAGCCTCGATGACGATGTAGTCATAGGCTTTTTGTGCGGCGAGGTCGTGCAGTTGCGAAACAAGATCCATTTTCAGAGAGCAACATATACAACCGTTCTGTAGGGCAACGAGGCTGTCATCGTTTTGGCTGACTACCCCGCCCTGCTGGATCAGTGAAGCGTCTATGTTCACTTCTCCTATATCATTGACAATCACCGCAAAACGGATTCCTTTGGTATTCGTCAGAATGCGGTTTAAAAGTGTGGTTTTGCCACTCCCGAGATAACCCGTGAGCAGCAAAACCGGTATTTTATTAATTGTTAACATAAGCAGCGTATTCCGGATAATATTTATCTACAAATTCCGACTGTCCGAAGCGTTCGCAGGTCTGGAGCACATAACTCAAGATGGCTGCTTCACGGCCGGTAGTCGATTCCATGACTTGACGCTGGCGACGGTCGAGAGACTGCGCAAAGCGCAGGTACTCCACGCAGGTCTTCGCAACCTCATCCATGATGGCGAGTGCTTTCTCATCCTGATGCAAGAGGAAATACATCTGCGCCATGGAAGCGGAAGTATAGTCGTACGGAATGTTATAGCCAGGCAGTTGTTCTTCGGAGAAATCGAGCACCTCAAGAGCTTTGTCGCGTTGGTTCTCGCGGATGAGTTGTTCTGCCAGTTGGGCAAACATCATCCGGTGCGTGCGACACATACGCATGAGGTTTTCGTCGATATAGATGCCCGGGATATTCATGTTGCCGTATGCGAACTTGTGCATCATATTCTCGTACATCTTCTCCGTGTTGACGCGGGGTTGTCCGTCACGACTGCGAGTCGGCGTGATCTGGTAGGTGAGACCCGTCAGTTCCATGTACGGTTCAAGACCCAGATAATAATCATTACCTACGGTAGCGCAGAAATAGATGGGTCGCTCCCATTTGTTGGTAGAGAGCATCTCCATGATCATCATCTGCGAACGGGTATACATTCGTTTCTTCTGGATCATAATCTGTTCTCCATCGGGTGTCTCCACGTAGAGTTGGTCGGAAGGTAAGTAGTTGTCTCCTTCGCGCGTCTTCGTACGCGGGTCATCGGAGCGGAGGAAGTTAAAGGCTTTCTCCACGGAGATGGGTTGACCCAGACGGTTATCGACACGGGCAATCTCATTCGCACCTGGCATGTAATCCTTGTATTCCCAAGAGATAGGCAATGCCTTCGAGTCGTAGTACGGGCGCTTCATCTGCGCGATGTACCAGTCAGTCTGAAGATACGAGAGGTTGCAGACACGGATGTCCGTTCCGACCTCTTCAACCTCTTGATTGTACCATAAGGGGAAGGTGTCGTTATCGCCGTTGGAGAACAGGATAGCCTGCGTCTCGCAAGACTTGAGGTAGTTGGCACCGAAGTCCCGGCAGGAGTAACGCTGTGACCGGTCGTGGTCGTCCCAGTTCTGCTGCGCCATGAGTGCCGGAACACCTAAGCAGAGCAAGGAAGCAGCGATGGCTACGCAGGTCTTACCCGTTTCGCTCTTCAGCGCACTATTGATCCAGTCGATGAGCGCCAACACACCGAGACCGATCCAGATACAGAAAGCATAGAACGAACCCGCATAAGCATAGTCTCGCTCACGCGGCTGGTACGGCGTCTGGTTGAGGTACAACACAATCGCCAAGCCCGTGAGGAAGAAGAGGAGGAAGGTCAACGTGAAGTTCTTCCATCCTTCGCCTTCACCCTTTGCGTTGCGTTTTCCGCACTGCCATACGATACCGATGACACCAAGGAGAAGCGGCAGGAAATAATAGACATTATGTCCCTTGTTCTCCTTGAGTTCGGTAGGCAGCAAGTCCTGATCACCCAACATGGCATTGTCGATGAACGGAATACCGGAGATCCAGTTTCCTTTGGTGATGTCGCCATAGGACTGCAGGTCGTTCTGGCGTCCCACAAAGTTCCACATGAAATAGCGCCAGTACATGAAGTTCACCTGATAGCGGAAGAAGAACCGGAGGTTTTCTCCGAAGGTCGGACAGTAGTCCGTTTTCTGCTGTCCGCAGTACTCATAACGGACACGTTTGCCCTTGACGTTCGCCCATTCCTTGTATGCCTGCACATGGCTTCCCTGCGAAGAATACATACGCGGGAAGAGCATGCAGAACTGCTTCATATACTGATAGTCCGTCTTGTAGCCGGTGATCACATAATGGTCTTTCTCGCCTTCCACTTTCGGCGCGGGCGCATACTGCGCATGTCCTTTCTTCTCCACCGGCACGCACATGTTTCCTTCGATACGCAACTCGACGGGAGCGTTGTATGTCTGGCCGTAGAAGAGCGGACGATCGCCGTACTGCTCGCGGTTGAGGTAGTACTTGAGCGAGAAGACATTGTCGGGGCTGTTCTGGTCCATCGGGGTGTCGGCATTAGAACGAATGACGAGCGCAGCGTACGAACTGTACCCGATGAGGATGACAGTTAACATCAGAACTCCCGTGTTAAGCCAACGCCAGAGATTTTTGCCTTTCGCCTCTTCGTACTCGGCATCCGAACGTTTCTTCGTGTAAAGAATCGCCCAGACGAGGAATCCGACAGTCAGGACAAGACATACCCACATACCCGTATTGAACGGACATCCGAAGCCATTCACAAAGAGCAGTTCGAACCATCCGATGAGTGTCGGGAAGCCCGGTATGATGCCGTACAGAATGACCAGCAAGACCAGGCAGGAAGCCAGAAAAGCATAGATCATTCCCTTCCACGAGAAGTCATAACGGCGGAAGTAATAGACGAGTCCGATCGCCGGAATAGTCAGGAGGTTCAAAAGGTGTACACCGATACTCAGACCCATCAGATAAGCGATGAGAATCAGCCATTTGTCAGAGCCTTCTTCATCCGCCTGTTCGTCCCACTTGAGGATGAGCCAGAAAACAACAGCCGTGAACAAGGAAGACGAAGCGTACACTTCTCCTTCGACAGCCGAGAACCAGAAGGTGTCGCTGAAGGTGTAAGCGAGGGCACCTACGGTGCCGGCACCCAGCAAAGCGATGCCTTTCCATAACTCATCAGGCTGCACGAGTTTCTTCGCGAGGGCGGTAATGGTCCAGAAAAGGAAGAGGATCGTGAACGCGCTCGCAAGTGCCGAAAGGGCATTGACGCACATAGCCACGTGCGCCGTGTCCGAGGCAAAAAGACTGAAGAAATGACCCATGAGCATGAAAAACGGTGCTCCGGGCGGGTGTCCAACGTCCAGTTTCCAGGCGCTGGAAATGAACTCACCGCAGTCCCAGAACGAAGCGGTGGGCTCCATAGTCAGGAGATACGTCGCTGCAGCGATCGCAAACACAACCCATCCGCAGAGCGTATTCCATAATTTGAAATGTTTCATTTGTTTATCGTTTTTTATTGTTAGGCCATTTTACGGCAATTTGGCTGCAAAGGTACGAATAAAAGTTGAAAGTTGAAAGTTGAAAGTTGAAAGTTTTTGATTTTTTAGCCGAAAAGGCACATTTTTGAAAATATTGTACGCGCGCACTTGCACATATAAAAAAAATGTTGTATCTTTGCGCCCGCTTTTTGTAAAATGAAGGCTGAAAGGCGAAAATTGAAAGGTAAAAGGAATATAAATTAAAAAAACATACAAAATGATAAACGTTGGAATTATCGGATGCGGCTTCGTTGGAGGAGCCCTCAAAAACTGGTTGGAGAACAACAACCCTGACTGCAAATTATTTATCAGCGACCCCTACAAAGGTTACAACGATGACCTGAGTGACATTGATGTAGCCTTTCTTCAAATCCATGTGCCGACAGAGGAAGACGGTACGCAGGATTTGCGGCTGATGACAGAACTAATCAAGAACCTCCCTGACGTACCGGTGTTTGTGCGTACGACCATTCTGCCGGGTACCAGTGAACGTCTCTCAAAGGAGACGGGGCATCAAGTATTTTACATGCCGGAGTTTTTGACAGAACGCACGTTCATCGAAGATTTTAACAAGCAGACCATGGTATTCACCGGTGCCCAAGCATTGCTGACGAAGATTTTCGTAGGCAAGAAATTCACCGTCATGAGTCCGTTGGAGGCCGAGTTGACGAAGTACATGCACAACGTGTTCGGCGCGTACAAGGTAACCTATTTCAATGCCTGCAAGGAGTACTGCGAGAAGATGGGAGCCGACTGGCGCAAGGTGCACACAGGTGTACTGCTGTCGGGATATATCAACGACACGCACACTTATGTACCGGGTCCGGACGGTAAGTTCGGTTACGGAGGGAAATGCTTCCCGAAAGATGTCAATGCGTTTGCAGAAATGACCAAAGGCACCTCGCTCGGTGTTTTGTTGGAACACCTGCATGAACTCAATGTTCACTTCCGCGGCGTCGAGGAGCACATTTAAAAGTTGAAAGTTTAAAGTTTAAAGTCTATGCGGATTGCAGTCGCAGGAACGGGATATGTAGGGTTGAGTATCGCCACCCTCCTTTCCCAGCATCATGAGGTGACGGCAGTGGACATCATCCCGGAAAAAGTGGAGATGATTAATCACCGGCAGTCTCCTATTCAGGACGAGTATATTGAGAAATTCTTTGCCGAAAAGGAATTACACCTGACGGCGACCTTGGATGCCGAGAAGGCTTACAAGGATGCGGAATACGTGGTGATTGCTGCGCCGACGAATTATGACAGCCGTCGCAACTATTTCGACACCTCGGCGGTAGAAACCATCATCGAGACGGTGTTGCGCGTTAACCCCAATGCCATCATGGTCATCAAATCCACTGTTCCGGTAGGATACACGATGGCGGTGCGCAAGAAATACGGATGTGAGAATATTCTCTTCTCGCCGGAGTTTCTGCGCGAGAGCAAGGCCCTTGAAGACAACTTGTACCCAAGTCGTATCATCGTTGGTACAATCCTTGACCACCCTGCTACCTATCAGGCCGCTGAGACTTTTGCGAACTTGCTCAAGGAAGGCGCGCTTAAGAAGGATGTCGAAGTGCGCATCATGGGACTGACGGAGTCCGAGGCCGTAAAGTTGTTCGCCAACACCTATTTGGCGCTGCGCGTCAGTTTCTTCAACGAACTGGATACGTACGCAGAGATGAAAAGTCTGGACACGAAAGCCATCATCGACGGTGTATGTCTCGACCCGCGTATCGGTACGCATTACAACAATCCCTCGTTCGGGTACGGCGGTTACTGTCTGCCGAAAGATACAAAACAACTGCTGGCGAACTACGAAGATGTGCCGGAAAACCTCATTGAAGCAATCGTTGAATCGAACCGCACTCGCAAAGACTTCATTGCAGACCGTGTTCTGGCGAAAGCGGGTTACTACGACTATTACCATAAGGGCGATTTCGATGCAACGCAAGAGCATGACTGCACAATCGGAGTCTATCGCCTGACGATGAAATCGAACTCCGACAACTTCCGTCAGTCGTCCATCCAAGGCATCATGAAACGCGTAAAGGCAAAGGGCGCGCAGGTAATCATCTATGAACCGACTCTGGAGAATGGCACAACGTTCTTCGGTAGCGAAGTGGTGAATGACCTGGAGCAATTCAAGCTTCGCAGCCAGGCTATCATTGCCAATCGTTATGACAGTTGTCTGGATGACGTGAAAGAAAAAGTCTATACACGAGATATTTTCAAGAGAGACTAATTGGCTGAGAAAGTAGAACATATCGGGAAGCGAGAGATCGCGTGGAGTTACGCCGGCACGTTTTTCATGATTGGCGCGGGAGTGATACTCCTGCCGTTTATCCTTCACGAGATGCCCCGAGAGACGGTAGGTATCTGGAATATCTTCCAGACTATCACCGTCTTGGTTATGCTGCTGGATTTTGGTTTCCGTCCTTCCTTTGCGCGTAACATCAGTTATATCTTCTCCGGCGTAAAGACGCTGCAGAAAGAAGGTGTGGCGCACGCGGCAACGGATGCCGAGGTAGATTACGGTTTGCTGAATGGTACGATCGAAGCCATGCGGCGGTTCTACCGATGGGTAGCATTGGCAGTTTTGGCGCTGTTAGGAACAGCGGGAACGGCCTATTTCCTCTACATCTTACGCAAATACTCCGGGGATCATCAGGATGCCCTGATCGCATGGATGATACTCATCACCATCAATTGCTACAACCTCTACACGCTCTACTACGACGCGCTGCTCACAGGCAAAGGATACATCAAGCGTATCCAGCAGATAAATATCCTGGCGCAAAGCATTTACGTCTGTCTGGCGATAGGACTGATATACGCGGGCTTGGGTCTGACGGCTATCGTGTCCGCGCAACTGATCTCTGTGCTTGTTCGCCGCTTCGTCAGCCATAGGGTATTCTTCACGCGGAATCTGAAAGCGCACCTTCAGACAGCAGAGACGCAGAACACCAGACAGATTCTCTCGGCCATCACACCGAACGCCGTGAAGGTCGGCCTCACGCAGTTGGGCGGATTTTTAGTCAATAAATCGTCGCTGCTCATCGGATCGGTCTTCCTCACGCTGGAGGATATCGCTTGTTACGGCATCACGGTACAGGTGATGGATATATTGACGCGCTGCGCGACGGTGGGTTACCAATCCTACGCGCCGAAGTTGGCGCAGTGCCGTGCGGAGAATGACATCATGAGTTTGCGACGCTATTACATGATATGTATTGGCAGCCTGATAGGCACCTTTGTGCTCGGCGGGCTGGTGTGGTTGGGACTCGGAGAGTGGGCGTTGAGACTGATTGGCAGCCAGACGCAGTTTGTACCGGCAACCATGCTGGCGGCCATGCTGCTTATTAACACGCTGGAGCAGAACCATGCGATCTCCGGCGGTTTTATCATGGCGGACAACAAGATCCCGTTCTTCATCCCGTCGTTATTAAGCGGCGCAGCTACGGTAATCCTGCTGTGGATCTTCCTCAGTCCGCTGCACATGGGTATATGGGGACTGATCCTCGCGCCCGGCCTCGCGCAACTGGCTTACCAGAACTGGAAGTGGCCCAGTATGGTTATTAAAGAATTATGGGGGAAATAGGCAGCATTGACATAGTATACGCCCTGATATACATCGTTTTGATGGCATGTATATTCTGGAGGCATCAACGTCAGATAGACTGGCGATGGGGTGCCGGCAGTATTATCTTGCTCACCTACGTGCTATACCCGATTGTCGGAGCCTTTTGGTTTTTTGACCCGAACAGGCCCTACGGCGAAGTAGTGCCGCTGAGACTCTTCCCGTTCATCTACCTGGCGCTCATGGAGTGGATAGCCCTCCGGCCGACGCTTCAATATGACCGGAACGATATTCAGAAGATAGAGCCTCCGACCATCTTGTTTTTGAATATTTTCGCCATCATTTATATCCTGTGCACGCTCATGCAAATCCCGAACATCCTCAGTCACATGGCGGACGGCTTGCGCAGTATCATGTTGGATAGCGATGCCGGTGCGGATTTGTATTATGAGTCCCAATCGGAAGATAGCAATTACGATGGCGCGATCAGCAATATCCCGGCGATCATCTTTAATATCTTCTCCCCACTGGCCTTTTTCCTATTCTTCTACTATCTGACCTTAGAGAGACGGCGCTTATGGGCTATCCTCGGATTCGGCGTATGTATCCTCATCAAGTCCTTCCATTCGCTAAGTAACGGTCAGCGTACGGAAGTGACGATGTCGGTGTTCAACATCATCATCGCTTATCTCGCCTTGAAACCCATGCTCTCCCAGCAAGTCAAGCGCTGGGTACGGGTGATTCTTATCTCTTTGGCTGTGTTGATCACTATTCCGTTTATTGCCCTTTCTGTCAGTCGTTTTGGCGAAGAAGAGGGCGGTCTGTTAGGAGGTATCATCTACTATACCGGCGAAGCACCGTACTATTTCAACAACTACGCACTGGATGCGGACGGCATCCGTTATGGTGACCGAACGTGCAACGTGTTCAAAAAGTTCATCGGACTGTCGTCGCCTAACGGAATCTTTGAAGTGCGTAATACGTATTACGACATGAAGATGGACGATTCGATCTTCTCCACCTTTGTCGGGGACTTCGTATTGGACTTCGGAGGCACGGTGACCGCTATTCTATTTATCTTGTTTAGTATCGTCTTCTGCCTGCTTACCCGCACCAATGCACCTAACCAGATACCATTCCACCGCGCGGTTCTGGTCTATTTTGCTATGACGGTCTGTATGCAGGGAGGAATGTATTTGTTTAATTACTCTTTTGAGGCCAACTTGCAGATAATAGCGGTGTTTATCTTCTATCTGCTTTTCGGCTTGGAATACCTGTTAAGACATAGGCATCACGAACCTGTATGAGTACGCTGTTTTCCATATTGCTCCCGACCTATAAACGTTCTTTCCTGAAAGAATGTATCGATAGTGTGTTGGCGCAGAGCTATGCGTCTTGGGAACTGATCATCGTCAACGATGCCTCTCCGGAAGACATCCGCAGCATCGTAGAGACGTATACGGATCCGCGTATTCATTACTACGAAAACCAACACAATATCGGTGCCCGACGCCTCGTCAAGCAGTGGAACTACTGTCTGAGCCTCGCCTCAGGGGAGTACGTCATCTGCATGGGCGATGATGACAAACTGATGCCGAATTGCTTAGCTACCTACGCAGAACTGATTGCGCGCTATCCGGAGGTATCGGTGCTGCATGGTCAGACCGACATCATCGATGCCCAGAGTCAACTGGTATGCCATACGAAAGCGCGCCCGGAGTGGGAGTCCGCGATGAGTTTGTTCTTTAATCGTACGTTTACCTACCGCCATCAGTTTATCGGCGATTTCTGTTATGAACGTTCGGCGCTTCTCTCGGCAGGCGGGTTCTATGACCTGCCTTACGCCTGGGGCAGCGATGATATCACCGCTATTCGGGCTGCCGAAGCACAGGGTATCGCCAATACGCAGCAGGTCGTTTTCCTGTATCGCGACAATGAAGGCACCATCACCCGTCATTCGCATACCTTCGGCAAACTACATGCGATCGCGCTGGCTACCTGTTGGAAGATCCGCTATCTCCGCCGTCCCACTCACAATGAGGTAGATGAGGAGTATCGCAAGACCCTTTGCAGGAACGTACTCCGCGTAGCGCTGAAAAAAGCATACTACGTGCTGTATCACTCTATAAAAAAACGCCGTTAACACCCATGGCTAAACGCATACTCATAGACGCCACCAACACGACAATCACTATTCCTAACGGAGGGTCGTTCTGTACGCAAGCCTACATGGAGGCTCTTTTGGCGCTGTACCCGGGTCGAGTGGACGTACTGCATCCGCAAGAGGCACACATTCGCGACAGCCGCTATCGAACCATAGATGTGCCTCGACGGAGTCATATGCAGCGCGTGCTGGGTTTCCTGCGCGGCCGTTTCTACCGCAGCGCTTCCTTCCTCGTGGACTATCTGCGGGCGCACCAAGGGGAGTATGAAAAGGTGATGATCAACACGGGATTATACGCCGGATGCAACATTCAGGCGCTTCATGCCATGGGTCTGAGCGTCGTGGTGTTACACCATAATTTTGAATCGGAGTACAGGATGGATAGCAAGTCGATCCTCACCCTGAAAGGTCGCACCGACCGGATAGTCCGTTATTGGGAGCGCAAAGGCTATCAAGGGGCGGATATAAACCTCTTCCTGACGCGCCAGGACCGCGCTCGCTTCGAGCAGGAGTACGGGGCACATGCACAGAACCACGTGACGAGCATCTTTGAGACGCGCGCGGAACGGCAAGCCCTGGTGCCCCACCCCGCTTCGAAGAGCGCGGTCATCACCTGTGCGCTGGGCGACATCCAGAACCAGGCGCCGCTTCTCCGTTTTGCAGCGGATTACCTGCCGCTCTTCCGCCGTATTTTGCCGGACTGGACGATTCTCCTCATGGGCCGCAACCCGTCGAAGGCGATTCGGGAAATGGTACAACAGCACGATTGTATGCGCCTCACGCCGAACCCCGAGAACATCCGCGAATTGGCAGCCGAGAGTGATATCTATCTCTGCCCTATGGACGCCGGCGGAGGGCTGAAACTGCGCCTAATGGACGGCTTGCGATCCGGTCAGCCGGTGCTGGTGCACGAACGTTCCGCACGCGGGTATGACGCGCTGTTGGATGCTCCGTATTTTTATACCTACAACGACCCTGAGAGTTTTGAGCAAGGGCTGAGACAACTCATACAATACATGCAGAGCGCCGACTACTCGCGCGCGAAGATACAAGACAAACACTATGAGACCTTTGGTCTGGAGGTAGGCATCGAACGACTAAGAAAGATACTAAATGAGAATATTGGCGGTTGACATATCGGGTAAAGTGGACAAGTACGATCGGGCGCTCTACGAGAGTGTCAAAGCATCGTTACAGGCAGAAGATCAGATGGTCTTCGCTTGCCCCACTTATAGCATCCAGACGCAACTACCACCGCTCTCGCTGTGCAACCTCATTCCTAAGAAGCACAAACATAGCAAGCACCTGTGGAAACGAATGTTGAAGGTGGTAGAAGGTATCATCAATTACGGCAAGGTGGCCCGATATATCCGGCGGGAACAGATAGACGTAATGCATCTACAGTGGTTGCCCTTTATGGAAATATGCAGTCTGGAGAAGCACTGGCTTAAGTGGGTGCGTCGGAAGAACCCGCGCCTGAAGATTCTCTTGACCGTGCATAATATATACCCGCATAACTGTTCGGCGGCCGGGAAAGAGAAATACAGGCAGCGTATAGTAGCGATCCTTCCACTCATAGACTGCATCATCACCCACACACAGGACACCGCTCGTTCGATAAGTAAAGTCTTTGGCATACCGGCAGCACACGTAGCCGTTGTACATCATGGTATCTTCACGCCGCAACCCGTACCGGCGGAGAGCCCGAAGCATTCGGGTACGCGCCTCCTACTCTTCGGTCAACAATCGCACTACAAAGGTACCGACCTGCTCATTCATGCGAGCGAGTTGCTCCCCGAGGAGGTTCGCCGGCACCTGCACATACGAATCGTCGGATACACCGATAGCAAACTGTACAACACCTATCGGCAGCGTGCCGCGGACCAACATATCGAATGGCGAAACCAGTACCTCAGCGACCAGGAACTGTATCAGGAGATTCAAGCAAGCGACATTCTGATCTTCCCATACCGGGAGATTTCGCAGAGCGGCGCCTTGTTATTAGGTTTGTATTTTGAGAAACCGGTTATTGCCTCCTGTTTGCCGACGTTTATCGAGACCTTAGGAGACACCTACCCTAAACAGTTCTTGTTCCAGAACGGCGATGCACAGGACTTAGCCGACACCATCACTTGGTGCGTAGGCCACTCCAAAGAGACGAAAGACCTACCGGCTATCCTGCATCATATTGTGGAGCAGAACAGTTGGGAAAGCGCTGCCCGCAAAACCATACAATTATACCACACCTTCAAGACCAACCACGCAGAATAATGATTACTTACCGACTTGCCACATTAGCGGATATTCCGGCGATCGCGAAAGTGCATCTTACGTGCTTTCCGGATTCGATGTGGGCATTCTTGGGCGAAGCGCTGATCCGTGCTTTCTACAGCGAGTACATCCAAGAGCAGAATATCTTCGTGGTAGCGGAAGAGGACCACTCGCTCATCGGTTTCTGTATGGGCTACGAACGGCCGACGAAAGCGCGCGAACGGTTTATGCAAAAAAATAAAAAAGCACTCATCCGACGGGTACTGATCGGCCTTTTGAGTTGTAACAAACTCGTGTACTCAAAATGCCTGGATAACTTCCTGCCGAAGGGGAAAGGCTATGAAGCGACACAAAAAGGCGACCTGCTATCTATCTGCGTCTTGCCTGATTTCCGCGGGAAAGGTATTGCCGATGCGTTGGTGCAGCATTTTGAAGAGCTCTTGAGAAACAGAAATATCACGGCATACACATTAAGTGTCTATACCGATAACATCCGGGCGATTTCGTTCTACAAGCGTCAAGGACTGGAGCCGGTTTTTGAAGGAAAAAACGAAATCACCATGGCAAAGCAAATGAAATGATGGAACTGGTTAGCGTCATAATGCCCACATACAACTGCGGTCGGTTTATCGCCGAGTCTATTCGCAGTGTGATTGCCCAGACCTACACCAACTGGGAACTCATCATCGTGGACGACTGCTCGACGGATGATACGGCGGAGCTAATCGGTTCGTTTGCAGACAAGCGCATTCATTATATGCGCAATGAGCATAATTCCGGCGCGGCGCTAACGCGTAACAAAGCGCTGCGGGAAGCCCAAGGACGTTATATCGCTTTCCTCGATGCCGATGACGTATGGGCGCCGGAGAAACTAACGAGACAGATCGCGTTCATGGAGCAGCACGGCTATGCCTTCACCTATCACGAGTACACGGAGATAGACGAAGACTCCCAACCTTTGCATGTGTACGTGAGCGGAAAGAAGCATGTGCGACCGTTCGATATGTATTGCTGCTGCTGGCCGGGCTGCCTGAGTGTGGTGTACGATGCGCAGGTCGTCGGTTGCATTCAGATACCGGACATCCGGAAGAACAACGACTCGGCGATGTGGCTGCAAGCGATTCGGAAAGCGGATTGTTACTTGTTGCCGGAGTGCTTGGCGCAATACCGGCGTCGGACAGGTTCTATCACACCCACCGGCGTATGGAAAAAGATCGGCTGGCACTATATCCTCTTCCGTCAGGGCGCGCAGATGAATCCGATCGCCGCAGCCTTTTGGATGGGCATGAATATTATTGGAAACAGTTATAAGAAAATACGATATGTCAAGCGAATTAAAACGATTTAATATCCCCTTCTCGCCGCCGGACATGACGGAGGCGGAAGTGAATGAAGTACGCAACGCCATCTTGTCCGGCTGGATCACCACCGGTCCTCGCACCAAGGAATTGGAACGTCAAATAGCTGATTATGTGGGCACTGAACGGGCTGTGTGTCTCAATTCGGCTACGGCCTGTCTCGAACTGGCGCTGCGCCTGTTGGGCATCGGCGAAGGGGACGAAGTCATCGTCCCGGCTTATACCTATACAGCATCCGCTTCAGTCGTTTACCACGTAGGGGCAAAAATCATATTTGTAGATGTGCAGAAGGACTGCCTTGAGATGGACTATGATGCCGTTGAAGCGGCTATCACACCGCGCACCAAGGCCATCATCCCTGTTGACTTAGCCGGCGTGCCTTGCGATTATGACCGTTTATTCGCCATCGTTGAAAGGAAGAAAAGTCTTTTCAAACCTTCCACCGATCTGCAATGCGCCCTCGGCCGCATAGCAGTCTGTGCCGACGCTGCGCATGCCTTCGGCGCTTCGTGGCATGGTAAGATGGTTGGTTCAATCGCCGACTTCACTTCTTTCTCCTTCCACGCCGTAAAGAACTTCACGACCGCCGAAGGAGGTGCACTCTCCTGGCGCACCATCGAAGGCATCGACAACGAAGCGATATACAAACAATTACAACTCTTCTCGCTGCACGGGCAATCGAAAGATGCACTGGCCAAGACCCAATTCGGCGCGTGGGAGTACGACATCGTCGGACCGTGGTATAAATGTAACATGACGGATATCATGGCGGCGCTGGGGCTCGTACAGATGAAGCGCTACCCTGCCCTCTTGGCACGTCGCCGCGAGATCATCGAACGCTATGACGCCGCCTTCAAACCCCTTGGCGTAGAGGTGCTGAACCACTTCACCAACGACTATTGCTCGTCCGGTCACCTCTATCTCACGCGTATCCCCGGGGCGAATCTCGAAGAGCGCCAGGCCATCATCGTCAAGATGGCAGAGCGCGGCATTGCAACGAACGTGCACTATAAACCTCTCCCGATGATGACTGCTTATAAGTCGTTGGGCTTTGACATCAAGGATTTCCCGAATGCTTACGCGCATTTCATAAATGAAATTACCCTTCCGCTTCATACACGCTTGACAGACGAAGAAGTGGATTATGTCATTGATCAATACATGGATATCTTGCAGACTAAATGACACGGTTTTGCGACATAGTATTCAGTTTTATCGGGCTACTACTGCTAAGTCCGCTTTTTCTAATAGTAGCGCTGTGGATTGTAATAGACGATCCCGGGCCTGTATTCTATTGTCAGCAACGTGTAGGGCGCAACAACAAGGACTTTGGGTTACTCAAATTCCGCTCTATGCGGGTCGGGGCAGATAAGATGAGTCTTATTACCATCGGCGACCGCGACCCGCGCGTCACTCGCGCAGGCTATTATATCCGTAAGTTCAAACTCGACGAACTGCCGCAGTTATGGAATGTACTCATCGGCGACATGTCACTGGTGGGACCGCGACCGGAAGTGCGCAGATACGTGGACCTCTATACCGAAGAGCAATGCAAAGTGCTGTCTGTACGACCGGGTATCACTGATTACGCCTCCATCGAGTATATCGACGAGAATACGTTATTGGCGCAAGCGGAGGACCCGGACAAGACCTATATAGAAGAGATCATTCCGGCAAAAATAGCGCTGAATATGCGTTATATCAACGACCGGACACTTGGACAATATTTCAAAATCATTTTTCTTACGATAGCTAAAATAATACGATAACATGGAACGAGAATTTATATTGATTAATATTATCGGTTTTGACAAACCGGGTGTAACATCGGCGGTGACGGAAGTGCTGGGTAAGTACGGGGCGCTTGTCCAAGATATCGGGCAGTCGAACTTGCATCACCAACTCAACCTCAGCATCCTCATCCGTGTCGATGACCCGTCCAAAAGCGGGGACATGATCAAAGAGGTACTGTTCTGCTGCTCGCGCCTCGAGATGATTGTTCGCTTCACGCCGCTGAGCGAAGAGGAATATGCTGCGTGGGTAGGACGTCAGGAACAGGACCGCTACGTAGTAACGCTGTTGGCACGCGAGATCAATGCCCGTCATATAGCCCGCGTCACGGCATTGCTGTCATCCAGGCAACTGAACATTGATAATATTTTGCGTCTGAGCGAGCGACCTGACGTGCAGATTCCCCTCGACAAACGACATAGTTGCATTGAGTTCTCCCTACGCGGTAATTTACCGGATAGAGAAGCCCTGCAACGTGAGTTGTTGGAAGTCTCCCGCGAAGAAGGCATCGATATCTCGTTCCAGCGCGATGACATGTTCCGCCGTAACCGGCGTCTTATCTGCGTGGATATGGACTCCACCTTCATCCAGACGGAAGTCATTGACGAGCTGGCGATGCGCGCCGGAGTGGGTGACGAGGTCAAAGCCATCACCCTCTCGGCTATGCGTGGAGAGATTGATTTCAAGGAGAGTTTCCGCCGCCGCGTCGCGCTGCTCAAAGGGCTGGACGCATCTGTGCGCCAGGATATCATTGACAAACTTCCTATCACCGAAGGGGCGGATCGTCTTTTCAGCGTGCTCAAGAAATGCGGCTTTAAGATCGCTATCCTATCCGGCGGATTCATGTTCGTGGGCAAGTACCTACAAGAGCGTTTCGGCGTAGACTACCTCTATGCGAACGAACTGGAGATAGAAGACGGCAAGTTCACCGGACGTTATGTAGGCGACATCGTTGATGCGCGCCGCAAAGCCGAGCTGCTCGAACTCATCGCCCAGGTAGAACACATCGACTTGGCACAAGTCATCGCCGTCGGTGACGGAGCTAATGACCTCAACATGCTTGGCAAGGCCGGTCTTGGTATTGCCTTCCACGCTAAACCCAAAGTAAAAGAGAGTGCACAACAGGCCATCTCTACTGTGGGCCTTGACGGCATTCTGTATTTCCTCGGATTCAAAGATTCATTCCTCAAAGAAACACACGAATAATATGGCATTTTTCGGATTATTTAACAGAGAGAAAAAAGAGACGCTCGACAAAGGTCTTGAAAAGAGCAAAGAATCGGTGCTCAGTAAAATCGGGCGTGCGATCGCCGGTAAGTCCACCATCGATGATGATGTGCTGGATAACCTGGAAGAAGCGCTCATCACCTCCGATGTAGGTGTAGAAACGACGTTGCGCATCATCGAGCGCGTACAAGAACGTGTCAAACGCGACAAATATATCGGCACGGCCGAACTGCGCCAACTGCTGGTGGACGAGATTGCCTCGCTGCTGCAGGAGAACAATGTGGAGGATGTACTCGATTTCTCCGCTCCGCTTCCCGCCAAACCGTACGTAGTGATGGTGGTGGGCGTCAACGGCGTAGGCAAGACAACCACGATCGGTAAGTTAGCGCACCAGTACAAGCTGGCCGGCAAGAAAGTCTATCTCGGTGCCGCAGACACTTTTCGCGCCGCAGCCGTAGAGCAGTTATGTATCTGGGGCGAACGCGTAGGAGTGCCGGTGATCAAGCAGCAACAGGGTTCTGACCCCGCCTCGGTGGCTTACGACACGCTACAGTCCGCAAAGGCCAATGACGCGGATGTGGTACTCATTGACACCGCAGGGCGTTTGCACAACAAGATCAATCTCATGAACGAGCTAACGAAGATCAAGAATGTGATGCAAAAGGTAGTCCCCGATGCACCGCACGATGTGATGTTAGTCCTTGACGGATCTACCGGGCAAAACGCCTTCGAGCAGGCACGGCAGTTCACTGCAGCCACCCAAGTGACATCCCTCGCCATTACAAAACTGGACGGCACCGCCAAAGGCGGAGTGGTCATCGGCATCAGCGACCAATTCAAGATCCCCGTACGATACATCGGTTTGGGCGAGAAGATGACCGACTTGCAAGTATTTAACCGCAAGGAATTCGTAGATTCACTTTTAGGAGCAATAAAATAACAAAAATTACAAAATAACAAATACTATGGACAAGTATCGTATAGAATCCGACCTCTTGGGCGAGTTGCGAGTGCCCGCCGAGGCGTATTACGGCGTGCAGACGCAGCGCGGCATTGACAACTACAAAGTGTCTAATCTCAAAATGTCTGATTTCCCGGAGTACATCATCGCCATGGGTTACATCAAACTCGCGGCAGTAGAAGCGAATCACGAGTTAGGTGTCATCAATGATGAGATCTACAAAGCGATTGCACAAGCCTGCCGTGAGATCATCGATGGAAAGATGCATGACCAGTTTCCGACAGACATGGTACAAGGCGGTGCCGGTACAACAGTGAATATGAACGCCAATGAGGTGATTGCCAACCGTGCATTGGAGATCATGGGTCACCAGCGTGGCGAATACCAGTATTGCTCGCCGAACGACCATGTTAACTGCGCACAAAGTACCAACGATGCCTACCCTTCCGCTTTCCGCTATGCCTTCATACGAATGAACCGCGGGCTGGAGAACGAACTGAAAAATCTCATCGCGGCGCTGCGTAAAAAAGGCGATGAGTTCAACGACTCTATCAAGATGGGTCGTACCCAATTGCAGGATGCTGTGCCTATGACCAGCGGACAGGAGTTCCATGCCTTCGCCAATAACCTCGAAGAAGAGGTTGCCAACCTCGAGCGCAATGTCCGGTTGCTTTATGAGATTAATATGGGCGGTACAGCTATCGGTACGGGACTCAACGCTGTTGCCGGTTATGCCGAACTGTGCATCAAGAAGATGTGCGAACTGACAGGCGAGCCATTCCAGTTGGCGAGTGACCTTGTAGAGGCGACACCGGACACCGGCGCGTACGTCAGCTACTCGGCTTCCCTCAAACGTCTGGCGGTCAAACTGAGTAAGATGTGCAATGACTTGCGACTGATGGCTTCAGGTCCGCGTTGCGGTTTACACGAGATCAATCTGCCACCAATGGCGCCGGGCAGTTCCATCATGCCGGGTAAGGTAAATCCTGTTATTCCCGAGGTAACAAACCAAGTATGTTTCAAGGTCATCGGCAATGACACAGCAGTCACTTTCGCGGCAGAAGCAGGACAACTCCAACTCAACGTCATGGAGCCGATTATCACCGAATGTATCTTCGAGTCCATTACCTGGTTACAGAATGTGATGAAGATCCTGCGCGAGAAATGTATTGACGGCATCACCATCAACCGCGAACATAACCTTGAGACGGTAAAGCACTCTATCGGCATTGTCACGGCTCTTAACCCTGTCATCGGCTACAAAGCCTCGACAAAGATTGCCAAGGAGGCCCTTGAGACCGGAAAGAGCGTCTATAACCTTGTGCTCGAACATGGTCTTCTGAGCAAAGAGCAGTTGGACGATTTGCTTGATCCCGCACACATGCTCGCTGCGCATTAACGGGCGCGTACATACGTGCGCAAGCGCATAATTAATTAAATAAGGTGACCATTTGGCCACCTTATTTTTTTTATCCATAGAATGGTTTATCTGCGCGTGCCTGCACTTCCGCCGCCGGAACGTCCGCCACCGGAGAATCCGCCACCACCGGAACGGCTTCCTCCACCACCGGAGTATCCTCCACTCGAACGGCTACTTCCACCGGAGTATCCCCCACTCGAACGGCTACTTCCACCGGAGTATCCCCCACTCGAACGGCTACCTCCGCCATAACTGCTTCCTCCGTAACTACTGCTGCGACTTGCGCCTGAGTAAGAGCTACTGGAACGGGTGCTTGCACTGCCGGAATATGTCCGTGCGCTGGAGCTGCCGCTGGCGGTACGAGTACTCGTACTATAGGTCGAACCAGCGGAGCGTGTGCTGCTTGCGGTACGGCTCGAGCTGTATGACGTCGCGCTGCCTGCGCTGCGGGTGGTTGCCGAACCGGATGAGGTACGGGCTGTCGCCGTTCCCGAAGTGCTGCGACTACCGGTTGCTACGCTGCTTGTGCTGCGGGAACCGGCACTGCGAGTAGTGGTTACTGCGCTACCGCTTGCCGTGCGGGCGGTTGCCGAGCCGGTAGCGGTACGGGTACCTGTACTACGTGCGGCTGCGGTGTTCGCACTGCCATAGGTGCGGCTGGCAGAGGACGAGCGGTCAAGAGAACCTGCCGTGCGGGTGCTTGCCGTTCCGGTTGCCGTGCGACCTCCGGACAATGCGGCTCCGCTGGTACGACGGATATCACTCGCGTTGGTCATTCCTGCGTTGCGTTGCGAGAACGAACGATCGGGATGGGCTACCGCATAATCTCTGCGGGATACGTCGCGGTGCAAGTCTGCATAACCGTAGCGAATTGCGCGAGCGTGACGGAACGAGCAGCAGTGGTGGTGATGATGCCATGCATAGCAATGACGCCAGTACCAGTCATGCGCCCAGCAGTCATGTACGTACCACCATCCGGGCCAATAACCCCAGTACCAAGGGCTGCGCCATGCGAACCAAAGATCACTCCAGAACCAGTCGTATATTACAGGACGGTAAACGAATACCGGCTCGATGATATAGTTGGTTCCATATACGTACTCGTCACCTACTATCTGTACGCTTACCTCGTTCTTCTCGTCTTTCTCAACGTAGATAGAGGCTACGTCTTGATAGATATCTTTCGCGAGGATGGCCTGCAAAACGATCAGTCGCTTGTTTCCCTCACCCGTCTCTATTACGCGCAGGTAATCTACTTGACCGTCGCCATTCAGGTCGAGGTTGCAGAACGCGCTGTCCGGATTGTTGAGCATCGTCTCGAACTCTTCCAGGTTCTTGGCCTCTGCAAACAGTTTAGCTACAACCTTCAAGTCCAGGCCTTCAGAGATGTCCGAACTGTTAGCAGAAACTGTTACTGTCTGTTCCGCCCATGCCGCCATGCTCATGAGCATCAACGTCATCAAAAGTGTAGTTAATCGTTTCATAATCGTGTTGTTTTAAATTGTTCTCGGTATCCCGGTATATCGGCATATCGGTATCCCGATACCTTAGTCTTTCAAATATCGTGCCAAAGTCTTCACACCAATTTCAGATCATGGTGCATCTTCTCTTTTTTAGTACGCATATAGCGCTCGTTCCATCGATTCGGAGCAATCTCTATCGGTACGTTCTCCACGATCTCAATGCCGTAGCTCTCCAGTCCGACGCGTTTCACGGGGTTGTTGGTCATGAGGCGTAACTTGCATGCATTCATCTCGCGGAGTATTTGTGCGCCTATGCCATAATCCCGCTCGTCGGGGCGAAATCCCAAGTGTACATTGGCTTCCACAGTGTCTTCGCCTTGTTCTTGCAGTTTATACGCGCGGATCTTGTTCATCAGTCCTATACCCCGCCCTTCCTGGTTCATATATACGATCAGTCCGCGTCCTTCGGCTTCTATCATCTGCATTGCCTTCGCCAACTGCTCGCCGCACTCGCATCGTTTTGAACCGAAGATGTCACCGGTCATACAACTGGAATGTACGCGGCACAGGATAGGTTCGTCTTTGGTCCATTCCCCTTTGCTCAGCACTACGTGCTCCAGTCCCGTGGTCAAATCACGGAACGGTGTCAGCATGAACTCGCCGTTCTGCGTAGGCAGGAACACCGTCTCGCCACGCTCGATAAGCCCGTCATTGAGCGGCTCATTGAGCGACTGGTTCTCTGCCCCTTCACCTTTCACCTTTAACCTTTCACCTTTCTGGAGCCGGTAGGCTATCAGGTCCTTGATCGTGATGATCTTCAGTCCAAACTTCTTCGCTACTTCCTGCAGTTGTGGCATGCGCGCCATGGTGCCGTCAGCGTTCATGATCTCAATCAAAGCCGCTGCGGGCTGCATTCCCGCCAACCGTGCCAAATCTACCCCCGCCTCCGTGTGTCCGGCGCGCTGCAATACACCGCCTGCCTTGGCATACAAGGGGTTGATGTGTCCCGGTCGACCGAACGTCTCGGGCTTGCTCGCAGGATCGGCGAGTGCCAGGATGGTAGCAGCGCGGTCGGCTGCAGACACGCCCGTCGTGCAGCCCTCTAACTTATCCACCGTCACGGTGAAAGGCGTACCAAGCATCGAGGTGTTATTGGTCACCTGATGCATCAAGTCTAACTGCGCGCAGCGTGCCTCCGTGATAGGACAACAGAGCACTCCGCGACCGTTCTGCAGCATGAAATTCACTTTCTCCGGCGTAATCTTCTCCGCCGCGATGATGAAATCACCTTCGTTCTCGCGATCCTCATCGTCCACGACAATCACAAATTTCCCTTGACGGAAATCTTCCAACGCCTCTTCTATTGTATTAATCTTCATAATCTTTTAACTCTTTACCGTTTCACATTGTGAAACCATTTTATATCTCTCACCTTGGCGACAAACTGTTTCCATCCTCTCTCCCATGCTTCGGGATTGAACAACGGAGAGTCGGTTGCAGCCTTGTAGGTCAGAAATATTCCTGTCGGCAGCAAGACGAACGAACTCAGCCACATGCCTGCCCAGCAGGGCCATAGCGCTTCGCGCGCCATCTTGTATCCGGTGTTGTCGATGATATAATAGATGATAAACATCACTACCGAAATCACGACCGGTGCACCCAGCCCACCCTTTCGGATGATGGCTCCCAATGGAGCACCGATGAAGAAGAAGATCAGGCAGGCGAACGCCAAGGTATATTTGCGGTACAACTCAATCTGGTGTTTGCGTATGTACCGTTCGGCATCCTCTAATAGCAGTGCGTTATATTCTATTTGATCACGGTATGCCTGTGCTTTCTCGCCGGCGATGGATAGTACCTGCCTTTGGTGGAACACATCAAGCGAGTTCCATAACGTCTCCAGATTGTACTTCTCTTTTTCCTCCTTCGTCACGTTCGCCGGCAGGTTCACTTGTCGCCTTGTCTCGCGCCCGAAATAACGATCCGAGAGTAACTGCGTGCTCTGTTCTCTACTCCGCCCTTCGGCCACCACCCGGACTGAATCTATGGAGTGTGTCAACTGCGCCACGTTTTTACTCACGTGCTGGTCCTCCAATATCGATTCATCGAAACGGTTAAAGTCCGTCGAGAAATCAATCAGCATGCGTTTGTGCGTAAAAGTCTCACGCCTGTATGGGATATTTTTCGTAGTACGCGTCGCGCGCTGTTGACGCTTGTTCAGATCCTCAAAAGACTCGCCGTTGATAAGGTCAAAGATCAAATAGTGTTTGTCTTCGCTGGCTTTCAATCGCCCCGTATCCGCGACCATTACTTTGACATTTTCAAACCCGTTCGAGTAGTCGTATATCATAATGTTCAGTAGTTCACCCCGGGACGTTTTGTCGTGCACGTATATATGAAAACCGCTGATGTCATCGTAAAACTCTCCCACGGGGATTTGCAGTTCCGGACTCTTCTGACGCAAAGAGAAGATCAGAGCCCATAACTTCATCTGTGACTTAGGCAAGACATTGTTGCTAAAAAAAAACGCGCCCACACTAAGGAGAAGCACCGCTACCGTCAACGGACGCATAATCCGGAAGAGCGAAATACCCGCCGCCTTCATCGCCGTCAACTCCGATTTCTCCGCCAAGTTACCGAAGGAGATGATCGAACTGAGCAATATTGCCAAAGGCAGTGCCAAGGGCACTACTGCAGCCGTTGCATAAACAAAGAACTCCGAGAGGACTCCCAAGCCGATTCCTTTCCCTACAAGGTCATCGACATGGATCCACATGAACTGCATCAGCAGGATGAAGATGGCTATGAAGAACGTAGCAAAAAACAGCCCCAGAAAATTCCGCAGCAGATAAATGTCTATTTTCTTCACCCATCTCAATTCTCAAAGAGCTATTTCCGGTATTCTAAAAGGGCTTTATCCCTTCAAGTTTTCACTCACGAAGATCAAAGGCAACAAGTCAGCCGCAGACTCAAAGACCCATGTAGCGTCTTCTCCATACAACAGCACCTCCATCTTTCCCCCGTATCGATGTTCCGTCTCGATCATCACCTGGCGGCACGCACCGCATGGCGAACCGGGTTCTTTGGTAAAATGCCCACCCGTGAAGCATGCTATTCCCAAGCGCGTCACCGGTTGGTCCGGATATTGTGCGCCGGCAGCGAATAAGGCTGTGCGCTCCGCGCATAATCCGCTCGGGTACGCCGCGTTCTCCTGATTACACCCCGGGATCAAGGTACCGTTCGCCAGTTTCGCAGCTGCACCTACATGAAAACCGCTATACGGGCAGTAACTATGCTTCGTCTGCTCCTTCGCCATCTCGAGCACTTCGCGCTGCTCATCCGTCAATTCGTCCCACTTGTAGGCACGCATCTTTGTTGTCAAATTGTATTCTTTCATACTATTGATTTGGTTATATTTTTCTTAGTGCACATCTTTGCGCTGCAAAGATACTGCTTTTTTTTGATATACGCAAATTATTTTGAATTATTGTGAGAATTACCACGTGCAGCGGGTACGATGAGCGAATTATTTGCACAATTGATTATTTTGTTGTACCTTTGTCGCATAAAAAGACAAATCATCTATTTATGAACCGTGACAATGAGATTTTTGACGTCATCCGCCGTGAGCGGGAGCGTCAGACCAAAGGTATCGAACTGATCGCCAGTGAGAACTTCGTTTCCGACCAAGTGCTGGAGGCGATGGGTAGTGTGCTGACCAACAAGTATGCGGAGGGCTATCCGGGTCACCGTTACTACGGTGGTTGCGAAGTGGTAGATATAGCAGAGAACATCGCCCGCGATCGTTTGAAACAGCTCTATAACGCGGAGTATGTGAATGTCCAGCCGCATAGCGGTGCGCAGGCAAACATGGCGGTCTTCATGGCATGCCTGAAAGCCGGCGACACGTTCATGGGGCTTAACCTCAGTCACGGAGGGCACCTCAGTCACGGTTCTGCCGTCAACTTCTCGGGACTAATGTTCAACGCGATAGGCTACGACTTAGACGAAGAGACGGGACGCGTGAACTACGACGACCTGGAACTGAAGGCCCGCACGCATCGTCCGAAACTGATTATCGCGGGTGCATCGGCGTACAGCCGCGAGTGGGACTATGCGCGTATCCGCCGCGTAGCGGATGAGATCGGAGCCATCTTCATGGTGGACATGGCCCACCCTGCCGGACTCATCGCCGCGGGGCTGTTAGATAACCCGCTGAAATATGCCCATATTGTTACCTCGACGACGCATAAGACCTTACGCGGTCCGCGAGGAGGTATCATCCTTATAGGCAAAGATTTCGACAACCCCTGGGGCAAGACTACGCCCAAGGGAGAGATCAAGAAGATGAGTGCATTGCTCGACTCAGCCGTCTTCCCCGGCACGCAAGGCGGACCGTTAGAGCATGTTATAGCCTCCAAAGCAGTCGCATTCGGCGAAGCACTCACCGAAGACTTCAAGATATATCAAAGGCAGGTAAAAAAGAACGCAGCCGTTATGGCGCAAGCCTTCATCGACAAGGGATACAAAGTCATCTCCGGCGGCACGGACAACCACTCCATGCTCATCGACTTGCGCACGAAATTCCCGGATCTCACGGGTAAGGTAGCCGAACAGGCACTCGTCAGCGCGGACATCACGACGAACAAGAACATGGTCCCGTTCGACAGCAGAAGTGCTTTCCAGACATCCGGCCTGCGTTTCGGTACACCCGCCATCACCACGCGCGGCCTGAAGGAAGACAAGATGCCATGGATCGTCGATCTGATCGACCGCGTGCTGCTCGACCCGACCAGCGAAACAGTCATCTCTTCTGTTCGCGAAGAAGTGAACCGCGAGATGACCAAACATCCGCTGTTCGCATGGTGAAAGGTGAAAGGTGAAAGGCAGAGCCGCGTTTAAACTGCCCGCAGGGCAATAAACGGAGCGAAGCTCCACTAAACTGCACAAAGTGCAATAAACCCTGAAAAATATACGGTGTAAAAAGAATCCTCCGCGAGTGGCGGAGGATTTATTTTAACTCTTACGTTCTTTTCTGAACTTGTTCGGTGTCAGGCCGGTATGTTTCTTCGTGTACTGGCAGAAGAAGCTGGCATTGGGGAACTCCAACTGTTTCGCCACTTCGTGAATAGGAATGGTCGTATCCCGCAGGAGGCGCTTCAACTCGGCAATCGTCACATCCGCTATCCATTCGCTGGCAGACTTGCCGCTACGTTCCTTACAGATCTCTGAAAGGTATTTGGGGGTTATACCGATCTGCTCGGCGTACCACTGTACCTCGCGCTTATGCGGGTTCTCACGCAGCAGTTTGGTAAACGTATGGAAAGTGTAGTCGCCTGTATTGGAAGCGAGACGAGAAACGTCCAACTCCTCGGAAGGAATGACCCTGTCCAGATAATTGAGTATCTCGAGCGTTGCACTGCGTGCCATCAACTTCAGGATCTGCCTGCGGTAGTCATTCAACTGCGAGGACACCTGCAACGTAAGCAGATGGAAAAAGACCTCGCAAAACTCCTTCGTGTAGTCGCTTAGGTGGAAAAGCGGGTTCGCCTTCAGGTACTCCTGTTTCTGCCACCATAACGGCTCTACGCGCATCAACTCAAACATCAAGTCTTCGAAGATCTGATTCGGAATGGCCAACTCAATAAATTCGAAATCGTCCGACATCTCGTATGGACCCAGTTCCGTAGCACGCGGGATACGTATCAGCAGGTCATCTTTGCCGACACGAAGCATCTTGTCATGGAAGAAGACATCAATGTAACCTTTCTTGCAAAGCAGCATGGTAGAGGAGGACTCAGAGAGCGTTTCGCGACAATGTCGAAAACCATCTATCTCATTAGTCAAGAATAGATACTCGTTGTGTAGAATCATAGTATTTCGGAATAAAAATTTGCAATTTCGGGACAAAAGTACATTTTTTTTTACAATTCTCCAAATTTTTTTTCGTTTTTTTTGCATTTTTAAAGAAAATTATGTAATTTTGCACGCAAATTTGAACAAAGTCATGAAAAAAACACTTTTTTATGCGTTCGCCGCATTAATCTGTTTGTCTTGCGGAAAGAGCAACGACCGTCTACTCACCTCCGCCACCGGAAGTATCTATGAATGTCTGGTAGTGACACCTTCTTCCGATGAAGTGTCGCGCGCGGTCAGTCAGACGATGGGGGCCGACATGTATGGTCTGCCGCAGATGGAGCCGTGCTTCGTTGTCTCGAGTGTGACGTCTTCGCAGTTCGATGATTTCTTCAAGTCCACGCGCAACATTCTGCTCGTTGACATCAATGGGCATAAATACACCCAGGTGAAGGCGCAGAAGAGTCGTGACGTATGGGCCAAGCCGCAGGCGATGATGCGCATCCAGGCTCCGAACGAGGAGGCGTTTTTAGCCTACTGGTCGGAGAACGGAGAGCAGATACGCGAGTGGTTCGTTCGCGAAGAACTGGCCCGTCAGATTCGTTTCTACCGCGCGAATACAAATAAGGAAGCGCGCGCGCACCTGAATAAGTGCGGGTACGACATCCTTCTGCCGGAGGACTTTATGCTCATCATGGATACGACCTTAGTGCTCAATGAGCAAGACATCCATGTGCTATGGACCTGCAATAACAAAGGTCCGATGCGCAAAGACGTGCTGGTTTATGACTATCCGTACACGGCACAGGAACAGTTCACCGGAGAGTCCATCGTGGCCATGCGCAACGAGATAGAGGGCCGGCTGATTACCGCCCAGGTGCCGGGCAGTCATATGGGGACGGAGTATAAACATTTCCCGCCGGTGAGCCGTCAGGTAACAGCTTTACGCGATACTACGGGTGGCTTCTATGCCATGGAGACTCGCGGTTTATGGAAGATGCTTGACGGTGAAGCGATGGGAGGACCATTCGTCAGTCTGACCCGTCTTGACCAGGTGAACGGACGCGTGGTGACCGCAGAGACGTTCCTCTTCGCCGCCGGACAGAAAAAACGCAATGCCTTACGACAGGTAGAGGCTATTCTCTATACGCTCATTATGCCGAATGAGCGATAATGTTTAGAGTTTAGTGTTTAGTGTTTAGAGTTTAGAGCTTGCCAGCGTCTTAGGCCATAGATGCAGTTGGCGCACCAGAAGATATACTGCGCGGCCATGCAGTAATCGCCCGCCCGCAACCACAATACGACACTGAGCGTGTCAATGACCAACCATAGAAACCAGTGTTCCCGATAAACAAGAATCATCAGTACCTGCGCCACCAGCGCGGGTACTGTTGTAAAGGCATCGAGGTACGGCTGGGTGTCATCCGTCCAGGCGGCCAGCCCCCATCCAGTCAAAGCAGAGAAGCAGAGCGTCGCACCGACAATAGACACCACGACCGCCGGCGTGAGTGCGCGAGGCACTACCCTTCTTTCATTGCCTCTCTCATTCTCTGACTCACTCACTCCCTCACTCCTCAATCGTTTTCTCCACACAAAGATCCCATACACCATCGTACAGAAATAGTAGGCATTGATGGCAATCGTGCCGTATAAATGCTGAGTCCAGCATAGATACGTAAACGTCAGTACCTGGCCGAAACCGAAAGCGTAGGTCCATATATTCCCTTGCGCCGCGAGGCACACGGAACAGACGCCTAAACAACCGCTGATAAGGGATAAAGGAGTTAAGGAATTAGGGTTTAGGGAATTTGTGATAAAGTACGTGACCACTTGTACCAGCAGTCCGAAAGCGATGAAACAGACATCAAAGATTTTACCGCGCGTCATAGGTCCATGTCTCCTCAAAATCCCAATTGGACTTCGTTTGTATCTTCGTCTGGTTTGTATAGACTTTCTCCGGCTGACGTTTATCCTCCCAGCTACCTGTAGTCCACTGTCCGTCGCCGTTCGAATCCCTGTACATCCGCAGGAAATATGCGTCCGGTTTGAGATAGCGGAAGAGCGTGCCGTCAGGTTCAGCGGACTGCTCACGCAGCACTTTCTCTTTCACGTCCAGCACCTGGATACGCATACGCGGGTCGAAAGGTTCGATCTTCACGCGGATGGTGGAATAGTCCTCCGGCGTCTTGACGGTCAGCGGATACGATCCTGCTATGTGGGTCACGCCGTACACATCCTCCAACGCCGCGCTATCGAGACATAACTCGTATTGTTTGCCCGGCTTCAAGGGTGCGATGAATAGCAGTTGCATCGGCATCGTGTCATGCGGAGCTATCGTGAACGGCACCGGATAAACCGTTGTGTCTTTCTCCTTGCGTTCGTAAAGATGGATGGCCTCCTCGCGAATGAGTGCCAGCGGGGTAGCGGCTTCAAGACGCAGCGTATCGTATATCTCGAATTTCTTCGACGCATTACTCTTCAGTCCCAGACGTCTGTTACGGCGCTGCCGTTCTTGCGCCTCCTGTGCCTTTGCTGACAGGCGCGGTGCACGCCAGCGGCCTAAGACGGTGTCGGTCGCCCACTCCAGATGATACAAACTGTCCGTGCGACGGTAACGCACCTCGAAATACAGGGAGTCAGGACGGATAGAAGCACTATCCAGCAACCAGATAGTGACGGTATCATGATGCGGTGAAAAATACATGTTATAGCGCAGACTGTCTATCAGCGGACGGATGACCGGCAGGCTGTCCGGAGAGGAAGAGAAAGTAAGACGTATGCGATGGCGTTCATCACGCGTGGTGCGCTGCATGTACAGACGCTGCTGGTGGGGTTTGAACAGGTATAAGGTGTCGCCATGGACCAGACTGTCCGCGACCGTCGTGTCAGGCGCCGTCACCGAAAGGGTCTGCTCCGCAAAGGCGATGGACTCTCCCGGCGTGAGACGATAGTCACGACTCACATCATCGACGGCATACAACCTGTAAGTCCCCGCATGCATGTTGCCTATGCGGTAGTACCCCGATGAGTCCGTGCGCGCTATACGCAGGAAAGGCATGGTGGTAAAAGCCGTGTCCGAGAGGTTCTCATGGATACCCACGATGATGCCCTTCATCGGCTTGAGGTTCTCCGCGTCCAATACCACGCCCGTCGTCTCCAAGGTGTCTATCGTCGGACCGGTGGAGAAACCGAAACTGTATCCGTGCACGGGATTTTTCTCCGTATAGTCGCATATAGCGGCTCCGAAGTCGATGGTATAAGTAGTGCTGTCACGCAAACTGTCGGCGAACTGTATCAGCACGCGCTTGCCGCGTGCCTTGACATCCGGCGGACGTTGTTGCGGAGGAGACATCAGCAGGTTCGCGCTGATGTTATCCAACTGTACATATTCATTGAAAGTGATCTCGATGCGCTTGCCCGTGAAGTTCACGGCGCCGTTCTCCGGCACCGACTTGACAGCCATCGGCGGGATAGAGTCTTTGGGTCCCCCCTGCGGTCCTACCCCGCGGTTCGCACACCCCGCCAACACCAAGACCGTCAGGACTATGGACAGACTCTTGCGCATGCAGATTTAGCAACTCTCGAACTGACGAAGGAAGCGCACATCGTTCTCCGAGAACAAGCGCAGGTCCTTCACACGATATTTGAGGTTTGTGATACGTTCTACACCCATACCAAAAGCGAAACCGCTATACTCCTTGCTGTCTATACCGCAAGCCTCGAGTACATTCGGGTCCACCATGCCGCAACCGAGGATCTCCACCCATCCCGTTCCTTTGCAGAACGAGCAGCCTGTACCGCCGCAGATATTACAACTGATATCCATCTCGGCGCTGGGTTCGGTAAACGGGAAATACGAAGGACGCAGACGGATCTTCGTCTCAGGCCCGAACATCTCCTTGCTGAAATAAAGCAGCGCTTCGCGCAGGTCCGCGAAACTGACGTTCTTGTCGATATAAAGTCCCTCCACCTGGTGGAAGAAGCAGTGCGCACGCGCAGAAATAGCCTCGTTGCGATAGACGCGTCCCGGACAGAGCACGCGGATCGGCGGTTTCTGACTGGTCATCACACGGGTCTGAACGGACGAGGTATGCGAACGCAGCAACACATCGGTCGGTTTCTGCACACCGATCTCTTTCTCGATGAAGAACGTGTCCTGCATGTCGCGTGCCGGATGCTCCGGCGCGAAGTTCAGCATACCGTACACATGCTTGTCATCCTCTACCTCAGGACCTTGCGCGATGGTGAAACCGATACGGGAGAAGATATCCTCTATCTCCTCGCGCACCAACGACAACGGGTGACGCGTTCCCAAAGCGATAGGATCCGGCGTACGGGTCAAGTCCGGACGATCCGTCTCTGCAGCCGCCTCCTCGAACTGCTCGCGCAACGCGTTGATACGACTCTCGGCCTGCTGACGAAGCTGGTTCAGCATCTGACCCAACTCGCGTTTCTGGTCATTGGGCACATTACGGAACTCATTAAACAGCGCCGTGATCTCGCCTTTCTTACTGAGGTACTTGATACGCAGCGCCTCCAACTCCTCGGCATTATTCGCCTTCAACTCTTCTACCTGCGCAAGCAAGGATTGTATATTTTCTTTCAAAGCCATAAAATCAATAATGATTGATGATTGCTAATTGATGATTTTTTACAAAAATCGCTGCAAAGGTACTACAAAAAAATGACATACGCAAGCGTATGCCATTATTTCTTGATTTTTTTCGTTTTTTCAGATGATGACCTGCTCGAAGGTGTTGACACGTGCTTTGTCGTAAGGCCGGCCTATTTTGATGTAGTTCTCCGTGAATCCGAACATCAGTCCGTCCTTTTTCGCGGACTCCCATAGGACGGTTGCTTTCCGGCCTTTATGTGCTGCATAGAACTCCTCTGTCTTGCGGGCGGAGATGGCGTGTAACTGCTTGCTGCGTCGCTCTCGTTCGCGTTGCGGCACGACCTCCAGGTCCATCTCCAGCATGCGCGTGTTGGCGCGCTCCGAATAGGTGAAGACATGCAGTTGGCTCACCGGCAGCGACTCAATGAAATCCACGTACTCCTCCCAGCACTCCGCACTCTCCCCGCGTACGCCCACCATACAATCCACCCCGATGAAAGCATGAGGCATGACGGACTTGATATGCGCTACGCGTTCGGCAAAGAGTTCGCGGGTGTAACGGCGACCCATGATCTTCAGCACCGTGTTACTGCCGCTCTGCAGCGGGATATGGAAATGCGGCGCGAAATGACGGCTGTTCGCCACAAAATCAATGATCTCGTCGCTCAGCAAGTTCGGTTCGCAACTGGAGATGCGGATTCTGTAATCCGCAATTGATGATTGATGATTGATAATTGATAATTGGTCCAACGCCCGCAGCAGGTCGATAAAGGTCTCGCCGGTAGAACGGCCGAAATCCCCGATATTCACACCAGAGAGGATGATCTCCTTGGCTCCCCCTTCGACGGCTTCCCGCGCTTGCGCCACCAGGGACGCGATAGACGGGTTACGGCTCTTCCCGCGCGCCAAGGGGATAGTGCAGTACGAGCAGAAATAGTTACATCCGTCCTGTACCTTGAGGAAGCACCGCGTGCGGTCATCTTTGCTGTAAGCAAAATGGAAGTCATCGACCTCCCGGATCGGGCAGGTTAATATCTCCCCCTCCTTTTCAGAACGGTTCCTATGGGCTGTTTCCAACTTTTCCACGAACTCATCGAGGTGGAATTTCTCTTCCTGCCCGAGGACATAATCCACGCCGTCGATATGCGCGATCTCGTCGGGTTTGAGTTGGGCATAGCAGCCTGTGACGACCAGTATCGCATCGGGGTTCTGCCGCCGGATACGATGAATCATCTGCCGGTCCTTATGATCCGCCATGTCGGTGACGGAGCAGGTGTTGAGGATGCATAGATCCGCCTGCTCGCCGTTCTTGGCACGCGTATGACCACGCGCCACAAGCGTCTTGGCGAGAGAACTGCTCTCGGCAAAATTGAGTTTGCAACCTAATGTGGTAAATGCGAATAACATACTTCTGCCGCGTCGGTGTTCGGTAAACAGTCAAGGAAATAAACGGGAGTGGACTCTAACAGTGCCGCGATGGTCTCGTAGAGTTGGTCCATCATCTGCGGAAGGATCTTCAGTCCGCTCACGGACGAGAGGATATACGGATAAGCCTGCGCGGGGCGCAAGAGGCGTATCTCGTTCCGGGGTGCCTGCGCTAACTGCACAAGGGCTTTCAGTTCCGCGTCAGCAGCTTTGTAACAGGGTGTCTTTCCGCTCCATGGCGAACCGTACACCCGCGCTGTGCCATCGTCCGACACGCGTACCACCGGGTTGTCATCGTTCAGCCGCTCCGCGTCAGGGAAAGCCTTCATCCATTGTTCCGCATGCGTGCTCTTGCCCGTTCCGGACTTACCAAGGAACATATAACCTTTCCCTTCGCGGACGATGACCGAGGAATGGAAAAGCAAGGTACGCCTGCCGGCCGTCGCGAACGCATAGAGTAACATCAGCGTGTTGTCCATGGCGAAGCGCGTAGGCTCGCCGTAGAACACGGCGTGGTGCATGGCGGTGTCGCAAGTAAAGGCCCCTACTATCTCCCCGTCCCGGCTCTGCGAGAAGCGGAACAACCACCCTTCGCCGCGTTGGTACATCTCGATACGCGGCATGTCGTCGTCCGATCGGTCGGTATAGCGCAGCGTACAGCCCTCCGGAGAAGGCAACGCCCCCCCCTCCACGCGAAGCGTGAAGACTATCTGATCTCTGACCTCTGATATCTGATTTCTGATATCTGATCTCTGATCTTTAAACTCCGCATAGTTCGGACAGCACGCGAGAAAGTCGTGTGCGGTCTCCACAGCGAAAACATGGTCGGCTACTCGGAAATAATACGTGCGCATACGCTGACCTTTCCGGGATTAATGATGCAGAGCAGACTTGAGTTGTGCAATATGCTGGCGCAGTACCGGATCGAACTCCAGCTGCTCGTTCACATACGAAACGGAATGTAGAATAGTAGCGTGCGTGCGGCGTCCCATACGGAAACCTATCTCCGTCAACGAACTGTCCGTCAGTTTCTTGCTCAGGTATGCGGCAACGTGGCGCGCCTGCGCGATCTCCTTCGCGCGGTTCTGGGACACCAGTGCGCGTTGCGGGATATTAAAGTGCTTCGACACTTCTTCCAGCACATCCTCGATGGTTGTGCGGTGCGGTTGGACTGCTACTATATGGCTCACCACCTGCTCCGTCAACGCGAGGTCGATCTCCTTGTCCGTCAAGGTAGAGTGCGCCAGCAAGGACGCCAGGATACCCTCGAGGTCACGCACCGAGTCACGCACGTTGAGCGCGATGAAATCAACGATCTCATCCGACAGGGTAATGCCGTCACGACGCATCTTGGACAACAAGATATCCTTGCGCAACTGGTAGTCCGGACGGGCTATCTCCGCAGCCAGACCCCATTTGAAACGGGTCAGCAGACGCTCCTCTATATCCTTCAACTCGATAGGAGGTCTGTCGGAAGTGAGGATGAGCTGCTTGCGGCTCTGCTGGAGATAGTTGAAGATATGGAAGAACGTATCCTGTGTTCCTTTCAGTCCGGCGAAATACTGGATATCATCTACGATGAGCACATCTACCGACTGATAGAAATTGAGGAAGTCAGGAATACGGTTCTCCTTGCGCGCGTCTTGATATTGTAATTTGAACGTGTTCGCGCTCACGTATAATACGCGCGCTTGCGGGTGCAGCGCCTGCACCTGGTGGCCTATCGCGCAAGCGAGGTGGGTCTTGCCGACTCCGCTTCCTCCGTAGATGAAGAGCGGGTTGAAGGCGGTGTACCCGGGTTGCTTGGAGATCGCCAATCCAGCCGTGCGGGCTAACTTGTTCGGTTCGCCGGCGACGAACGAGTCAAAGGTATAAAGCTCGTTCAACGACGGCAGATCGTTATTGCTCGCCGCCGGTTGTTGAATAGGACGTGCGCTCGCGGGGGCACCGGAAGACGGCAAGGTCGTTCCTGCACCAGAGGTGGAGTCCACCAGCACGCGATATTCCAGGCGCGTGCCTTGCCCGAACACACGGATGATCGCGGCCGATAACAAAGGAATATAATTTTCCTCGATGTACTCCGCCACGAACTGCGATTTGACTTGTAACACCAAGGTCCCCTCCGCGTATTGCAGGGGTACAATAGGAGCGAACCAGGTCTGGTACGCACTCGATGTCAGGTTGTCAGCCAAAATGGTCTGACACTGAGCCCATTGTTGTTGAATTGTAGGTGTCATTTTCGTCAAAAGCGAGTGCAAAGGTACTACATTTTTTTGAATTGACCAAATTTTGCTTTTTGTGCCTAAATTGCAAATGCACCTAACTTATGCATTTATAAGCAGTTACACGTAACTATTTGATTTTCAATAGGTTAACTATAGTTATCAACATGTAACTTGTTGATTTATAATAAGTTCCGTATTTGCAAGAGAGTGATGTATTTTTCTGTAAAAAAATGCGTAACACCCGAATTTCTCGGGGCGCTACGCATAAGTGATTTTTTTTGTTATTTAGAAAATCTACAAATAAGAAAATGTCGTATTTATCGTCTGTGGAACACGTTATTTATCTTTTTTTCCGAAGATAGAGAAGTGTACATACCGTTTCGGATGGGCCTTCAGATCGGTGAGCAGACTGTCGGCGGAGATGACGGTTGCATCGATATGATTATAGAGCGATTTGTTGTAGATGAGTTGTCCGATGGTACCCTCTTGCGAGCGCACGTCCGCCACGAGTCCGTTGACGTTATCCACGGCGTTGTCCACCCGTGCGACGGTTGCTTTCAGGTCAGCCTGTTTGATATCAGCAATGACGGTATTGAGGTTGGCGACAGCGGTGTCCGCGTTGTTAACGATACGCGGGACTTGGTTGTTCATCATCCTTTTGAGGTCGGAGGAGACGGAGGTCAGGTCACCGGATATACGGTCCACGTTCTCCAGCGAGCTCTTGATATGATCGGCCTCAACCTGCGTACGCAGCGCCGCAACCAGCGAGTCCACGTTCTGCACCGCCTCGTCCACGTGCGCCAGCAACTCGCCTTGCAGGCTCTCCACCAATCCGGGCACATAGCTCGTTGGAAGGAAAGAACCTTTGGCTATCACTAATTCACTCACTCCCTCATTCTCTAACTCATTATTATCCGGTAACTGCAGTTCGATAGCCATACCTCCGAGAAGTCCATCGGAGACGAGCGCCATCGTCGTGCCTTCCGGCAGCGCTATATCTTTACGGATGGAGATATCTATCGTGAACGCACTGTCACGCGTGAAGTCATAGTGCAGGCGGTCCACCTGCCCCACCTTATGGCCGAGGATATACACTGCCGCCTGCTCCTCCAGGCCGTGCAGGTTTTGGAAGGTCCCGTGGTAACTGTTTGTGGGCGAGAAGATGTTCACACCTTTGAGGAAGTTAAAACCAAAGAATAATAAGAACAGACACACTGCGGCGAGCACGCCGACTTTTATTTCTCTTGCATACTTCATATCTTTAATTCACTAATTCTCTAATTCACTAATTCACTAATTCTCTAATTCACTCATTCACTCACTCCACTTGGTAATCCAACAATCAGGAAAGAGGGTCTTGAGTTCTTTCTGTTTCTCCGCTACTTTGTTGCGGTCGGTATCGATGATGGCGTAATACTTATACCAGTCGCCTACTTTTCTGCTCTCGCAGGCTATACCTTTCAGTTTGGGGTCGGACGCCTCAAGCGGGGCGCGTGACGCACAAATCTGCAGTGCGTAATAGGTGACGGGCTTTGCCGGAGTATTCGGAATAGTCGGAGCACTCGGAGTATCCGGATGCCCTACGCTATCGGGCGCTGCCGGTTTCTCTAACCCGTTAACCTCTAACCTCTCGCCCTTTCTAACCTCCTGCCGGTGGGTATAGGCAGCGAAGGCATTGACAAGCGCGGTGGCCATCATGTCCATCGTCGTGTCGGCGTTGAGGAACTTCTCTTCCTCCGCATTGGAGATAAAACCCATCTCGAAGAGGATGGCGGGGCAGGCGGTCTTGAGCAGCACCCAGAACGAAGCCTGTTGCACGCCGCGGTCGGAACGGTTGAGATATCCCACAAAATGTTTCTGCACCTGGGACGCGAACTGCAGGGATTGGTCCATGAAGTTGTTCTGCATCAGCTCGAACATGATATACGAGTCGATGGAGTTGGGGTCAAAACCATGGTAGGTGGTCTTATAGTCCGCCTCGAGTTTCATCACGGCGTTCTCGCGCATAGCGACGTCGAGGTTCTTCTCCGCTTTCTCGGTACCGAGGATAAATGTCTCCACACCTTTGGAGTTCTTGTTCTCCGAGGCGTTGGTATGAATGGAGATGAACAGGTCGGCGTTGTTCTTGTTGGCTATGTCGGCACGTGTCTGCAGGGGGATGAAGACATCCGTCGAGCGGGTATAGACGACGTTGATGTCGGGGTACTGCTCTTTGAGCAGTGCGCCCACTTTGAGGACGAGCGAGAGGTTCAGGTCTTTCTCTTGGGAGAACCGTCCCACAGCTCCAGGGTCCTTACCTCCGTGCCCGGCATCGAGCACCACCGTGTAACTCTTCGCCGCCATCATCGGCAGGCAGCACAAGAGCATCCATAATATCGTTAGCGTTTTGCGCATAATTGTGTCATTTTTTATCCTTCAGCAAAGGTCCCACACCTTTGCCGCTGCAAAGGTACTGCTTTTTTTTGACATATGCAAATAAAAAAACATGCCACAAAAATTATATATACTATGTATATATAGTATAAGCGCACATTTTTTACCCTATTTTTTGCAGTATCCTACGGTGATCTTACGGGTATCTTACGGTTATCCTACGGTAAGATTTGCAGCATGAAAGGGGAATGTTGTAACTTCGCCCTCACTTTTGCATAAAGACAACTATTTTGTCTTAAAAAATCATTTTATGCGCGTGAAAGCAAATTTTTCTTTGAAAATATTTGTACATTTCAAAAATTTGTTGTACTTTTGCACGGTATTTTGGGTGCGTATGCACAAAGCGCACGTATAACGTATGCAGAAAAGTGAGTTTACACAGGCCGAAGAGCAGATGATCCAGCGCGAGTTTGAAGCGCTGTTGGAGGACTATGCTCATACTCCCCACCGTCAGAAGGTGGAGCTCATCACGCATGCGTTCAATTTTGCCAATCAGGCGCACTACGGAGTGCGTCGTCTGAGCGGCGAACCCTATATATTACATCCTATAGCCGTCGCGCGCATCTGCGTTCGCGAGATAGGTCTGGGCAGCACGAGTATATGTTCGGCATTGCTGCACGACGTAGTGGAAGACACGGACTACAGCGTAGAGGACATCCGCGGTCTGTTCGGCGACAAGATCGCGCAGATAGTGGACGGATTGACGAAGATCAGCGGCGGTGTGTTCGGCGACCAGGCGAGCGAGCAGGCGGAGAACTTCCGCAAGTTGCTGCTGACTATCAGCGATGACATCCGCGTGGTGCTGATCAAGATAGCCGACCGGCTGCATAACATGCGTACGTTAGGTGCGCAACCGAAAGACAAACAATACAAGATCGCCGGCGAGACACAGTATATCTACGCTCCTCTGGCGCACCGTCTGGGTCTATTCCCGATCAAGACGGAGTTGGAGGACCTGAGTTTCAAATACGAGCATCCGGAGACCTGGCAGGAGATCAACGAGAAGTTAGCGAACGTCAAGGAGCACCAGTTAGCGAGTTTCGAGCATTTCGCGGAGCCTATCCGCGAGCGTCTGACCAGCATGGGTTACCACTATACCCTCAAGGCGCGTATCAAATCCGTCTATTCGATATGGAAGAAGATGATGAAGCAGCAGTGCGCCTTCGAGGACGTGTACGACCTGCTGGCAGTACGTATCATCTTCACTCCCAACGAGTCGATGAGCGAGAAAGACCAGTGCTGGATGATCTACTCCGCCATCACGGAGATCTACCGTCCTCACCCGGAGCGCATCCGCGACTGGATCTCCACGCCGAAAGCCAACGGTTATGAGGCGCTGCACGTGACGGTGATGGGCAAAGACGGCCAGTGGATAGAGGTGCAGATCCGCACCGACCGGATGAACGAGATAGCGGAACGCGGTTACGCCGCCCACTGGAAATACAAGACGGGCGAGTCGGACGACAGCGAGCTCGACAAATGGCTGCGCGAGATCAAAGAGATACTCGCCCACCCCGACAAGGACGCCATGGAGTTTCTCGGCACGTTCAAGCTCAACCTGTTCGCGCAGGAAGTGTTTGTCTTCACGCCAAAAGGCGAGATCAAGACCATGCCTCTTGGTTCGACCGCTCTGGACTTCGCCTTCATGCTCCACTCCGAGTTAGGCGAGCACTGTATCGGCGCCAAGGTGAACCATGCGTTAGTGCCGTTGTCGTACCGTCTGAAAGGCGGTGATCAGATAGAGATCCTGACGTCCAACAGCCAGCATCCTCAGAAAGAATGGATGGACATGGTGACGACCGCGAAAGCGAAGAACAGTCTTCAGCAGTATTTCCGCCGCGAGGAACGCCGTTATATGAAGCACGGCGAACGGCTGGTAGAGGACGCGATAAAGATCGATCCGGAGTTGAGCGCCAACCATGACACCGTTTTGGCACGGTTGTTGAATTACTACCAGATGACGCAACCGTCCGAGTTGTACGCAGAAGTGGGACAAGGTGCCATCCGGCTGGATAATATCCGCGAGATCGTGTTCCCCAGACGCGGGTGGAAATCGTATATCCCGTTCCTGCGGAGCGATAAAGGAGTGAAAGAGTTAAAGAGTGAAGGAGTGAAAGAGCCTGCGGCGTCTAATGATAAGGATTCGCCGGATGCACAGCCCGCCGAGAAGCCGAAGAAGAAAGTGCCGCATGCCGTAGTGCTGACGGATGATGAGTTGAACAAGAAATTCGTGCTCAGTCAGTGCTGCCACCCCATCCCGGGCGATGAAGTGCTGGGATACATGGACGAGGAAGGTCTGATGCACATTCATAAGATCGACTGTCCTGAGGCGAACCTACTGAAGACCAGTTACGGCAAGCGGATCTACTCCGCGACATGGAACACCCACCGCGTGCAGTCGTTCGTGGAGACGATCGAACTGAAAGGTATTGACAAATTCGGTGTGTTCATCCACGTGCTGCAAACCATCACGACGGATTTTCACATCAACATGCGCGCCATCAACATATCCAGCGAAGACGGAATCTTCAAAGGGACGATGGAAGTGTATGTATATGACCGCAAAGAACTCGACGACCTGCTGAAGGCCATCCGTAAGATAGACGACATCAAAGAGGTGAAGCGAGTGACGGGGGAAAGTTGAACGGATGAACGGATTAACGGATGAAAGTTGAAAGGTGAAAGTTTAAAGTTTAAAGTTTAAAGTTAAATATATGAAAAAGATTTTGAGTACTCTCTGCATGGCTCTTGTAGCAGTAGCCATGATGGCTCAACAGCCGGTGATTACATTCGAGAAGACCGAACATGACTTCGGGAAGATTAATGAAGGTGACGGACGCGTGAGTGTCGAGTTCGTGTTTAAGAACGAAGGAATGGCTCCGCTCATCCTGAGCAACGTGCGTGCCAGTTGCGGTTGCACCACTCCGTCGTGGACCAAAGAGCCGGTAGAACCGGGTCAGAGCGGAAAGATCACCGTGACCTATAACCCCAACGGCCGTCCGGGACGCTTCCAGAAGACCGTAACCATCACCTCCAACGCCTCGGAAGCGACAAAGAGAGTGTTCATCAAAGGTGAGGTGATCCCCAAACAAGCCAAGCCGGTGAACAAATACACGCTGGCGGTAGGTAACCTGAACATGAAGACCAAAGTGCTGGACCTCGGCGTGATCAAGAAAGGTGAAGGCAAGAGCGGTGAACTCGAATACACCAACCTCACGAAAGAAGAGCATAGCGTTGACCTGGCTGTCAACCAGGCTGAGTCGTTCTTCATCAACCAGGTGACACTCTCGCCCGTCAAACCCAACGAGATCGGTAAGTTCGTCTTCGCCATCGACAGCAAAGCCACCAAGTTGTACGGTCCGGTAGAAGTGTACGCCTACGTAGTGATTGACGGTAAGAAAGAGATCAGCGAGACCTATCAACTCGTCATCAAAGCCGATATCGAAGAGGACTTCTCGGAACTGAGCGTAGAGGCCAAGCAGAACGCGCCTATTCTCGAGGTCCCCGAGACGATTGACCTGGGCAAGGTAGCCGCAGGCAAAGTGCTCAAACACGTGTTCCCGGTGAAGAACAGCGGCCTGAACCCGCTGGAGGTACGCCGCGCATACAGCGCCGACAAGAGCATCCGCACCAAGACTCCGAAAGCTATCAAGTCGGGTAAGAAAGGTGCTGTGACCGTTGAGGTGGACACCAAGGGTCTGCAGGCCGGTACTTACAGCCGCGAGTTGCTCGTCATCACCAATGACTACCTCAACCCGAGAAAGAAAGTAACGATCAAGTGGACCGTAGAGTAAGGGCTCGCGCAAATATGCGCGAGAAGGGAAAGACGAGAAAAGTGAAAGGTGAAAAGTGAAAGGTGAAAGGTGAAATGATGGACCATCCGGAAAATAGTGCCGAGTACAAAGGACTGACGGTGAACGCAGGAGTAGAGAACCTGCCGTCCGTCAATCCTTACGCGACGTTCCGCCGCAAGAAGACCGTGCTGAGTCCCGAAGAGTATTTCGAGGGCATCCGTCGCGGTGACATGACGGTTCTCAGTCAGGCGGTGACGCTGGTGGAGAGCAACCTGTTGGCGGACCAGGAGATAGCGCAGAAAGTGATTGAGTTGTGCCTGCCCTTCGCCGGCCACTCCATCCGCGTAGGTATCACGGGTGTACCCGGTGCCGGCAAGTCCACTTTCATCGAAGCCCTCGGCAGCGAACTGTGCGACGCGGGGAAGAAACTCGCGGTGCTGGCTATCGACCCTTCCTCCGAACGCAGCAAAGGTTCTATCCTCGGCGACAAGACGCGCATGAACGAGTTGTCGGTCAAGTCCAATGCCTTCATCCGTCCCAGCCCTTCTGCGGGTTCGTTGGGCGGCGTGGCGCGCAAGACACGCGAGACAATCGTACTCTGCGAAGCAGCCGGTTTCGACACCATCCTCTTGGAGACAGTCGGCGTAGGCCAATCAGAGACGGCCGCCCACTCGATGGTGGACTATTTCCTGCTGCTCCAGGTGACCGGAACAGGCGACGAGTTGCAAGGCATCAAACGCGGCATTATGGAAATGGCGGACGGTATTGCCATCAATAAATGCGACGGTAATAATATAGAACGTGCGCACGCTGCGCGCGTGAGCTTCAAGAACGCCCTCATGCTCTTCCCTCCCTCCGAATCAGGTTGGACACCCGAGGCCATATGCTGCTCGTCCATCGACCATACAGGCGTCATGGATGTATGGAAGAACATCGAAGACTATATCGCCTTCACCAAGAAAAACGGGTTCTTCGACGCCCACCGCACCGAGCAAGCCAAATACTGGATGTACGAGACCATCAACCAGGCCCTCCTGGACGGATTCTACAAGAACGAGAAGATGGAGCACCAGATAGAAGTGGCTGAACGACAGGTGCTCAATAACGAGATAAGCAGTTTTATCGCTGCGCATAATTTATTAACTGCATATGGCAGGAACAAGTAAAAACAGCAAACGCACTCCTCAGACGACGATCATCAAGGTCGGTGCGAACGAGTTGGGTAAGTTACCCCCTCAAGCCCCTGAACTGGAGGACTCTGTGCTCGGTGCGCTCATGATAGAGAAAGACGCCTACGGAACGGTGGCGGATCTGCTGCGTCCGGAGGTGTTCTACAAAGACCAGAACCGGATGGTCTATGAGGCTATCCGCGAGTTGGCCGCGAAGGACCAGCCTATCGACGTGCTGTCGGTAGGCGAGAAATTGCGCAGTCTGGGCACCCTGGAGAAAGCCGGAGGTGTCGTCTATCTGGCCGAACTGACCCGCCGCGTGGCTTCCACGGCGCACCTACGCTATCATGCGCAGGTGGTTGCACAGAAAGCTACCGCCCGCGACCTCATCGCCATGGCGGCACAGATAGAAGAGAAAGGCTTCGACGAGACACAGGACATCGAGGAACTGATGCAGGAAGCGGAAGCCGGCATCTTCGAGATCAGCCAACGCAGCCAGAAACGCGACGTGACACAGATAGACCCCGTCATCGAAGAAGCGTTCGCGCGCATGGACAAAGCCTCGAAGAACGACGGCTCTATTTCCGGCATTCCATCGGGATTCCATGCCCTGGACAAGATCACTTCGGGTTGGCAGACCCCCGACCTCGTCATCATCGCCGCCCGTCCGGCTATGGGTAAGACCGCGTTCGTGCTCTCCATGGCGAAGAACATGGCGGTGGACCGTAACATCCCCGTAGCGATCTTCTCACTGGAGATGAGCAACGTCCAGCTCGTGAACCGTCTGATCATGAACGTGTGCGAGTTGGAGGGCGAGAAGATCAAGACCGGTAAGATGACCAAAGAGGATGCACGGCGTCTGAACACGAAGATCAACATCATGAAGGGCAAACCGCTCTATTTGGACGACACCCCTTCGCTCTCGATCTTCGAGTTGCGCTCGAAAGCCCGCAAGTTAGTGCGCGAGCACGGCGTACGCCTGATCATCATCGACTACCTGCAGCTGATGAACGCACAGGGTTCGTCCTTCGGCAGCCGTGAGCAGGAGGTGTCTATCATCTCGCGAAGCCTCAAGGCGCTCGCCAAGGAACTGGATATACCGATCATCGCCCTCTCGCAGCTGAACCGTGGTGTCGAGGCGCGTCAAGGCGTGGAAGGCAAGACGCCGCAATTGAGTGACCTGCGTGAGTCAGGTGCCATCGAGCAAGATGCCGACCTCGTATGTTTCATCCACCGTCCGGAATACTACCACCTGTATAACGATGACAAGACCGGTAAAGACCTTCGCGGCCTCGCACAGATCATCGTCGCCAAGCACCGTAATGGCGCCACCGACTCTATCTGGCTTCGGTTCCGCGGCAAGTACGCCAAGTTCCAGAACGAGGACGAGGCGATCGATGCGGACGAGATGACGCCGATAGCGCCGAGCAGCGAAGGTGTGTCCATCCAGTCCAGCATGAACAGCTCGATGGGCGCCGTGTCTTTCGGACAGCAGATGTCACCCGACGGAGCCACGTATAACGGCTTAGGGGAGAACATTGCACCGGCGTTTTAAGGTGAAAGGTGAAAGGTGAAATGTGAAAATTGAAAATTACGGGATTACGGGATTACGGGATTACGTAATTACGAAAAAAAAAAGAAAACAACAACCATAATATATGCAAAGAACAGTAATCATAGATGCTTTGAAGCGGACAGACTTCGGCGCGACGATCAACGTGCGCGGATGGGTTCGCAGCCGTCGCGGCAACAAACAAGTGTCGTTTATCGCCCTCAATGACGGTTCTACCATCAAGAACATGCAGATCGTTGTAGACCTGGAGAAATTCGATGAGGAACGTCTCAAACCCGTCACTACCGGTTCGTGTATCTCCGCCACCGGCGTGTTGGTAGAGAGTCAGGGAGCGGGTCAAACCGTGGAGATACAACTGACAGAGTTGGAGGTCTATGGCACCGCCGACCCGGAGAAATACCCGCTGCAGAAGAAGGGTCTTAGTATGGAGTTCCTGCGCACCATCGCGCACCTCCGTCCACGTACCAACACCTTTGGTGCCGTCTTCCGCATCCGTCATAACATGGCGATGGCGATTCACACCTATTTCCACGAGCACGGCTATTTCTATTTCCATACGCCGCTCATCACGGCGTCGGATTGTGAGGGAGCCGGACAAATGTTCCAGGTGACCACCAAGAACCTCTATAACCTCAAGAAAGACGAGAACGGGCAGATTGACTACTCCGACGATTTCTTCGGAAAACAGACGGCTCTCACCGTCAGCGGACAACTCGAAGGCGAACTCGGAGCGATGGCTTTGGGCAAGATCTACACCTTCGGTCCGACCTTCCGCGCCGAGAACAGTAACACGCCGCGTCACCTCGCGGAGTTCTGGATGATTGAGCCGGAGGTGGCGTTTATCCAGAAAGACGAGTTGATGGACCTGGAAGAGGACTTCATCAAATACTGCGTCCGCTGGGCGCTCGACCACTGTATGGATGACCTCGAGTTCCTCAACCAGTTTGTCGATAAGGGTCTCATCGAGCGACTCAGATCGGTGGTAGATACCGAGTTCGTGCGTCTGCCTTATACCGAAGGTATCAACATCCTTCAGGAGGCTATCAAGAACGGCAAGAAGTTCGAGTTCCCGTGCAACTGGGGCGATGACCTGAGCTCGGAACACGAGCGCTTCCTCGTAGAGGAACACTTCAAGAAACCGGTCATCATGACCGACTACCCGAAAGATATCAAAGCGTTCTATATGAAGATCAACGAGGACGGCAAGACCGTACAAGGCACCGACGTGCTCTTCCCGCAAATCGGCGAGATCATCGGCGGCTCTGTGCGTGAGGAAAGTCTTGACCTGCTCAACGCAGAGATAGAGCGCCGTCATATCCCGATGAAAGATATGTGGTGGTACCTCGACACCCGTCGTTTCGGAAGTGCACCTCACGCAGGTTTCGGACTCGGCTTCGAGCGACTCATGCTCTTCGTGACAGGCATGCAGAACATACGCGACGTCATCCCCTTCCCGCGTACGCCGAAAACAGCTGAATTCTAACAAACAACAATATTAACCATAAAAACACTAACAAACAATCGTATGAGAAACAAGCTCTTAACTCTGATGTTTGCGCTGTTAATAGGTCTAACGACCTTCGCACAGACATCACTCAAGGGACGAGTGATTGCGAACAACACCAATCAACCGATTATTGGTGCGAAAGTGACACTCGCGAACCAGAACATCTCTACTACGACGAATGCGGAAGGTGAGTTTACCCTGCTCTACCTTGATGCAACGGACGAAGAGGTGTTAGTGGAGGCAGACGGCTTCGTCACTGCTCTCGAGTTGATTACTCTCCAGGCGGACAAGGAGAATGTGATGGACGACATCAAGATGGGTCCGGACATCGTCAACCTGGCGCAGGATGAGATCCTGCTGAACCTGACAGAAGAAGAGATGGCGGATGATGAAGGTCGCTCGCAATCACAGGCTTCGTCCTCTTCTGCTTCGACCGACGTGTTCAACTCGACTATCTCTTTCGCCTGGTCCACCGCGCGCTACCGCAACCGTGGATACCAGTCGTCACAGGAGAACTATTACATCGAAGGTCTGAACTTCAACTCGCAGGAACGCGGTCAGTTCAACTATTCGGCGATGGGTGGTCTAAATGATGCCAGCCGCTACAAAGAAGTGCTCAACCCATTGGAGGCTACCAACTTCACTTTCGGTGGCATCGGTACCTCGACCAACTACATGATGGGTGCGACGCGCTACGCTGCCGGATGGAAAGTAGGTGCTGCGGGTACCAACCGTAACTACAAAGCCCGTCTGAACGCGACCTACGCAAGCGGCGTGCTGTCCAACGGATGGTCCGTCATCGCACAGCTGGCTTACCGCTTCTCGCCGTACGTCGACCACAAAGGTATCATCGGCGAAGGTATCAAGTACTACTCGCTCGGTTATTTCCTCTCGGTAGAGAAACTGTGGGACAATGCCGCGCTGAAGATCCTCACCTTCGGTGCTCCGACAGAGCGCGGACAGAATGCAGCCGTGACACAAGAGGTGTACAACCTCACCGGTTCGATCAACTACAACCCTTATTGGGGTTATCAGAACGGACGCGTACGCAACTCGCGTATCGTGAAGTCCTACGACCCGACCGTAGTGGCAGCCTTCGATTACAAGATCGATGAGAACCAGCGCTTCCACCTGGCTGCAGGCTATCACTACTCGCTCTATTCGAACTCGGCGATCAACTTCTACAATGCACCGGACCCTCGTCCGGACTACTACCGCAACCTGCCGTCGTTCATGTGGGACGGACAAATTGCTAACCCGAACGCGAACGCCAAGCACACCGAAGACCAACTCTATGACGAGAACGGAAACCACTATCCCTGGGGTCTGTTCATCGGCGAGGACCTGACCGGTCGCAGCCTGGGTTCGGGATTCGTTGGCGATGACGGCAACCTCATTGGTCCGTCCGTGGACAAAGACCAATACAACAACCTCGTCAACCTCTGGAAGTCGCGTGACAACAAGACCACACAGATTGACTGGGAGTCTATCTATGCGGCGAACTTCGCGAACAATGCCAACGACCGCGCACGTGACACTGTCACCTCCGCCCGTTATATCCTCGAGCGTCGTCATAATGACATCCAGGAGGCATCCGGCGCGTTCACCTATTACAATACGCAGTTCGACCACCTGAAGATGACCCTCGGCGTAGAAGGTAAGTTCTCGCAGGGTATCCACTACAAGTCGATCGACGACCTGTTGGGCGGTAACCAATGGATTGACGTAGATGCCTTCGCAGAACGAGACATCAAGGAGTTGGCTACCAACGGCGGCTTCACGCAAGCAGATATCGCCAACGTGCGCCGTAATGAGATTGCCAGTGACTATAACGACACCATCCGTAACAGTGCTAAACGGTTCGGATATGACTACCGCATCAACATGGGTAATGCCAAAGTGTGGTTCCAGAACGAGTGGAACTTCAACGAGGTGGACTTCTACTATGCGCTCCAACTCCAATACAGCTCCATGCAGCGCTTCACGAACATGGTGAACGGTCGTGCATGGTACCTGACCAAGATTGCCGAAGAGCGCAGAGGAAATGGCGATGCATGGAAATACTATGGTCATGATGCCTATAAGATCATCCGTCCGGCATCCGATATCGACCCTGCAACCGGTCGTAACACCCTGAAAGCCGGGACATCCTATGCCGGCGATGCGCACCATTTCTTCGATCCCGCCTTCAAACTCGGCGCGATATACAAGATCAACGGACGTAACCGATTGAAAGTGAATGCATTAGTAGAGACCCGCACCCCTTATGCACGCGATGCATATATCTCGCAGCGCGTACACGACCGCGTGCTGGAGAACATCTATGTGCACGATAACGCACGCAACCTCAATGAGTTCTACGCAGCCAGCGAGCGCGTTGTATCCGCAGACCTCACCTACGAGTTCAACTATCCGATCGTTCGCGGTCGTATCACCGGCTTCTTCACGCAGAGTTGGAACGGCTCCGAGCTCAACGGATACTACGACGACGAGGCACGTACATTCGTGAACCAGGCGATGTCCGGCATTGACAAACGTTACATCGGAATGGAAGCAGCTGCAGCGGTGAAGATGGGTACCTACTTCACTTTGACCGGTGTATTAGCCATCGGCGACTACCGCTATACCAGCGATGCAACCGCCATCACTTCGGCTGAGAACGGAATGCCGATGTCGCAGAACGACATCTCCAAAGAGTTGATCTTCGAGACCACCGACAAAGTGCTGCTCAAAGGTCTGAAACTCTCGACCGGTCCGCAACTCAACGCCAGTCTGAAACTCAGTTTCTTCCACCCGAAGATGTGGTTTGCTGACATCACCGTCAACTACCATGACTGGAACTACCTGTCAGTGGCTCCGAGCCGTCGTATGCAAGGTTTGTTCACCGGCATGCGTATCGATGGAACGCCGGTGAACGGATGGTACGGCGACAGTTACGCCAACGCTATCCAGACAACCGACGACAAGGCTACACGCGCAACAGTGGACACCGATCCGACAAGTCCTACCTTCGGCAAAGCTATCTATGAGAACGCAGTGCTCGATGGGAACGGTGTACCGGTACTCAAATACCCGTACAACCTCATGTCTATGCAGGAGTCGCTGGCGGCTACCAACCCGCTCAACCGATTCATCATTGATCTGTCGGTTGGTAAACTGATCTACCTGCCTAAGAGACAGTCTGTGTCCATCAACCTGAGCGTGACAAACGTGACGAACAACACGCACTTCAAGACCGGTGGCTACCAGCAGGCTCGTCTGCCGCGCGGCGTCCTCCAAAGAGAGAAAGACTATCATAACTCGGTCATCACCGCCAATGCGTGGAAATACCCGTCCAAGTACTACTATGCTTGGGGCGTGAACTTCTTCTTAACTGTAACCTATAAATTCTAAACGATATGAAGACGAGTAAAAATATACTGTACTTAGTACTTTGTACCTTCGTACTTTTCGTGACCTCCTGTGAGCCGAATGCTCTCACCGAGCAGGATGTCTTCTTCCCCTCTGACACCACGGCTGCAGGGGCGGATTCGTTGCATAAATGGTTGGACGAGAACAACCCGGAAGGCTGGAAGATATTCACGCTGGACCAGTTCCTGGATACGTTCATGACCGAGGAAGGAAACTTCATGAGTGACACCTGTCCGTACCGTACTCGCACGACCAACGGAAATGGTATCTATCTGTTCTCCGTGGACACCCTGCCGACGACTGGTAGAGGTATCTATATCCGCGGTCGTATCTCAACGGACGACTACGCCGGTAACTTCTACAAGGCGATGGTCATCCAGCAGATCGTGGACAACAAACAACAGAACCTGCGTATCTCGGCAGATATGGGTTCGAGCGGAGGTATGTACCAAATCGGTCAGGAAATCATTATCCGTTGCAACGGCTTGGCTGTTGGACGTTATGCCGGTCAACCGCAACTCTGCATACCCGCGTACAACGACAACGTGTACGCATATACCGCAAAAGAGAAAGTGGGATGGGCACCGGGACGTATCCCTGCCTCGAAATTCCGCAATGCGACGAAGATGATTGGCAGTCCGGATCCGTCACTGCTCAAATACGATGAGGTGACGCTCGAAGAATTGTTCAATATGGTGCCGCGTAAACCGGCCATGACCAAAGAGGATATGAAGAAAGTACGCCATTTTGACGGACGACTTGTTCGCCTGCAAAAAGTACACTTCTCCGGCGAGACGACACAACAAGACGATAGCAATCCGTTCACTGATTGCGTGTACAAGCATCCGGATACCTCCGAAGTAGCGAACGTCTTCGCTCCGACGACTCTGAACATCGGTTATCCGCAGAGCCGTATCCTGCTCAACAAACTCAATAACAAGAATTTTGCTATCTGCTGTTCTTGCTCCGAGTATGCAAAGTTCGCCAATGTCTTCATTCCGGGTGCTCAACCGGATAGTACCAAAGCCGTGACGAACTGCAAACGATGGGAAGGAACCGTTACAGGTATTGTAGGTTGGTATGCCGACAACGCCAGATATATCCCGCCCAAGGCTGACCTGAAGGGAACCGAATGGTCGATCACACCGCGTGGTATCCCGGGCGTAGGTATTCCGGATATCCAGATGAAGAGTAACTTCCCTATGCCGGGTATTCCTATCGGCACAGAATGGACGCCTGAGGAATTTGATCCGGTATATTACATTAACTACTACTATCACCACGAGAACTAAAGTGGTTTAGTAAGTGATTGCATGAACTGGCTGGATGTCCTTATCCTCCTGCCGCTTCTTGTAGGCCTCGTCAGAGGTTTGATGCGCGGGCTAGTCTCCGAGATCATCGCCATCGCGGTGGTGATTCTCGGAGTGCTCGGCTCGCGGTTATGGGCGCAGACATTCTCCGCATGGCTATTACAGCAGTTCGCCTGGCCTGCAGAAGTGTGCGATGTAGTCGCATATGTCCTGATTTTCCTCGCCATCGCCATCGTGCTGTCCATCCTGGCCAAACTGCTTCATAAATTCCTTCGGGCCATACATCTCGGATGGGCCAACAGACTGTTAGGCGGTGTCTTCGGAATATGCAAATATGGCATTCTTGTCCTGATAGTGGTCTTTGCAATGGATAAGACCAACGGGGCTTACCATTGGCTGGACAATTCCCCTGTAGTAAAGACTTCCGTTGTCTATCCGCAAATGGTCAAAATGACACATTACATAGAGACCTACCACATGAAGTCGGATTTGAAATGACTTATTACCTTTCTTTAGGATCTAATTTAGGTGACCGCGAAGGAACTATTCGCCAAGCCTTACAACGCATTGAGCAGCAAATCGGACCGGTCCGTCGCTGCTCATCCTTTTATTACTCCAAGCCTTGGGGGTTTGAAAGCGAGCATGACTTCTGCAACCTCTGTTGTGCCGTTGAGACCGATAAAACACCTTTAGAGGTATTACATCTCACCCAAACCATCGAACGCGCCTTAGGACGCAAAGAGAAATCAGCAATCAGCAATCAGCAATTAGAAATTAGAAATCAGAAATTAGAAATTAGAAATTACACCGACCGGTGTATAGATATCGATCTGATACGTGTTTTTGATGAGCGAGGACAGGAGATTTGCCTTGATACCCCGGAGTTAACGCTTCCTCATAAATTTTGGCAGCAAAGGGACTTTGTCAAGATCCCATTAGGCGAAATAATGCAGCCATAAACGATATTTTTTAAAAAAGTTGCGCGAAAATTTGCGTATATCAAAAAAAAGCAGTACCTTTGCACCCGCTTTTGAGAAAAAGCTGCATGGTGGTCTTAGCTCAGTTGGTAGAGCATCGGATTGTGGTTCCGAGTGTCGTGGGTTCGAGCCCCACATTCCACCCAAACCGCTGTAACACAATAAGTTACGGCGGTTTTTTATGTAGTTTTTTGACAAGGCCTGCCAAATTCCTGCCAATAAGTCGAATAAAGAGGTTCCGAGTGCCGCTATTCTTACACACAATTCTTGCCTATTTCGTACCACTCAAGATACCATTTTCTTTGTCCTCGTTATTTATACGTTTCCCATTTTCGCGACGTTGGGTACCGAAATCGAGGTTGCAATGAAAGTTGAGAATGAGCATCTGGCGGAAATCCCGCATCTCAGCGTGCTGCGTGTTCGGAGCAAGAGCGGAGAGGTCTTTTGTCTCGATGCTGTAGCCCTTGACAGAGAAGGGATTCATCAGCATCGCACGGAAGCCCCATTTGTCAGCATTGTAGCCAAGACCGATATGATGGTAGAACTCGCCGTACTCCAGTGTCTCACCCCAGAGATTGTTGCTGCGCGTGGTCACTTCACCGAAGAACTGCCAACCCTTGTACATGCCCATAATACTTGCGCGAACGCCCGGATTGAAATGCTTGTGCGTGTAGGAATTGCCAAGGCTCACATAGTAATTGGCGAATGGCGCGACGGTGAAGATCAGGCTGTTATTGAGCACGCGCACTTGCACACTCGGAGCCACTTGCAGACGATGAAAACCGCGGTGGTTGGCGTAGGTACGTATTGCGTATGCTTGACCGTCAATCAGTTGTTCGTACGTCTCATCCATAATCGGTTTGTGGTCGTATGAGTAGTTCGCCCAAAGGTTCAGATTGACATATTTGGACTGCCAAGAAAGTTGCATCTCATTGGCAACGAACATAACGGGCTTGAGGTTCGGATTTCCTTGCCGAATCTGGTACTTGTCAATCTGTTGCGTCACATCCGACATAGCAGAAAGCGAGGGTTGGTAGCCGGAGACATAACCTTTGTATTTCCAGAACACACCTTTTCCGAAGTCATAACTCAGCGTAAGTTGCGGACGGGCAATCCAGTTCGACTGTTTCTGTCCGGCTTGCTCGATATACGTGTGCATGGCTCCGATACCCACGGCGTACGAAAACTGCTTAACACGTTGCTGTACTTCCGCAAAAGCGTAGGTCTCGGCGGTGGTCATGGAAATCGTAACATCGGCACTGCCGAGATAGGTATTCTCGACCCATTGCTGATTGTGGCGTACGCCGACCGTCAGGGCGATGTTCTCCCAATCCTTTTCATAGATAGCTTCGCCGATGAGTGAGTATTTATTGCCTCTGACGCGAGAGGTTACATCGGTCGTATCGGCAACCGTTTCGCCCAGTGGTGTTTGCTCAAAACGGCGGTCGTTGCTACTGTTAATATACGTTCCTACCACGTCGAAATACAAGTGGTGATCGTCCGGCAGGTTGTGCTCGTAGTAAATATCCAACGAGGGCGAAATGGATTGGGTGCTTTCGTGGTCGTGGATGGCAAAACTGTCCGTGGCTTGGTAGAGACGCGAATCACGGTTTGTCTTGGAATGCGGCGTAAACTTCATGAAATCGCGCAAGGCTATCTGCAACATATTTTTCTCGCCGTTTGTCCAATTGTAAGTCAAAGCGATGTTCATCGGATTCATCTTGAAACGTGTCGGTTCGCCCACTTCCCGGTTCTCTATCGTGCCCGTTGAAAAATTGTACGTCTCGGCGTTCGTGCGTGTCCAATAGATGTCACGCGGCGAATAATGAGTCAAGAGGCTGAACGACGATTTGCCAAAATTGACCTTACCCGACAGATGGTACTCGCCCCAACCGGGCATGGTCACACCGTTGGAGGCATTGAGCATCAGATTACCGCCCGTGTCGCGGTGCTTGACGATGTAGTTGATGACCGCCGCCGCTCCGTTAAAGCGCACACCAGGCTGGTCGTGGTACTCGATGCGGATGACATCTTTCGGGTTGATTGCCATGACATCGGAATTGCTTGCCTCAATGCCGTTGATACGCAACTGCACCTCTTGGTTCGCGAGGGTCTTGACCGTGTTGTCCGCAGGGTTCACCACGATACGCGGAATCTGCAAGTTCTGCAGCAGGGACATACCATCGTGCGAGGCTTTGCGTTGCTCCTTGTTGGGGAGCAGAACCTGTTTGTCTATTTTCTGAATGACGTTCTGCGCCTCCACCGTCACTTCGGCTAATTTGAACATGGATGTGTCCATCCGTAAGGTGTCGTTGCTGTTGGTTTGTGCGCCTGTTTGCGCGTTCATTGACACGGCGCAAACCATCGCCGCTGCCAATACGAAATACTTTGTTTGCATATTATTATATTATTATAAGGTGATACTATCGTTCGCCGCCGAAGACACCATGCGGAAAGATATCCCGCAGCATCATCAGATCATTGTCATTGACCCATTCCGCTTTGCCGTCGTAACTGCAATCAACGATGCTGTCGCAATGCTCGGTCATCAGCAGATGAAGGATGCGTTGGTCGAGATTGCCATTCGCCTTGCGGAAAGTGTACTTAACCGCCACATACTTACACATTTGCCCCTGCCATTCACGCAAGCACTTGCGCTGAATACCATTGACAAAAATCAGTTTCTCACCCTCTTGCAGTCCACCGCCTTTGATGTAGCAATGTGCCGCAATGTGGATGTTCCACTTCTCACTTCCGGGCATGCACCCGCTCATCGAAAGTACTGCTGCGAGTATCAGTCCGATAATGATAAATTTTGTTTTCATTTTCTTCAATTTTTGAGTTGTTAAATCTTTCAAAATCTGGTGCAAAGTTACTACAAAAACCCATTTATATCCAAATTTTGCGATTTATATTTACAATGCGTAAGTTGCTGAAATATAGTATTATAGCAAAACAAAAATTTATATATAGCCTTTATGGGTTTATATCAACTTGCGTATGTCAGAAATTTTTTGTAATTTTGCACCGTTTTTTGAAAATAACATCGAAAATGAGTATAGCGAAATTTGGATGGTTTAGCATTCTCGGAATGGCTCTTTGCCTCATG
>CAMHOY010000015.1 GCA_946186915.1 uncultured Bacteroidales bacterium | reverse complement strand
GGTTAGAGGTTAGAGGTTAGTGGTTAGTGGTTAGTGGTTAGTGGTTAGTGGTTAGTGGTTAGAGGGTTTATCATAGGAGTGGTGGTCGTGGCGATGGTAGCCTGCAGCGAGCAGAGTCCTCAGCGTCCGAGTCGTCGTATGGGCCAGGCGCCCCAAGCAGACAGCGCACAATTGGCCCTGCTCTCCCTCAATCAGCAGTTGACGGAGACGGCAGACGAGACGCTCCATCGCTTGGCGCAAGCGCAAGAAGAGCCCTACGCGCTGTACGAGAACGGGACGTGGGCTTATCTGATAGACCCCGGCGATGCAACACGGGGAGTGCCCGCCGAAGGCGAAGAATGCACCGTACATATGCGGATCTTCAGTCTCGAAGGACGCCTATACAGCGATATCGAGCAAACAGCGCATGCCGGCAAATATGAGTTACCCGGCGCAGTGGATGCCAATATCGGCGAATGGAATCACGGGACGAAAGCCCGACTGCTGGCACCCTGGTACGCCGCTTACGGCATCAAAGGGACGGATGACATTCCGCCTTACGAAAATGTAATTATCGAATTAGAACTAAAATAAATGAAACGATTTATTATCTGTCTGATCATCGGACTACCTATTCTCTTCGCGAGTTGCGCAGGAAACACCTACTCTGCTCTTCGCCAGGAAGAGGACCGACTGATTGCCAACTATCTGAGTCGGAACAATATCAACGTGCTGAAAGAAGAGCCCGGCATCGACTATGTATGGGGAGAGAAAGACTACTATAAAGTATCGGGTTACGACAACCTCTATTTTCATCTCATCAAGCGCGGCGACTCCATCCTGATTGATTCTACCAGTCCCCAGAACGTGGACACAATCGACATGACGATATTGCGCAACGACGTGATAGTGACGCGATATAAGAAATTCGGGTTGACCGAAAATACCGATACTCTCAGTTACTGGACAACGCTGGACCAAGCCTATCCGTATGAGTTTTTCTACGGCATTACCAGCGGCGTTGCCTCCGGTTATACGCAGATATGCGAGGCTATCGGATGGCACGAAGCCGTCAAACTGATGAAGTATCCAAATTCGCAGTGCCAGATCATCGTGCCGAGCAAACAAGGTTTCGACGCCGATCAGACATCTGTCACTCCGTACGTCTATATAATGAAGATTCAAGTAAAGAACTGATATGAGTTTAGTAAAGAGCATCTCCGGTATCCGCGGCACGATAGGCGGCCGTGTAGGCGAAGGTTTGAACCCCGTGGATATCGTTCGTTTCACGGCGGCATATGCGACGCAACGTCGTGCTGCACTGCCGAATAACAACACCATCGTAGTGGGTCGTGACGCCCGTTTGAGCGGACCAATGGTCGAACACATCGTCTGCGGTACACTGACGGGCATGGGATACAACGTAGTGAATATCGGTCTTGCGACCACTCCTACCACCGAGTTAGCCGTTACCGGCGAGAAGGCCGCGGGAGGAATCATCCTTACAGCCAGCCATAATCCCAAACAATGGAACGCCCTGAAGTTACTCAACGAGCAAGGCGAGTTTCTCAATGATGCAGAAGGTAAAGAGGTACTGGCTATCGCCGAGCGCGAAGACTTCACTTTCGCCGAAGTGGATGAGTTAGGTCATATAACCAACAAAGACTATCTGCCGTACCATGTAGAGCAAGTGCTGAAACTGAAATTAGTGGACGTAGAAGCTATCCGCAAGCGCGATTTCACCGTTGCCATCGATTGCGTGAACTCCGTGGGCGGTTTGGCTATCCCGGCCATTCTGAAGGCCGTGGGCGTAAAGAACATTATCGAACTGAACTGCACGCCGAACGGTCATTTCCCGCACAACCCCGAACCCCTTCCGCAGCACCTGACGGAGATCAGCGATCTCCTCAAGAGCGGTAAGGCAGATGTAGGCTTTGTGGTGGATCCCGATGTAGACCGTTTGGCCATCATCTGCGAGAACGGAGAGATGTTCGGCGAGGAATATACGTTAGTGAGCGTAGCCGATTATATCCTGCGTCATACGCCGGGCAATACGGTCAGCAACATGAGTTCGACGCGTGCTCTGAGCGATGTGACGCGTGCGCATGGCGGCGAATACAGCGCGAGCGCAGTAGGCGAAGTGAATGTGGTAGCAGAGATGAAACGCGTAGGAGCCGTCATCGGCGGCGAAGGGAACGGCGGCGTGATCTATCCCGAATGCCATTACGGCCGTGATGCATTGGTAGGTATCGCACTCTTCCTTAGTCATCTCGCACATCTGGATATGAAGGTCAGCGAACTGCGCCGAACCCTGCCTGATTACTGCATCAGCAAGAACCGTATTGACCTGACACCGGATACGGACGTAGATGCTATCCTCGCGCGCGTCAAAGAGCTCTATAAGAACGAGCGTGTGAATGACCGCGACGGCGTGAAGATCGACTTCGCAAACGGATGGGTACACTTGCGCAAGAGTAATACCGAACCTATCATCCGCGTATATTCAGAGGCCGCCACGATGGATGCGGCGAATGAACTCGCACAGCGAGTGATCGCCGTAGTGAATGAGTGAATGAGTGAATGAGTGAGCGAATGAATATAGTAGTTGTAAATGATGACGGATGGGGAACGGCAGGGATCCGTTTGCTAGCCAGAGAGATGACGAAGATGGGCAAAGTCTTCGTGATTGCTCCTGACGGTCCGCGTAGCGGTTTTGGAGCCTGCATCAGCGTGACAAACCCCATCTACCTGAAGCGTATCGAGGAGCATGATCTGAATGGCGCTGAGGTATTCGTAACCAACGGTACTCCAGCCGATTGCATCAAGTTAGCCAAAGAGGTGGTACTCAAAGATCAGCCGATTGACCTGGTCGTCTCCGGTATCAATCATGGCAGCAACGCCGCCATCAATGTGATCTACTCCGGCACGATGGGTGCGTGCCTTGTAGCAGCAGAGAAAGGTATTCCTGCTATCGGATGGTCCATCAACAGTCATCTGTTGGACGCTGACCTGCATTGGCTCCAACCTTTCCTGACTGACATCACACAGCACCTGCTCGAAGAAGGCATCACCCCGGGTACGTGCTATAATATCAATGCTCCGCTTGGTGAGATAGAAGGAATCCGTTGGACGCGTCAATGCCGCGGACACTGGGCCAACGAGTTAGTAGAAGCAACGGATGAACCGCTTCGCGAAGGTATCCTGAGCACGTGGCGGCTGGCGGGTGAATTCATCAATGACGAACCTCAGGCGCAAGACACGGATATATGGGCGATGGACCATCAGTTACTGGCCATCACTCCTATTTCGATTGATTTGACAGATTATGGATCGCTTTGACAGATACTGGATTGGCATACTCATCGGGCTCATCATTCCTGCCGCTTTCGGGTTGACCTATATCGAGGTGATGAATCTCTGGTATCCGCTGCAGACCTTGCAGTTTCAAGCCGGAGGAGTGCTGAGCAAGTTGCTGTTTGTGAGTGTTTTTCCAGACTTAGCGCTGATATTCGTTTTCTACACGACGGATACCTGGCGCCTGGCTAAAGGAGTCTTATGCGGGGCTCTGCCATATATTCTGGCGTCCCTTATCGTTTCGATGTAATAATAGCGGCTGCCGTAGCCGCAGCGGGCTGAGAGCCCAGAAGAGAATGGAGATGTTCGTAGTTTGCGAGCATCTTTTTTGTATATGCATCGTCCGTCAGCAGACGCTGCAATTCGTCCGTTACCTTCCTTGTCGTAAAATCATTCGCCACGAGTTCGCGAATCACTTCCTTACCACTGATGATATTCACCAATGTGAAATAAGGGATGGAGAAAATAAGCGGTTGCGCCCATCGGAAGAGTCCCAGCAGCCATGAACATGCCAGATGGTACACAGCTACCTGCGGTGTCCCCAGCAAAGCAGTCTCAAGGGTAGCTGTTCCGGAATTGACGACAGCAGCTTTACCTTGCCGCAAAGCGGTATATGTCTCGTGCGTCAGTGTCTCGTTCTCGCGCAGATACGGTATATAGAACGTATCGTCTATACCCGGCGCGGCACATACCACAATGCGGTAATCCGCAAAGCGACGGGCAGCATCCAACATCCGCGGCAGACAATGACGGACCTCGCTTTCGCGCGATCCGGGAAGAAGGACGATCGAGGATTGGCGATTGGAGATTGGAGATTGGTAATTGGCGATTTGTTCCGCCGTGGGATTGCCGACATAGGTACAACGATAGCCATACTTGGCATAGAAGTCAGGTTCGAAAGGAAAGATACCCAATATCTCATCGCACAAGCGCGCGAGTTGATGAATGCGGCGGCGCTTCCATGCCCACACCTTCGGGGGGACATAATACATGATGCGTGTGGAGGGCAGATGTTTGCGACAGAAAGCCGCCATGCGGAGGTTGAAAGAGGGATAGTCCACGAGGATGAGTACATCCGGTCGCTCGCTCAACAACGCCTCCCTGGCGATGCGGAAGTTACGTCTTATTTGCCCTATGTTCGCCAGCACGGCCGCAAAGCCCATGAAAGCCATGTGGCTATAATCCTGATAGAGACGGCACTCGGCAGCAGCCATTTGGCTACCACCGAGTCCTACGAATAGCGCTTGAGGGTCACACTGTTTTATCTGCACCATCAGTGCCGCAGCATGCTTATCCCCCGACGCTTCTCCGGCTATCAGGAAATACTTCATGTTACTGCTCCGGGAACATCACTACCTCGAATATATTACCGGCCTCAACCAGTTTCTTCAACGTCTGTTGAACAGTTTCTCCCGTGATTGCTTCTACCGCCGACTTATAGTCGCGAATATTGTTCACGCCGTACATGTAGTACATGTAGATACTTTGTCTCCACCATCCGTTCTTCTCCAGGTCCTCCTGATAATCCTTGAGCATCGACTCTTTCTCTTTCTGCAGGTCAGAAGCCAACGGACCATCTTTGACGATTGTATTCACCTCTTCGTGGATGATCTCCATGAGACGTTCCTGTTTCTTGGGATCGGTATCGAACTGCATGAGTAGACCTGCACGCGGCGACGGCAGTTCAACCATATAACCGTAGGTACCTACGCCGTACGAACCACCTTCACGCTCACGGATGGACTCCAGATAACGCGTGCTGAGGATACGACCAATCATCTCCATGTTCAAATCGTTAGCCAGCGTATAGGGCATGTCATACGAGGTGTACTGGATGCGGTTAGAAGCCGTCGTGGTCTCCATCTTGCGACTGAAATAGTTCTTCTGAATACCCGGAGCGACCGTCTCGTGATGGTCAATCACTTCCTCACGACATTTCTTTGTCTTGAGGCTTCCGAGCCATTGGCAGAGCAAGTCGCGTACTTTCTGGTCATCGGGGTTGATGTTTCCTACAAAGACGAAGGTGAAGTCAGCAGGATTCGCAAAACGCGCCTGATATATCTCCATCGCTTTGTCCAAGGACAGACGATCCATTGTCTCGAGATTCATCAGGACGGTACGCGGCGAGTGATTCGATGCCATCATCTGAATCGAATCCTGGAAAGCTGCTTTGGGGTTTTTATCGCGGTTAGCGAGTTGCGTACGCAGCAGTGCCAATAATGTCTGGTATGCCTCTTCGTCACGACGCGGAGCCGTAAAATGCAGATAGGTCAGTTGTAGCATCGACTCGAGGTCTTTGACAGACGATGACCCGTGGAGACGCTCTACGCACTCTGATATCTCCGGGCTGACGGAAACAGTCTTACCCGCCAATGCTTTCTCCAATTGCGTAGCATTGAAACGGCCGATACCGGACATCCGGATGAGAGACGAAACGATTTCTGCAGAGGGGAGGTCTTCGGTCTTCACTTGCGTCAAGCCGCCCTTCGAGAAGGCCTGCATCAAGATCTCATCAGCCTTGAACTCCGTCGGACGAATCACCACTTTGATTCCATTGCTTAAGGTAAATTCGGTAAAACCGAACTCTTCGTTCTGCTTGATGGCTTTGATCTTACCCTTGCGCGGTGCTTTCTTCACCAGTTCGGTGTCGATCTTCTCCTCTACCGGAGCATCAATAGCCAACGTTGCCTGACCGGCCAACGTAGCCAATACCTCTTCCTCCGACGGGATATGGATACCTTCTTTCTGAGGGCCGGAGATAGCTACGGTAGGATTCGGATGGATCAGCGCCTCCGCCATACTATTTACCGCTTCCAGGCTGATGAGAGGCAAAGTAGCCTGCACCATGTCGTACTCCCACTGCGCGCCCGGCATCGATTCACCGTCTTCAAAATGACGGATGCACTCACGCGCCAGAGCAATGTTCTTACGGGTGTCACGCTCCTTGTAATACTGCTCCATCTCATTCAGTTTCTCGCTCTTCACGCGCTCTAACTCGGCTGCAGTGAATCCGTAGCGATGCATTTTCTCCAGTTGGAACACGAGGTCATTATAGGCATCTGTCTCATGTCCATCTTTAGGAACGATGATTGCCGTGAAAGCATCCATCTTCTTCGCTGTCTCGCCATAATAGCAGAATGCGCCGGCAAAAGAAGCCTTCGGGTCCAGCGCTAACTCCGAGAACCGGTTATTAAGCATGGTGCATGCCAAATCACGAACCATGTTAATCACGTATTCCTGAGCGGTTCCTTGCAATGCCTCGGGCAGTTGGTCAAACTTATATTCCAAAGTGATACGACTTTGCTGTGCCTCAGGATCGGTAACGATCGCCACAAGCGGTTTGTCATTATGATTCACCGTGTAGATAGGGCGTTCGCCGAAGTTAGCACGACGCGGCACGTCTTTCCAGAGCTCTTTGATCTTCGCCTCGATAGCATCTACATCAATATCACCAACTACAATGATAGCCTGATTGTCCGGACCATACCATTTATGGTAGTAGTCACGCAGGGCCTGGTAGTCAAAGTTATTGATGACAGCCGTATCGCCGATCACATCGCGCTTAGCATACTGCGTGCCGGGATACATCTTCGCGTTCAGTTCTTTCCATATACGACGTTGCGCCGTGCGCCCCGTACGCCATTCCTCAAGGATAACGCCGCGCTCGGCATCAATCTCTTCCGGGAGGAGCAACAGGCCACAACTCCAGTCATGCATTACGAGTAATGCGCTATCGATGATACCCTCGCGATAAGTAGGCACGTCCGACAGACGGTAAACGGTTTCGTCAATAGAGGTGTAGGCATTGATATTTCCGCCGAAGTTCACACCCACCGACTCAAAATAATTGATGATGCCTTTTCCCGGGAAATGCTGGGTACCATTGAAGGCCATATGCTCCAGGAAGTGCGCCAGACCATTCTGGTTGTCCTCCTCGAGGATCGCACCTACCGCTTGTGCAATATGAAATTCGCAGCGTTGCTTGGGCTGCTCGTTATGACGGATATAATACGTCAATCCGTTGTCCAACTTACCGTAGCGGACCTCAGGGTCCACTGCCAGTTTTTCAGGCGCCTGCTGCGCCGACACCATCATGGCTGCACACAGCAGCGCGATGTTAAGCAAGATTCGTTTCTTAGCCATAGCACGATTAACTTTGTTATTCATTGTTATCAGAGTTTTCTTGTTCTGTTTTCTTCTTTCGCGGAGCGCGTTTCTTCTTTGGTTGCTCCTCTTCTTTTGCCATTTTGGCATTGGCTTCCAGCAGCTCATCGCCCCTACTCTTCCAAGGCCGCGGTCCTAAGATGCGCGCTACATCTTCAGCCGTAATCACTTCGCGGTCGATGAGCAACTGCGCTATCTGATGATGCCCGTCCGCATGCTCGGTGAGAATCTGTTTGGCACGCGCCATCTGGCCAGCAATGATACGCTGTGTCTCCTGGTCGATAAGCGTAGCCGTCTCTTCCGAATAGGGTTTGGCAAAGCCGTAGTCATAACGACCGGTAGAGTCATAGAACGAGACATCCTTCAGTTTGTCACTCATGCCGTAGTATGCTACCATGGCATAGGCCTGCTTGGTAGCACGCTCCAGATCGTTGAGGGCACCGGTTGAGGTCTGTTCCAAGAACAACTGCTCTGCAGCGCGGCCACCGAGCAACGAACAGAGTTCGTCTAAGATATGCTCTTCGTTTGTCAACTGCCTTTCTTCCGGCAAGTACCATGCAGCGCCCAGCGCCATGCCGCGCGGCACAATCGTTACCTTTACCAACGGGTTCGCCCAACGGAGCATCCAACTGATGGTTGCGTGACCTGCCTCGTGGAAGGCAATGGATTTCTTCTCCTCTTCGGTCATGATCTTATTCTTGCGTTCCAGACCTCCCACAATACGATCTACCGCATCCATAAAATCCTGCTTGCCAACTTTCTTCCGTCCTCCACGGGCCGCAATCAAGGCTGCTTCGTTACATACGTTCGCAATGTCTGCTCCCGAGAATCCAGGAGTCTGTTTACTTAAGAAATCGATGTCCACCGTCTCGTCCAACTTCAGCGGGCGAAGGTGTACGAGGAAAATCTCTTTTCGCTCTTGCAGATCGGGCAACTCCACGTGTATCTGCCGGTCAAACCGTCCCGCGCGGAGTAGTGCTGCATCAAGCACATCGGCGCGGTTAGTAGCAGCCATAATGATTACACCCGAGTTGGTACCAAAGCCATCCATCTCCGTCAACAGCTGATTCAGCGTACTCTCGCGTTCGTCATTGCCTCCCATCATGGTGTTTTTTCCGCGTGCTCTACCGATAGCATCTATCTCGTCAATGAAAATGATTGCCGGTGCTTTCTCTTTCGCCTGACGGAAGAGGTCGCGCACACGACTCGCGCCAACTCCCACAAACATCTCAACAAAATCCGAACCGCTCATTGAGAAAAACGGCACCCCTGCTTCACCGGCCACGGCTTTGGCCAATAAGGTCTTTCCGGTTCCCGGAGGGCCGACGAGTAACGCTCCTTTAGGAATCTTAGCTCCTATCTCAGTATATTTCTTGGGGTTCTTAAGAAACTCCACAATCTCCTGCACCTCCTGCTTCGCGCCGTATAAACCGGCTACGTCCTTGAAGGTCACTTTGTCTTTCTTGTCTTTGTCAAATATTTGCGCTTTGGCACGTCCCACTCCGAAGATTCCTCCGCCGCCGGCTCCTCCACCAATTCCGCGACTCATATATATAAAGAAGAAGATAAGGAATACGAACGGCAGCACATTCACCAGTATCAGATACCAGTAGTTATGCGACTTCTCGTATTTGACATCTATCACAGCCAAACCCTGCTCCTTGCGATTGGCATTGACAGAGTCAATATATTTAGCGAACTCCTCAACAGAAGGGATTTGCACCTGCAGTTGGCCTTTTGCCCGTTCGCCTTCCGCCTGAGCACCGAAGACCAAGGCGTATTTAGCCGGTTTGACACTTGCTTTCAGAGTCAAGTCATCAAACACTGTCATTTTCTCAATAGCATCCGCCTCTACATACGCAGTGAACTTCGTATAACTCAAGTCTTTCGTAGCTCCATTATCCGCCCGGTCACCGTATATCCAATAACCCAACAAGACAAACGCAGCAACATACATCAGCATGTTGAGCCATCGACGCGGACCACTCGGACCTTGTCCTCTGTTTTTTTTATTATCTGCCATAATTCTCAGTTCTTTGTTTACAATACTGCCGGTAACTCCGTCACCTTGCCGTCCGCCCAGAGATGCTCAATATCATAGAACGCACGGGGCTCGCGCTGCATCACATGCACAAAGATCGTACCATAATCCATGGCGATCCATTCTGCGTTCTCCTGGCCAGAGACACTTAAGGGGTGAATATGAGTCTGTGTGCGCACGAAATCGTCTATCTCATCTGCAATAGCAGAAACCTGCGTATTACTTTGGCCTTCACAGATCAACATCATCTCCACCGGAGCCTCTTTGATTTTCCGCAAATCAATCGTAACAATACGTTGTCCCTTTCGGTTGCGGACACCTTCAATAATCGTCTCTAAAAGTTTCTTTGTACTTACTTCTTTCATATATGGATTAACTTATGTTCAAATTCGGCGACAAAGGTAGTAAAAAAAAATGACATACACAAGAGTGTATGCATTTTTATACAAAAAAGAGTTTTTTTGCGTTCGAAGAAGTGATTGAGATTACTTCTTCCGGTGTTATATGATATATCTCTGCCAGACGCTGCACGACAAAGATCATCAACCGGCTCTCATTCCGTTCCCCGCGATGCGGTGTGGGTGCCAAATAGGGTCCGTCCGTTTCCAAAACAATGCGCTCCAGAGGTACAACCTCCAAGGTCTCAAACAACTTGCAGTTCTTGAAAGTCAACACTCCTCCTATACCAAGGTATAAACCCATCTCCAGAATCTGCTTCGCCACCTCTTTGCTGCCGTTGAAGCAATGCACAACACCCCGGAGAGGAGCCTTTGCGATTTGTGATTTTAAGATTCTTAAGGTATCCTCCGTTGCATCGCGATTGTGAATCATCACGGGCAAATCCAACTCCTGCGCCAAGTCTAACTGGCGTTGAAAAATCTCTTGTTGGCCTTCCTTATAAGTTGTATCGTAGTGATAATCCAGACCTATTTCTCCGATGGCAACTATCTCCTCGCGATGCAGACGGATAGCCTCTTCTATGATGCGCCATTGCTCCTTGTAATCATCTGGAAAAACATCTTGCGGATGAAAGCCCAAAGCAGGGAAGCAATAGCCTTTATGCTTCCGGCACACGTCCAAAATGCCCTCTATCGATTTGGCATTCACTCCGGGCACAATCATAGCTTCTACACCGGCTTCGCGTTGGCGTGCAATCACTTCTTCGCGATCCATCGCGTACGCTTCTTCATCTATATGAATATGAGTATCAATCATCGTGTTAAAATACTGCTGTCTCCGTAGGAGAGAAATCGAAAATCATGGCTCAATGCATAGTCATAGATGGTTTTCCAGTCGCCGTGAACGAAGGCGCTGACAAGTAGCAAAAGAGTCGATTGCGGTTGGTGGAAATTGGTAATCAACTGATCCACTACACGGAAAGTATATCCGGGTTTGATCATGATCTGCGTCTCGGCATGCAGCGTTTGCTGCCCCGTGGCATCCAGATAATCAATAATCACCTGCAATGACTCATTGACTGAAGGCTGACCAATGCCGTTTGATGATTCTTCATACGGCTCGAATTGTCCAACCGTCGGATTCTCCGGATGAAGTCCGATGTAATAGAGACTCTCCAGGGTTCGCATGCTGGTTGTTCCTACCGCAACGACACGTCCGAGGTTTTTGATAATATGCGCTATCGCTTCTTTCGGCACGGCGATAATCTCCGTATGCATGGTATGTTCATTTGCGTCGGCAGTCTTCACCGGCAAGAAGGTACCTGCACCCACATGGAGTGTCACCTCCTCTGTCTCTATGCCTCGCGAGCGGATATCCGCCAACACCCGCTCTGTGAAATGCAGACCTGCTGTAGGGGCAGCTACCGAACCCTTGATACGCGAGTACACTGTTTGGTACGTGCGCTTGTCACTCTCTTCCGTCTTACGATTCAAGTACGGCGGTATAGGCAGTTCGCCTACCGCATCCAACAGTTCCGCGAAACTCACGGATTCATCATCCCATTCAAAACGAACGGCGAAGGTATTCCCCAACGTCTGTTCCTTGTACGCACGAAGGCTGTATGTCTGATGTCCGACATTCAATGTCAGATGGATAGCATCACCTTCCTTCCATTTTTTTGCATTTCCCACCATGCATTTCCAGATACAACCTTTTGTAGAACCTAATGACAGTTGATAGTCATGCGGGGCAAGAGGTTCGAGACAGAACACCTCGATACGCGCTCCACTCGGCTTGTGAAACTCAAGACGGGCCTGTATTACACGCGTGTTGTTATACACGAGAAGCGAATGAGGAGCGATGTAATCTCCAACATTGTAAAACCGGTCTTCACTCACCTTCCCGTCGCGGTACACCAATAACTTGCTGTGGTCTCGTTCCGCCAACGGATATTTGGCAATCCGTTCATCGGGCAAGGGGTAATTATAATCAGCTATGTAGATGGGCTTCATTTCTTTTTCCTTGGAATAATTCATAGCAGTTGAACTGGCAGTCCAGTTCTCCATTCAACAAACGCATTTTCTTACTGGGTTTGAGACCGATACACTTCATCGCCACCGCATTGGAGGAGATGATCCATGCCGTTGCGCCGGTGAAATGGTGCTTGAGCGCCGTGCCTATCTTCCCATACAGATCTTCCATATCCTTATTGCTCGCAAGACGTTCGCCGTATGGAGGATTGATCACAATTAGGGGGTTAGGGGTTAATGGGGCGGGATTTAACTCTTCCATACGGATTTGCCTCAATTCCACGTCATGCGTCACGCCCGCCGCTTTCACATTCTTCGCAGCCTGTTGAATGGCGAAGAAAGAAGCATCCGAGCCGTATATCTTATGCTTGAACTCCCGTTCCTGCGAGTCGTCATTGTAGATATCGGACCAAAGGTCCGCATCGAAGTCCGGCCATTTCTCGAAAGTGAAGGACTTGCGGAACACTCCCGGCGCAATATTACGGGCTATCAGCGCCGCTTCGATAGGCAGCGTTCCCGACCCACACATAGGGTCATAAAAATCCGTCTGTCCTTTCCAACCCGCCATCAACAACATGCCTGCCGCCAGAACTTCATTAATAGGGGCCTCGGTATTTGCCACACGATATCCGCGTTTATGCAGGCTCTCACCGGATGAGTCCAAAGAGATGGTCAACTTGTCATTACCGACATGCAGATTCACGCGTATATCAGGGTTCTCGGTATTCACGTTTGGGCGTTTACCGGCTTTTTCTTTCCAGTAATCCACTATCGCATCCTTCACGCGGTAAGTGACAAAGAGGCTATTGCGGAACAGTTCACTATACACCGTGGCATCAATAGCGAATGCAGTATCGGCAGTCATGTATCGCGACCAATCTATCGTCTTCACGATTTCATAGACTTGATCTTCCGGTTTTCCACTTTTTCCCTTGGGCAGGCGCAGAGAGGCTTCTTTAATCGGAACAAGCACACGGATAGCAGTGCGCAGACATAAGTTTGCGCGGTACATCAGTGCCTTATCTCCCTTAAAAGAAACGGCTCGTCTTTCGATGAGCACGTCGTTGGCACCAAGTTCTATCAGTTCTTGTGCGAGTACTTGCTCCAGACCTTTAAAAGTCTTTGCGAGCATAGGAAATTGTTTCATGCGGAAAGAGAGGGATTCGAACCCCCGGTACGTTTCCGTACTTCGGTTTTCAAGACCGACGCAATAGACCACTCTGCCATCTTTCCTTCGTCAGAAGCTGCTTGCAATGACTTCTTAGCCGCAAGGGCACGATTATTTCGTTACTGCGTAACTCGTAAAATTGCCGCGCTTCCTCCTCTTCGATCCGCACGCGCTTCGTTAGCGCACGTCTCGATAATAATTTTTAAAGCGGGCACAAAAGTACTGCTTTTTTCTGACATACGCAAATATTTACGTATTTTTTTTATGTTTTACCGTTTTTCTGCACCTATTGTAGTGTCTTCTCCATGTCCGGGATACACCTGCACATCGCTCGGCAACGCGAATAACCGGTTCAAGGATCGGAAGAGCAGCCCTATATCCCCACCGTGTAAATCTGTACGACCGTATCCCATGCAAAAAAGGGTATCTCCTGATAATAATTTCTTCTCTTCCGGCCAGTACAGACAAACACTTCCCGGTGTATGTCCCGGTGTCTCAATCACATCCAACCCCTTCATTCCTAATTCCCCTGCCTCCAATTTCTTTATCGGAAATGGTTTTGCCTCTGCGCGTATGCCAAACCAATTATACTGTTCCTGCATTGCCTTTGCCATCTCTATATCCGCTTCGTGCATCAGCACCGGCATATGCCATTGCTCGCAAGCCCAAGGTGCGCCCCAGAGATGATCCAAATGGCCATGCGTCGCGACGATTTGCAATTGGGATCCGGATATCTTCGATCGCATATCTTCTATGTACCGGTACAATTGCTGTTGCTCATATTGAGAGCAGCAGGCAGGGTCCACAAGCAGCACATGCCCCTCATCGTCCGAAACGATGTAGGTATTGGTGCCAAAGGAGCCTAACTCAAAACATTTTACTTCCAGCATTCTTGACAAATTTTCTCTTGTTCGGCGAGAGCTGCGCGGCGAAACGCCAGCGCTTTCTCGTTACGAAACAGTTCCGCTATCGGTGCTTCAGAGACACGGCCATACATATACGCATGACTCTTGTCATAACAACAAGGCAAGACCTCACCGGTAGCAGTCACCACCACCCCACTCCATACGCGCAAGCATCCGCGGCGAAGAGATTTACGATGGTACAACCCATCCATACCTTTCTCATATCGGCTGTATCGCGAGTCTGTAGGCATTAAAGGATGCCCCTGCTCGTAGTCGTACAATTGCGCAGTCTTCAGGCTCAAGCGGTCGGCACCGAGGGACTTATACGTTCGTTTCATTTCCTGCCACTCTAGTTCATTCGTCCTCAGTCGCAGACACTGCAACTCTATTTGAAATTTGAAATTTGAAATTTGAAATTTCTTCTTTGCCTCGTGCAGATAGCGCAGTGCCGCTCTTGCTTTTTCTACATCTCCGCCGATACGGTACGCGCCATAGGCCGCCTGAGTCAGTCCGTCCATGGACACGATAATTTTACTCAACCCGGCCTTTACCAACGTATCAGCCATCTCACGGGTCATCGCCTGCGCATTCGTACTGACAATGGTGTACAAACCGGCTTCATGCGCTTCTGCAATCATCTGTAGCAAGTTCTTATTCAACAGGGGTTCACCTTGAAAATAAAACTGCATTGTATGCGCGTATACTTTTACCTCATTCAGTATCTTCCGGAATAAATCCATAGACATGAACGGCTGATGACTGGAAACTGACGGCTGATGACTCATGCCGACCGGGCATTCCGGACAATGCAACTGACACACCGCAGCGGGCTCGACGCTCACGAACAACGGTGCATGCGAAATACGCACCAAGCCCGTCAGACTCAGTGCGTAATTCCAATAGCAACGGAGTGCGTTACTTACACGGGATTTTGTTAACACGGCGCTCATGACGCTCGCCTTCAAAATCCGTTTGGAAGAACGTACGCACGATATCAAGCGCCTTTACTGCTGAGATGAAGTTCGCAGGCAGACCCAAGACATTCGCGTTGTTGTGTGCACGAGCAAGTTCCGCTAATTTCGTATCCCAACATAACGCGGCACGGATACCTTGGTGCTTGTTCGCCGTCATACAGATTCCGTTGCCCGTCGAACAAATCACGATTCCGAACTCATACTGGCCCTTCTCGACAGCCTCTGCCAAAGGGTGTGCGAAGTCAGGGTAATCACAACTCTCGGTGCTATAGCAACCGAAATCTTTCACTTTAGCGCCATTGTCCTCCAAGAACAACTGCACCTGTTGTTTGAGTGGGAAACCTGCGTGGTCAGATGCCAACGCAATCGTCATTTCACTGAAATTTTTCATATTATTGCTTATTTAAAATATCGAAGCCAAGTTGCCGAACATCAGTTTACATGCAATCGCCAGCACGATGATACCAAAGAACTTACGAATGATATACAGCGAGGTTGCCCCTAAATATTTGGTCAACCAATGCGTACCGATCAACACAAGATACAACACCAACATACAGAGCAGCAACGAGATGCAAAGACTCGCAATACTATACTCTGCCGTGATGGCCAGCAGCGCGGTGAACGCACCCGGACCTGCGTACATAGGGAAGGCCAACGGCACTATCGAACTACCCGAATCCACTTGTCCCTCTAACTTGTCATTCTGGAAAATCGTGATGTCCAAAATCATTTCCAATGCCATCAAAAAGATGATAAATCCTCCAGCGATGGCAAAGTACTCGATCTGTACGCCAAAGAGTTTTAATATCCACTCTCCCAAGAATAAGAAGGCCATCAAGATTATCAGACTCGCAATGCATACGCGACCGCTATGAATCTTAATACCGCGTTTTTCCATCGCAATCGTGATAGGAATATTGCCAAACGGATCAATAATCGCTATCATAAAGATAAAGGAAGACAATATCTGCCATATATCTACTGTCCCGAAAAAAGTACGTAATGCCTCCATAGTATATTCATTTTCTTCAAAATCGGCCACAAAATTAGTGAAAAATTTGCATATGTGCAAGAAAAGTTGTAATTTTGCAGCGATTTTCTGAAAAAAATTATAAATTATAAATCATATGATTAACAGTCAAGACATTAAGAACGGTGTATGTATCCGTATGGATGGCCGTTTGTATTTTGTAATTGAGTTTCTCCATGTGAAGCCGGGTAAAGGCAATACTATCATGCGTGTGAAATTCAAAGATGTAGTGGATGGCCGCGTGCTCGAGCGCCGTTTCAATATCGGTGAGAAACTTGAAGATGTACGAGTAGAGCGTCGTCCGTACCAATTCCTGTACAAAGAGGGTGAAGATTATATCTTCATGAATAATGAGACGTTTGAGCAAGTGCCCATCGCGCACGATCTTATTACCGGTGTGGATTTCCTCAAAGAAGGAATGAACGTAGACGTTGTTTCTGACGCTTCATCCGACACTGTATTATTTGCAGAACTTCCTACCAAAGTTGAGTTACAAGTTACTTATACCGAACCGGGGTTAAAGGGAGATACAGCTACCAACACGCTCAAACCTGCAACTGTAGAGACCGGCGCAGAAGTGCGCGTACCGCTCTTCATCAACGAGGGCGAGATCATCCGTATCGATACCCGCGATGGTTCCTATTGCGAGCGCGTTCGCTAAATCTGACAGATTACAACTAAATAAAGGAAAATCCAGTCATAAAGGCCGGATTTTCCTTTTTGTATATACCGCTTTCGCAATTCTATTAGCAATTAGTCGGATTTTTTGTATGTTCTCAAAAAATATACTACTTTTGCATGCAAAATAGACAAAAATTAGCAAAATTAACACTTTTAACAACATGGCAAGTTCTTTTGATGACGTCTTTCAAAGAGCTGATCGAGACGGCATCGCAATAGACCATGAAGTACATGGTTGGTCACAGTTAGGTCAAGATGTGGTAGTACCACATGTCATTCTTACCATGACCATCAATGGCACTGCACGAGCATTATATGATATGGTCGAAGTTTCAACGAAAAGACCTAACGAACTATTCGTCATCATGCCCGGACACGTCTTGCGTCCACTTGAATACTCTGATGATTACACGTTCGTGCGCGTTGTGATATCACCTACTATCTTTGAAGACTTGCGTTTTTCTCTTTTCAGTCATGACTATGACAAGTTCCACCACGCCCCGCTTTATACGCTCACTAACGATCAACGGAACATCCTTCATTCGTTAGTTCAACAATTCGACAAAGTATTGACCTTCTCGCCTGAAACACTGCCTCACCGCAAAAATATGCTGGTATCCCTCCTCGCTGTAGGATATGAATATCTTAATCTCTTCCGCCGTGAGCAAGACAAGCGTTGGAAAGTGAGCCGGCACAATAACCTCTTCAACCAATTCTGCGATCTGGTAATAATGCACTACCGCGAGTGTCGCGAAGTGCAGTTCTATGCCGAGAAACTCCATTTGACGCCCAAATACTTCTCTAAAATTATCCGCGAAGTGACAGACGGACTTTCACCAGCCGATTGGATTGAGCAGTATATCGTTACGAAGGCGCAACAGTTGCTTAAGACACACCCCAACATGACTATTCAAGAGATAGCATATATGTTAGGATTCAATGAACCAGCCACTTTCTGCCGCTACTACAAACGCGTTACCGGTCAGACCGCAAAACATTATCGTAACAACGCACTTAGGTTATAAAAAAAGCACCAGACGGTGCTTTTTTTTTATGGAGCTACGCGATTGATATCGCGAGGGAACATGGAGCATTCCTTGACATTGGCAATGCCGCTCTCCCTCGCCCTCGCTCTCTCCCGCGCCGCAGGCGCGCATACCCCGCCCCGCGCACACACCGACTGCGCCCATATCCGGAAGGTCTCTCTCAAAGAAAAATATAGGGGGCTTTCTTTTTCGAGCGACTTCAGGCGCGCGAGATAATATATAAGGTATAAGGATTAGCGGGTGCGTTTAGTTTTGGTGTATTTGGCTTTTACGATATTGTATGAGTTGCGGGTGAGTTCCATGAGAAGGTCATCGGGCGCGGTGTGCGGGTCAATGCCGATCCAATGTTTAGGAGACTCATTATAGGGGTTGCCGATACAATCGTATTGTGCCTTCAGTTCGTCTATCTGTTCGGGTTGGCATTTAAGCGAAATGACATGATAGTCATTACAATCGAAGAAAGCGAACATGTGTTCGCACACATAAAAGACAAGTACGCCGTCGCCATTCTTAAACTTTATGAATGGAAGTTTTTCTTCGACATCGTTTCCGAGAGATAAGCAGTATTCGCGATAGGCTTCTATGTTCATATTCGTATTCGTTGTTTCGTTTGCTGGGGCAAAGGTATAACAATTTTCCGATATACGCAAATAAATGTTAGTGGACACATGGAGGGGATGGGTCCACGTCACCACCGGAGGTATATGTCCTTCGCGCGCGAGTGTGCGGGCGCGTTCGGGTGTGCGGGCGAATATTAATAAGGTATAGAGGGAGAGGGTACAAGCAGGGTATAAGTAAGGTACAAGCACTGAGGGGACCGAAGACCTTATGGAAAGCCCCCTATATAAAGAATAGACCTGAACGAAGAGAAGACCTTATTAAGAGAGACCTTCCGGATATGGGCGCAGTCTGTGTGTGCGCGGGGCGGGGTATGCGCGCCTGCGGCGCGGGAGAGAGCGAGGGCGAGGGAGAGCGGCATTGCCAATGTCAAGGAATGCTCCATGTTCCCCCGCGATATCAACAGAGTGGCACCGTAAAATTGCTCCCCCTCCAGGGGGGCTTTTTTTTGCTCGTCTTTTTTTTGCTCGCAAAAACAGCCGCGAACGAAGTGAGCGCCATATTGAAGGAGTGAGAGAATGAGTGAATTAGAGAATTAGAGAAAAGAAGAAGGACACCTCGCTGAGAGGTGCCCTTCCGGTGATTAGCCGTTTCCGTGCTCGGCGATTAGTTGCCGTGCTCAGCGTCGTACGCTTCTCCGCAGACTTTCCACAGGTACTTCGTCAGGGTCTTGCAACCGCCGGCGGTGTCGCGTTGCGCGAGGAACGCGGCGTTGTCCTGGTTGATCTGCATGAGGTCTTTACGACGCAATGCCACTGCCTTGCTTACCGCATTGAAGCGTGCTCGGATGAGCAGCTCCTTTGCCGACGGGTCGGTAGAGCGCTCCACCTTACGACGGATATACACGCGGTTACAGTTGTTGCTCGTGGTAGCCGCTACGCGGTGGGTGCCCAGGAGCATTTTTGTACAAGAGTGCTGACCGCTCTTGCTCGGTTTGGCGAGTGCTCCGGATACGCTATCGATACCGGCACTCCAGTTTACCTTAGCCATACTTGATTTGATTTAAGGTTAAATAAATGTGGTTAATTGATTGTGTGATTAGCCGTTGAGGGCTTCGTCGTAGGCGGCGGACTCGAGCGACCAGAGGTATGACTTCATGGTCTTTTTGCCGTTGGGGGCGTCCTTCTGCAGGTTGAAGGCTGCGAGGTCGTCTGCTTGTTTGGTCGTGTCATGCAGACGGGTGTTGACAGCTGTAGAGACAGCGGCGAACTTAGTCTGGATAGCGACTTCTTTTGCCGAGAGGGGCGTGGTACGCGTCACGGAGTTGAGGTCGCGGAGGTAGACACGGGAGCAATCAGGCGAGGTAGTGGGCGCTTTACGGTGAGTCGTCAACACCATCTTTTGGTCAGCCGCGTGCGGAGACTTCTTGTTGATCTTGTTCAGAGCACCAGAGACGGTCTCAAACATCGGGGCATAGGTTGCTTTAGCCATAAATGCGTGTGTTTTTCATGGGTTAGACAATAAGGTTAACGTTTTTTTACACCAGTGTACTCCTCTACTGTTTTGGATGAGATGGTTGTCGAGACCTTCGCAGAGTCGTTCTGCTGAACGTAAGAGGAGGTCGTGGTGATGGTACGCCAGGCCTTGCAACTACAGACGCCGATTGCAAAGGCGCAGAGGATGACTACACTAAGCACAAATTTCGATACGAATTTCGTCATGGTTGTTTTGTTCTTTGAGCCAGAGCTCGGTTAATAACTTCTCGTTTTCTGGGCTGACGAGGATGCAGCCCTTGGAGTGTTCGGGTTTGGTTCCGCGATGGACTCTAATCCCTGTTCGTCCTGGGACTTGGTTGAGATAAGGTAGCAATCGGCGGAACTTAGGGCTTTGCGTGACGGAGACCCGGTAGATGAGTGCCGGGATGAGGTAGTCGGCGTTCTCGATGGTCGGGCAGATGGGCGTCAGATACTCTCGGTATGTGGCGGCAGAGCCGGAATAGCGGTGCTCGACTGCGCAGAGGGTTCCTCGGACGGTTTTTCCTTCCGGCGCTTTGCGAATGAGTTTGTAATATCCCATAGTTTCTTTGAATAAGCAGCATCGATTCCGAATAGTGCGCCGGAGAAGGTGGCGACCTCACCGAATCCGATGAGGAGGCTGTCGCTGATCTCTCCTTGCGGGTCGATGTACGTGCCGCAGAACAGGAGGATGAGTCCGCCTATTGCGAGAATCGCTGCCGTGATGATCTGTACATTAAAGTGCTTCATATTTCTCAAAATTCGGTGCAAATATATACCGAAAAAGGAGCGAAAAACAAATTTTCGCCCCAATTTTCAGCCAATTTGTCACCAGGCATATCGGAGGAAGGCTTCGATATTGGTGTCAGAGACGGGTTCGCCGGTGATTTCCTCAAATCGCTCCATTAACATCTGCATGTGTTTGGTTGGGATTTTCTTGCCCGCACGATGGTTGAGGCGGGAATGGATTTCCTGGGTTGAGATTACAGATTGTGCCATATTATTCTACAATAACGAGGTTGAGTTTTTCAATTTGCTTCCGAAGATGGACCGAGGTTGGACCGATATTGGACCGAGGTTGCCGCGGAGCATATGTCGCGAAAATTTTTCCAGATTTAAACGTGCGGAAGACTATATCTCCGAACCGTCCTCTGAGCGCGATGATAGAACCGTCTTTAGACTTAACCTGCATGCGCGGCTCCTTTCTTTTGTTGCTCTTTGACCTCTGCCCAGATTAGTTTGCGAGGTCGGCGATCACCATTCGCTATTCGTCTTGCTACTTTGGAAGCCATCGATGCGAATGCGGAACGTGCCTGCTTCTCGCTGTCGCTGATCTCGGTGCGGCGGGGTCCTTCTTCACGAATGAAAATTTTCTGCTTTCCGTTACGTACTTGCGCGACAACGCGCCGCGTGATGGTTCCATTTGAGGTACGGATAGTTGTTTTGGATAGCGTGCCTGACACATTAGCTATCCCTGCGGGAAATTCACAATTTGCCATAATTGTCAAAATTTTAGTTTTTAGTTGAGGGGTTTGACATCGGTCATTTGCCATACGAGGGCTTCATCGTGGGTGTACGTCCCGTAAGAGCCGTTATACTTGGCAGAGACCATTTTTGTTTCTTTGATGAGGCGGTTGATTAACTGTTTCCCGTTCCAGTTAGAGGGGTACGGATGACAGTTGACGATGATATCGTACGGCGTACCGTAGAAGCCTTCACCACGCCATTTCCGGTAGAGGCAATAGAGGTAGAGTTTGCGTTGGTCTTGGAGCGTGAGTGCGTTCCATGCTTCTATCAGCGGGGTGTCGAAACCGTATTTTTTATTCGGATCAACAAGTTGCATGAAGCTTAACAACGATTTGCTCATTTTCTTTTGAAATACGTCATCTAATGTTTCCATAAGAGGGCTTTTTTTAAATTTATAAAATAAATTATTTTTTTTAGAGATAATCAAGCATCCGCATGGTTTTCTCTTTTGCTTCTTTTCTCTTTTGTCTTTTTTGATGACTTGTTCCTAAAAGGACTAAGTAGGTTTAACTGATTTGTTCGACAAAACCGATGAAGTTATCAAGCCGGAAGGAGCGCCAACCACCGGCATCACCGTCCGCGTATAGGTCGTAGTAAGGGAAGACGTCCGGGTTAATGCCCTTCTCGGCGGAGGCCACTCCTCCCGTTTGTCGGGAGGACGTTCCGGGGTGTTTTTCCTTCGGGATGAGGTCCATACAGAGCGTACCTACCGCCTCGCGGATGGAGCCGTCGGTCTTAAAGTAGGTGAAGCGGTACGTGCCGGATTGGAGTTTTTTACGGAAAGCCTCGAACCACCAAGCGTATTTGAGTGCTTGGCTTTGCGTGAGCGATGCTCCGCGCAGGATTGCGGGGTGCTCTTTCTTGAGTTGATTAGCGGTGCGCATCAGTCGGCGCAGTTTTTTGATGTCGTTTGGCATAATGTAAAGGGGTTATAATAGGGTTATTTCAAAGGGGAGTTCGATGTTATATTCTCGTTTGAAGTGGTCATAGACGACAGGGATGTCGTAAAAGAGGATGGTCATCAGGTCGGCGCGGTCGAGGTGGTCGTAGCGATATGAGGAGATGTTCGCTTTTATATGCGCCATGCGGTCAAAATAGCGGAGGAGATATGATCGCCGGACGTCGGCAGGCTTGATGCCTTTGTTACGTAGTTTACGGAGGAAACCACCGTCGCGCTGATTAACCGCCAAGGTGACACAGCGGAGGTTGCCGATGGAGTTGTCGGTAGTTACTCCATTGATATGGTCAATTGTCATTCCTGCGGGAATCTCGTGACACCATGCGATAAAGACGGCACGTGAGGCAAAAATTCCTTTTTGGCCACCGAAAGCGTGCCTTAATTTCATATACTCTTCTTTGCCGTGTGCATAGGTTTTTCCGTACTTAACACCACTTGCATTCTCCAAGACTTTCCGTCCGTCGGGATAGACGCGCACGCCTACTACCCCGCCCTGTCCGTTGTTGACATAAAACGAGATGCCGGTCTCGGGGCAGGTGGCGACATAGCGCATGAGCACGTTATTAAAGGGGAAGGACGAGCCGATTAGATCCGGCTTGCGGATGAGTTCAAAGCTGCGCTGTCGCATAACTGTCGGGGATTTGTGCGCCGGCGATGCAGGCGAGGATGAAACATAGTACTGCGATAGCCGCGAGTACGATTACATGTTGGTAACAGAGCCAGTTGAGCGGCATGTTCTTGCGCATGAGATCAAGGTATCCCATGAGCGCGAGGGTGCCCACTACGAGAAAGAGGGCAATGAAGACTGAAGATAAAAAAGTATAAATCATAACACCGCCGATCGGAGGGAATGAACGACCTCAACGCGAGGCGGTTTGTTCCGAAAGGCGGTGCAAAAGTAGGTATAAAAAAAACGAGCCTCGAATTTCGGGACTCGTTTGGGATTGACGGGATTATTTTGGGATTTTTGGGACTGAAATGGGAATAAAATGGGACTGAAATGGGATTAGTTTCTCGAACTATTATAGAGCCGTCTAAACCCATCATAGCCGAAGGATATCGGCATTAGTTTTTCCAATTCGTCATACATAACACGGGCATTATAGTGAGCATCCACATAGGCTTGATTTTGCCAATCGTGTAGTTCTTGGACGAAGGCTCTGGTCTTGTCCTTGCGGCCCTGTACGGACTTTTGCAGAGCGGCGATGATGTACGATTCTTTATGCTCGACTCTGGCTTTCTTGGTAAAGATGATAGAGTCGACGGAGTCGGCGGGTTCGGAAGGCGCGATATCCTCGACATCTTCGGCTCGGTCGGACATGAAGGAGCGGACGAGGTCGGTTAACTGTGAAGCCGACATAGAGATATTGTTATGGTGCAAATCGAGGTGCACTGCGCCGGGTGCGTAGTTATAAGTGCTGTTCATGCTTTTAATGTTTTGGAAAAAAAGCACAGGCCGAAGGGGTACAAAACGAAAGCGGCGAACTTTGTAGCGAAACCCCTTCGACCCATGCCAAGGCACGGATGTTAGGGGCATATCTCTTTCGCTACATTAAAGTTTCGCCGCTTCGTTTTGAAGGTATATGCCTACGCGCAAATGCGCTATTTCAATATGTTCTTCAGTTTAATGTCATGAAGTCCGGGACAAATCCGGGTGCAAAATTACAAATATTTTCTCATATATGCAAAAGAAAATGAAGATTTATAATTATTTACTATGAATATCTATATGGATTGCACCGCGGTGATAGTGGTGTTCTTCACAAATGTACACGTTCGCGATAATCACCGGAGCGCTGATAAGCCCCACGCGGCACATGGCCAGCGGGGGCAAATCTTCAGAAGCAGATTCCGCAGTCATAGTGATGGAGGGTTTTACAACATGCGGGACGAGAATAGATATGGACTTTGCCAGAGAGCGATATCTTCAATTGTTCGTAGATTAATCCTCCGAAGTCGCTCCAATAGTGTGCACCGACCTGCCAGCTCTTACCATCTTGCCATATGACAGGATGAATCTCGAACCTATCTACATTGAAAGCGGGGACAGGAGCATCACCCAAACGCGGCTGATAGCGAAGAAGCCTTTTTAGTTGGTCAGCAGAATAGACATAATGACGCTCTTCGTAAAACGCATGCCAGAACATCGGCAGATAGTGCCAGAGGTTGCGCAGGAGATAGACTTGCCATGCGCCTTCGACTGAGTCTTCGACTTGGAGCAGTTTCCAGAACTCTTTCTCCTTATCGGGAATAGTTTCTCCTTCCGGAGTTATAATCACTGTATAACTCTCTGCACCCATTCCACACTCTTCCTCTTTGCTAAAGGCATGAATAGCCAATTTGAATCCTTCGGAGACTTTGATTTTATTAAACGCCGCAATTACAGCGTCATAGTTCTTTTGTTTGACAAGATCCTGAATGTGCTTGCCAAATTTCTCAACAGCATTTGTCATAGTACTCATAACCGTAGTATTTAATTCATTAGCAATTCAATAGCCAAAGCCCCAAAGACGATGAGCTTGACGATGTCGAAGATTAGACCGAGAAGAAGGCCTTTGATGTTGGAGACAGACTCCATGATTTTGTTGTAGTCGTTCATATTACATTTGATTTAAAAGTTAAACTTTGTGCAAAGATAGTACATTGGAGTGCAAAGATGCCGCACGCAACAAGAGATTATTATAGTTCCGCGCTTTCACACGGAACAAAAAACGTTAGAAGCAGGTGTTCGAAATTAGGTCGATTAAGAACCATAAAGCTAAACCTGCCTCCAATAATCCAACTAAGATACCGATTAATTCTTCCATATGCAGCAAGACTTTAAAAATCTGCTGCAAAAGTACACAAAACGAGTGCAAGAATACTGCACTCGTACCAACAATCTTTCGATTTATAAACCTAAACCTCTGACGCGCCGGTCATACAGTTCATTGAACCATGTTGATTTGAAGAGTGTGTTAACTTTATCCTCGGATAATTTGTTGTACAGTTCTAGTTTGCCGTTGATGAAATCCAAGAGGGCATCATCAACCGCTTCGTTGAAGTGCTCTTGCACATCGTCGCGAGCATTGAGTGCAGTAAAGTAGCGCATCAACTCTTCGTCACTCATCAGACGGTCATGCAAGTGCTGCAAGTCCACCTTGTCTTCATCCGACAGATCAATACCAAAGGTGTCGTTGAGCGTCTTGATGATTTTGCTCAACCACTCCATCTCTTCTTCCTCACGACCATTCACGGCACTCGGTTTGAGACCTTCCATCAAAGAGTCTTGCGATTGCAGTTTCAGACTCGTGGTATATTGGTACTGGAGTTTGTAACTATCCAGTTGCGCCTCGTTGAGGATTTCATACGGAAGAGTATCCGGATCGAACGGCAACTGCTTTACCAAAGCAGCCAAGAAGACATACAATTTCTCCAAGGTGATATCCTCGAATGAGATAACCTGACAGAGAAATTTGTATAGTTTCACGAATTGGCTGCAAGTCTTCCGGAATTTCTCGCGCGTATCATCATCGAAATTGAGTTTTACAAAGTCGCTTACGCGGTAGAGAACCGGATATACCAAGTTTGCATCTTGGTCGGAGAAATATACGGATGCAAATTCATCCACATCGTTCTGCGTGAATGCATTGTATGCATAAATCTGCGACTTCAAATCATAGAGCGCATTCGGGTTGGTCTCATCTTCTTCCAGCATCAAGTTCGTGCCGTAGTACTTCTGGAAGTCCTCCAAAACATCTTGCGGATCGTTCACGAAATCGACAACCATGGTGCTGTTCTTGCCCTTCATAGTACGATTTAGACGCGAAAGAGTCTGTACGGTTGCAGTACCACCGAGCGCTTTATCCACGAACATGGTATGGAGCATCGGTTCATCGAAGCCTGTTTGGTATTTCTCGGCCACAATGAGGATGCGGTATTGCGGCATCTTCAATGCATCGGGGATATCGATATTTCCACCGAGGTTGTTCATCGAAGTCTCGGTGTAGTCCATATTTGTAGCATCATCATGCACAGTACCGGAGAAAGCGACCAAACATCCGTACGGAAGGCGCATTTCCTGCATGATCTTGTCAAACATGAGTTTGAAGCGAACAGCATGCAGACGTGAACGGGTTACGACCATAGCGCGAGCCTGACCCTCAATCTGCTTTGCCGTCTGAGAAGCAAAGTGCTCTACCATGATGCGCGACTTACGTTCAATGGCAGCATCTTGAATATCAACGAAGCTTGTGAGCAGTCGAACAGCTTTCTTCGTCTCGTACTCTTTGTCGTCCACTTTCGGGTCGCGCACGAGTTTAAAGTAACGTTTGAAGGAGGTATAGTTTTCCAGCACATCGAGGATGAATCCTTCTCTGATTGCATCTTCCATGGAATAAACATCGAAGGGTTTCTTAGAACCATACTCATGTTCACAGAAAATCTCAATAGTTTTACCCTTTGGAGTTGCAGTGAAAGCATAGAAGGAAATGTTGTGACGCGCAGTCTTTCGTTTCAGTTCAATACGGACGCGATTGTTGATAGCATCAATATTGTCGTTCCTATCGTCTTCGCCAAGCATCATGTTCACCGCGTCTTCGGTCTCACGAGACGGAAGATAGCGAGCATCGAACTCTTGAGCCTCAGCGAGGGAGAGCGTTTTGCGCATATCGCGAGCAGACTCGCCCGTCTGGGAAGAGTGCGCCTCATCGATGATGACTGCGTAGTTACGATCGGGGAAGTGGGCAATTTCATCACAGATGACGGAGAACTTCTGCAAGGTTGTCACAATGACTTTCTTGCGGTTCTCAATGGCGGTCTTGAGGTCTTGCGAGGTCATACCCTTGCGGGAATCGATGCACTCGATCTCTCCCAGTTCCGGAGCGAACTGCGTGAGGTTGCGCTGCAACTGACGGTCAAGGACGCGACGGTCGGTTACAACCAAAACGCTATCAAAAACGGCATTGGTGCGATTTTCTCCATTGTGGAGAGCAGCCAAACGGAATGCCAACCAAGCGATCGTGTTGGACTTTCCTGATCCGGCAGAGTGCTCGATGAGATAGCGGTGACCTACACCGCGTTCGAACGTGTCAGCAACCAATTTCTTTACAGCACGACGTTGATGATAACGCGGGAAAATCAGAGCTTCCGATTTCTCGGTTATCAGTTGACGAGTGCGAGGGTCATACTTCTTTTCCTCGTTGATTTGGATGTTGATATAGTTCTGGATAAGATCCAAGAGGGAATCACGTGTGAGCACTTCTTCCCACAGGTAGGAAGTACGATACGGATCACCCGGCTCTTCGAGGTTTTCAAAGGACTTATTGAACGGGAAGAAGCGTGTGCTTGAACCGCTCAGTTTGGTCGTCATGAACACCTGTTCTGTGCCAACCGCAAAGTGTACCAAACAACGTTTGAACTCCAACAGCGGTTCACCTTTGGGGTTGCGGTCACGCATGTATTGCTTGATGGCATTGAGATGCGTTTGACCGGTTTGCTTGTTCTTCAGTTCAATCGTAGCAACAGGGAAACCATTGACAAATATAACGAGATCTATCTCATTGCCTGCATTCTCCGGCTTAACACCATAGCGTAGCTGGCGAACCACAGTGATGCGGTTCTCGTTATAGAGCAGCTGATGTGCTGCGCTACGTCCGCTGTTCGGCTGGAAATAAACCAACTTGAACTGGCAACCATAACCAGCGTCAAAGGATTTCTGACGCAATAGGTTAAGCGTACCGCCATTCCGCATTTCGGATTGGACACGCTCGAAGATAGAGCGTTGTGCGCGTTCTTCCGTACCGACGTTGGCTACCAAAGAGTCATACTCTTTCCGTTGGGTAGCCTTAAGGAAGTCAATAAGGTCACCTTTGAGCAAACAATCCTGTCTATCATATTCATCGGATGTGTGAAGATGATAGTGATTGTTTTCCGTTAAATGCTTAACGATATGCTCTTCAAGCAATGTTTCTGTGTTATGATTGGACATAACTATAGTATTTGTCAATTGTTTCTAACGTCAATTTTACCGGTGACAACCTCACTGATGAGTGCAGTGCGGTACGCACGGAGGTCTTTTATCTGCTCGTCAATGCGACGGATAGCCTCGTCAATCTTGCCGATCTTTGAGTCAAAATAGCCAACAAGAGATTGTTGTTCTTCACGAGTCAATAATGGCAACATTATATTCTTGAGAGAATACGAATATACAACATCAATCGTCGTCGCATTACTTTTCATTTTCAACTGATTGATTACAAAATCACAATCATTGAATAAATGAACAAGAATATGCGGATGTATTTTATCAAAATCTATCTTACAACGAATCAAACAAGGATGAAGAATTCCTTTGGGAGCGTCATTCGGAACTATGGCAATCTTTCCAATAGTACCCCGAGTAGTAATTAGTACATCATCTGGATAAACTTCAAAACCTTTCAACTCTTCATATTTTTCCTCATCAACAAAAGTATTATTAGTTTTGAAATTATTATCTAAAACACAACGTTGATTATATACCCAAATACCCTCTTCTTTATAGTCACTGCCGGATAATGCACTACCAAAAGGACCAACGCGTAAATTATTATCTTCGTCCTTCAAAAAATATTTAAAGGGAAGCATTCTAACACCCTCTTTTGAAAATATTTTTGATATTACTACTGAACGGAATTTTTGAAGATCTTTTTGTTGCAGGTCCAGTAATCTGACACACTCATCAATCTTTGCGGACTTATCATCTAGGTATGCAGCAATAGCCTCTTGCTCTGCAAGAGATATGAACGGAATAATCGTATTACTACAATCTTCTTGATTTATACCGCCTTGTGCTCCTCCGCTTTTGTGAGATAGTATTTCCTCACGAGCTGCTAATAAAGCGTAATACAAATAGCGGGAATTAGCCTTTTCTTTATTCTCTACAAATGCAACTACAGACTGGTTAGCGCAACTTTCAAAGGTTAGATATCCTAATTGCGCACAAGTAGCACCGGTTAAAGCCATAACCGTAGTATTAGCCGGTATGAGCTTCGTCGAACTATTTTGCAGACCGGCTTCAGTTATGAACTTCGGTGCATTATTAATGTCACAATCATGACAACAACCAGAAGGTATCCATGGTATCGAACCGTTTTCCCAATATTCAGGACGACTCGTACTGGGAGTTGCTCCGGCAAATATAGCATTGCATAGGAATTTAATTTTTCCAATGCTCCAATGCTCCGGCATTGCACCAAGCCAGGATATACCAGATTCTTTATATTTAGGATAAGCCTTCATTAGTCTGCGAATATTTTGTTAAGAAGATCTTGGATAATATCCATACGAGATAACTTTGTCTCCTTATCTTTTTCCCAAATACGCTTACGGAGTTCCTCGACACTCTCCGAACTCTGCTCCTTGTGGAAATATGAAGTAAAGTTGATAGAGTACTCCATGCGCGTCTTGGTATAGTCTATCCAAGATTCCGGATCTATATTCGGAAGAACCTCTTCGGTAAAGTACTTTTGTATGTCACAATCCAAAGGTACGGTCTCTGTATCTCGTTTCTTTGAATCCGCTAGAACCTTCCCAGCTTTAATCACGACCTTTCCGTCTTTGCGTTGCGGTTGCTCAATAGTTAACTCATATGCACCAAAGAACATATTCGGGTAGATTTTACAGAACTCGTTCTCTTGATATTCGGTATAGAGTTTGAGGACCTGATCGATATCCTCCTGGCGAATATCGTTACGTTTACTACCGAGGCTCTTCTTTGCCGGAGTACAGAAAGTTGAAGCGTCGATTAGTTGAACTTTACCGCGACGCTGCTCGGACTTCTTGTTGGTCAATATCCAAATATAGGTGGCGATACCGGTATTATAGAAGAGGTCCTTCGGGAGCGCAATGATACAATCAAGCCAATCGTTCTCGATGATCCATCGACGGATGTTACTTTCACCCGAACCAGCACCTCCTGAGAAGAGCGGAGAACCATTGGTTACGACGCCGATTTTTGCACCGGTCGGCTCCATCTTCGAAATCATGTGCTGCAAGAATAGTAACTGACCATCACTGACACGAGGAGTACCTGCCGTGAAACGACCGTTCGGATTCAGTGATTCATTAAGCACATACTCCTGCTCTACTTTCCACGTGATGCCATATGGCGGATTTGCCATCATGTAGTGGAAACGCTTTCCTTCGAAACGGTCTTGCGTGAGCGAGTTACCAAGTCGGATATTATCCGCTTCCGAACCCGTGATGAGGGCTTCGGATTTAGCGATAGCGAATGCAACCTCGTTCAGTTCTTGACCGTAGGTCTTGATCGTTGGTTTCGGTGCGTCCTTGCAGACTTCCTCTAAGATATAGTTGCGACCTACGTTTACCATACCACCTGTTCCGCAGGTTGGGTCAAAGATAGTGCGGATTATTCCGTCATTTCTTAGTTGCTCTTTGTCCGGTTCGAAAAGAATCGTGGACATAAGACGGATTGCATCACGAGGCGTGAAGTGCTCTCCGGCGGTCTCATTAGAGGACTCGTTTGCAAGTCGGATGATTTCCTCGAAGAACGATCCCATGTCGTGGTTATCGACTGCTTCCGGAGAGAGGTCGAGTTTGCAGATCTCTTCGATTAGGCGATAGAGCAAACCATGTCGGTTCAGTTTCTGAACTGTCTTGTCAAGTTGGAAATAATTGAATATCTCCTGTATCTCATGGCTGAAGCCATTGAGGTACATGCGGAAGTTGATGTCGATATTCTGCGCATCATCCAACAAGGTATCTAATGTAAAATTAGATGTATTATAGAAGTTATTATTATGCGCGGCCTTGCGCAAGATAGGATGCAACTTGTCTGTAGCAAGTTTATCCTTATACATAAGGTATGCCTTATTGACCGCATCATTGTACGGCGCAAGGATACAATCCATACGTCGGAGTACAATGAATGGGAAGAGCACGTCACCCAGTTCGTTACGTTTGAACGTGAGGTGCAACACCTTATCGAGGATGTCCCAAATGAAGTTTACATTAGGTTGTTGACTTTGCATATATCGTCTAATTTTTAGTTACTAATTTTGGTTCGTTTTTCAAATCTGGTGCAAAAGTACTGCTTATGAGTGCAAAGATACTGCACTGCAATCAAAAATCGTACTTATTTAAGCATTCTATTCTGAATTTCGAACTTTCCCGGAGCAGAAACACGTCCATTGCATGCATACTCCATTGAAGATTTACTCGTTTCAATAATCTCAATTAAATTATCCAAGATCTTCTTCTGCGAAAAAGCAGGTGCTGTAGATCTATCTCCATCCTTTAGTCCCTTTTCAAATAATCTTCTAAAAGTGATATATTGATCTGACAGACTCTTGTTGTTTTCATAGAACGCTTTCAACTTGTGCAGAGCATTCGTGATGCTAAAGTTTGCAATGATGCGTCTGTTATGTGTATCTTGGTAGTTATAACAATTGGAGTTTATAGATAAAAGTTCCAACGTATAAGAATAATCCCTAACCGCACGTTTTACCTTGTTGACTTTCTCCGCTAATGTTTGGAGGCTATAATCACCATCGATATTACGATTAAACTTGGTAAAGTCAAATACAATGATGACCTGAATTACATTCTCAGGGCTCGACTGAGGAAGCAAAGCATCCAGAATCTGACGCAGATTAAATAAAGACACATCAATTTTCTCACCGGGTTCGCTTGAGAAGAAATAACGATCAATGATGACTACAGAATTCAGTGGGCAATTTTGACCTTGGAAAAATTTCTTCCATGATTTTTCTTCTTCAGAACATACTGCTGTATCAATCTCCCAGCCTTCTTGTATAAGAATATTCTTTTCGCTACCTTGAGGCTGACATATAACTCCATACTTTGTTTGAATTTTATCAGCAATCTTAGTATCAATATCCAACAAATATGCAGCACATGGATCCTCTAATACTTTTTCCGGATTAGTTGTTGCTATCTGGTTGATAAAGTCATTATCACCAGTATAGATATTAACCCCAGCCCTGTGCATAGCTTGGAGCAAAGGATTAGTAGTATCCCAATTTTCACCATTAGTGGTAGAAATAACGACTTCACCGACTTTCATAATAATCTTATACCAGCTATTATCTTTTTCAGAACATAGCCGGATAAGATTTTCTTCAGTCGTGTAGACTACAAACTTACTTTGTGGTTGATCGTTATTCATCTTCTACGTCTAACGGGGTTACTAACTTCGTTTTGGATAATCGCCATATCCCACTTGGCAGCCTCGTCGAAGAAGCCTTCACCAAATTGATTCATAAATCCACCGGACGTGCGGTATCCCATTTTATAAGGAGCACCATCAGCAGGGAAGTAGTATGTTGCAATCTCGCAGTTCTCATTCAAGTCATCTTGGTCGACAAAGTGCATGTCTGCAACTTGAATCTGCGATTTACGGATGATGTATTCCGAATGGGTTTCTGCCATAACACGGAAACCAGCCAAGCGCATGTCGTTGAAGATTTCGGCAAGATGGCTCTGCCAATTCGGGTGCATATTCTGCTCCGGTTCCTCGAATACAATAAGAGGTTTCACCTTGCTTCCTGCATACTTGCGCATGATAGATGATATATGGAGAAGCAGCGTCATCATCTGAATAGCACCCATACCTAATTCAGACAACGAAGAAGGTTTCTCGCCCTCACGTTCGGTAACATTAACCGAGTATGCCTCACCGAAATGGTTCTCGATAGCAAATTTAATGCCAATATTCAAAGTACTCATCCACTTGTCGATAAACTCGTATTCGGGTTCACCCGGAAGAATCTGTTGCTGCATCCACTCATGGATAATAGCAACCGTCTCGTCATTATAGTCGTCAACGCTGAATATAGTCTTTTGAGTAGCAGCGTGCGCACCAATATATTCAATTGCAGAAGATGCAAGTGCCCAACGATAGTTTCCTATCAACCGGTCTAAGTTCATCACATAGACAGGGCTTTTAGATTTCTGCGATTGAGACTTGGTGTTCTGGGTGGATAATTGCACTTGCATACCCTTCATGAAACGCACCAAAAGGTTATCGTTTGGATTGTCGTTATTGAGCGAAGGGGTTGTTTCAAAAAGTATCTCTCCGGCAGGAGTGCCAGCACCTTTCTGACGCGTCTTAATCTCAGTCTCTATCGTCTTAATGATCTTCTCCAGTTTTTCTTTCTCCGCATTGAGATGTGTTGACTTGTTAATGAGTTCCATCATCTTATCATGCTTAAAAACGACAACTTTATTCTCTAGTTGCGCTTGAATATAATCCAACTCATCTTGCGTCTCTTTTAATTGCGCATTCAATTTCTTCAAACGTGCCTCTGCATCTTCTGTAGTTGGTGCACCTCCGATATTGTACAGACGCATTTTGCCCTCTTTCATATCCAACTCAAACGCAAATTTTACATAAGAGTCTTCGATACGAAGATAGGAAATAATTGCATTAGCAGAATTTTCCGATTTGGGCTCAATTGTCAATGTTACATTAACATCATCGCTCAGTTGTGCATTCAACTTGATAGCCTTGGTTGCTGCCTTTCTATACAGCGCCTTTTCGAAGGTGCCGATATTCAAACCTTTAAAGTCAAAACGGAAAATAGGAGTCATGCCTGCCTGCGAATAATCACTACCAACCGATTTGAGAGTGCTAAGGTTCTCTACTACCAATCTCAATGCTTTTACGATAGTCGATTTACCTGCGTTATTACCACCAACAATATATGTAACACCATCAAGACTGACAGGTTCGAGCTTTTCAAACTTGCGGAAATTCTCCACACCAATAGACTGAATGCCGCGATGATTCGGCTTTCTATCAAAACCGAACTCCTTTTGAAGCAACAGGTATAAATCGTCCTCTATGCGATAATTAGGATCAGATGGAATGGGGTAACCCATCAGTGCACAAAAATCACTGACGGTTTTCATTCCTACATTCAAATCTTTACAAGCTTTTATCAACTTTACTGCCATAGTCTACTTCGATTTTCGGTGCAAAAGTATAGCTCTCGAGTGCAAATTTACTGCACGGGAAGCAAAAAAATGCAATTACTTATAAAATTTATTGAGTGTCTTCACATGCTCGCGCATCATGTCGCGCACGGATTGAGGTTCCAGTACCTCCAATTGGCTACCAAACGAAAGGAGAAGCGCAATGAGTTCGTTGTTTGGAATAACGTCGATAGTTATGCGATACTCCTTATCGTAGTTATGCTGCGAGGGATGCAGTGGCTTGTTCTTTATATAAGGATAGCGATCAGGTGCGACGCGCATAACGATATGCTCGATATGTTTATCCTGCGGAATAGTGACACCGATGATATCGTCAAAGTATTCTTCAAAATCTAAATTTTCGGGTTTCGGCTTATACTCTCCCAGCATAGGGGACACTGCTTCAATGCGGTCGAGTGCAAAGTTAGTAATAGCACCAAACTCCGAATTCCAACCGAATAAGAACCAGCGGTTGTTGTACTGCTTGAGATAATACGGGTGTATCTCGCACGTAATTGGTTTGTTCTTTTTGAAGGACTTATAGCGAATATTGAGAACTTGCTTACGCACGATAGCCTCAAAGAGCGGAGCAATGTTTTCTACACCTTTGAGATCAAGATTTTGTTCAAAGCCAATAACACTTTCCTCCGTACCGTTTAGATGGAACTTATCTTCCAATTTGCTGAGGAGTTCTTCCATCCACTCAAAATGTGGCAATCCTTTAAAGCGATTTAGCAGTAAGACTGTCTCTTTAAGTTGATCTAATTCATCATAAGTTAGCGGCATCTTATCAATGGAGAAGTCAGGGTCTTCATATGTGTAGTACACTTTACGACCATCCCTTATCCTTAAGATATTTGCATTAAAGCCGGCATTACTCTCCATATAATTGATATCATCAAAAATAGTATGACGACTAACCGGTATATGCTCTGAGAAATCGCGATATAACGCTTCCTCGCAGGCACGTTGAAGATCTTCCCAATTATATCTGCCATGTTTAGCAGACAAGCATTTATCTATCGCGCGATAACGCACAATTGCGTGTTTGTTTTGAGCCATGGTATTATTTATTTTCAGGAAGAGAATGTTTCCACACCCCATTCTTGTGCAGGCACAGAATGAGTTGGCGGGCATCGGGGTTGCCGAGCTCTGCTGCTCTGAGCAACATGATATCCGCCTCGTCACGGGAGACCGTGGTGCAGGACGCAGGGAAAGAGGCAGGGTCCTGCCATTTCAGATAAGCAGCCGCACCCGTGACGAACAAGCCGCGCGGGTCCTCGTCCAAGAACGCGCGCTCCGCATAATATAAAAGAGAATCGGGGTCACAGAATACAGAACTGCTGACCTCGACCGGAGAAGAAGCGGCACGATAACCGCACACAAATACACCAATAAAAAATAAACCTAACAGCGCAAGCAAGAAGAGCTTTGCGACATTTTCCCTACTGGGGGGGGGTAAAATTGAACATTTGATTTTGTGTTGTCATAGTGTCAAAACCTTTGCAGCTGCAAAGGTACGGCTTTTTTTTGACGTATGCAAATAAAAAAGGTGTTTTGTAAGAAAACACCTAAAAATATCCCCTTAATAGTTTTAATGAACACCACCGCTTTTTATGTTAACTTCCAAATTTTTTACCTTAAAAATTGTATATTTTTTGATTTTTTATCGTTTTTCTTCATTTTTAGCATGTAATGGGGATTTTTTACGCTGCTTCCTTTAAAATCTGCGACCGTTTCCATTCGTGTTGTTCTTCATAGTCACAATCATTCTGGACGAGAGAAAAGGCGATACGTAATAACTTATTCCTTACATTATTGATGCAGACTCCTGTAGGTTTCCCTTTTTCTTTTAAACGATTGTAATAAATAGCGATATCCTCATTATAGCGCGCTGCGATACAAGCAGCTTGTGTAAGGATTGCTTTTAATTGTGGGTTACTATAGTGGCTAACATTTCTTTTGTATGATACAGAGGATCCTGATTGTACATAAAATGGGGCTACTCCGCAGTAAGAGCTTGCCTGGCGTGCAGATGTAATAGAGGAAAAATTATGCGTACATATAATGAGTAGAGTTGTTGTTACGAGTCCCATACCCTTAATTGAGTTTACATGTTTAAAATTCTTTTCTATTTCCTCGCAACTGGCAATGAGTCTCCGAATGTGCTCTTCACATTCTTTTATTTCCTTATTGAGTCGAGCGATATCTTGCTGTGCCCTTAGTTGCATCCAACGCATTTCATCGTTCATTACATGTGTACATTTAATTTCCTGACTACTAGTTTGTTTGCTCTTCTTTTCCGTGACTAATCTATCTCTGAAAAGAAATAAAGATTTTAGAGTACGTAGTTTCTCATCTTCCGGTTCATAAGTAACCATTTTATCCATATGACGGATAGCATAATCTGCGATTCTATCTGAATCTACTTGGTCATTCTTTCCTTTTGTAACACCATTACTCAGTTTGATTTGAAGGGCACTTTCGCGCCACACGTCAAACCCTTTGGCATACAAATAATTACAGAGGTGTAATTCATAAGCCCCGGTTGTCTCTAAACAAAACAGTAACTCTGATTTGTCTGCTCGTCCTGTAACCCGTTCTAGAACCTTGAGCATTTTTCTAAACCCTGATGGCTTGTTTTCGTACACTCCGTAGTGCAAGATCTCGGATAGTTCTGTACCATAATGTACTCTTTTTGCTGTCAAATCGAATTTTTCTTTCGAAACATCGATGCCAATTGAAAATTTTTTCATACCTTTGCACTTTGAAATTAAACATATAGGATGGTTAACCATAAAACTGTACGGACTATCACTTTAATTAGACTCTAAGTCTATCTTTTTATTTGGCCTTTGCAGTTTGACCCAGATGGGAACTTTAGCGATGATTAAGTGGGGACTTAAGAGGTCTTAATAGTTTACCCATCTGGGGGTTAATCTTCCTTCCGACAACAAAGGTACAGATTAACTTTCATATATCCAAATATTTTCTACATTTTACGAAAAAGAGAAGAGAAGGGACTGCAACGGTGGATAGATTCTATGATCTCGGAGGTAGATTAGTTTAACCTTCTTTCCGGTAGAAGCCCTTCATACAAAGGAGGACATCAACTACCATTTCTTCTCATACTCAATCTTAATAATCGTACACTTTAGCTAAGCGGGTGCAAAGTTAAAGGAGGTAATAGCCTACCCCACACTCCGCATTGAGACCGAGCGGGCGGGGCGGCGCGGTGGCTCGGCCCGAATGACATTCGGGATAATAGACGACGCGACGGACGCGAGGGTCGAACCTATACGGCACGAACGTAGAGAGAGTACCGGCGACGCGGTAAACCGCCTACACCGCAAGCCCTACCACTACCAGCAAAAAGGAGAGAACCGGCATAGCATGCCGGGAAACAAACAAAAGAGCAAAAAAAAAGACGAGCAAAAAAAAGACGGAAGGAGGGAAAGAGGGGACGGCGGGCGGGGACAACAAGCCGCGAGCGGAGCGAGCACCGCAGACAAAGACGAGCAAAAAAAAGCCCCCCGGGAGGGGAGCAATTTTACGGTGCCACTCTGTTGATATCGCGGGGGAACATGGAGCATTCCTTGACGTTGGCAATGCCCAAGAAGCATGCCGTGATACGCTCGAGACCGATGGCGAAGCCGCCGTGAGGAGGCATGCCGTTCTTGAAGGTATCGAGGTAGAAATGGAACGCATCGGGGTTCATGCCACGACGGAGCATCTTCTCGCGATAGTCCGCCTCTTTATGCATACGCTGACCACCGGAAGTGATCTCGAGACCACGCATGAGCAGATCGAAGCTGAGCGTCAGCGACGGATCCTCGGGATCGTCCATTGCGTAGAAAGCGCGGTGCTCGGACGGGAAATGGGTGACGAACACGAAGTCCGAACCGTATTTCTCGAAAGCATACTTACAGATAGCACGTTCCTCTTCCGGCGCAAGATCGTCCTCGCCACGGTGATCTGCTTCGCAGAGATGATTCTCAAAGAGGATCTCGTGTACCTCACTGAGTTTCCAAGCCGGAACCTGCTCGGGAAGGACGGGGTTGACGGCATTGAGGAGCTGCAGTTCATGCGCGCAGTCTTTCTCAACCGTAGCAATGATATAACGCAGCAACGCAGCTTCGAGCGTCATGACATCCTCCTGACCTTTTATGAAGCCCATCTCGACATCGAGGGAGATGTACTCATTGAGGTGACGGGAGGTCGCATGTTTCTCTGCGCGGTAAGCAGGAGCTATCTCGAATACGCGCTCATAGACACCAACGCCAATCTGTTTGTAGAACTGCGGGGACTGTGCCAAATAAACCTGCTTGCCGAAATAATCCATTTTAAAGACGTTCGCGCCGCCTTCTGCACCTTCGCTCACAATCTTCGGGGTGAAGATCTGGGTAAAGCCGTTAGCGGAGAGGAACTCACCGAAAGCGCGAGCAATAGTACTTTGCACCTTCAGTATAGCCATATCACGCGGGTTACGGAGAGTTACCTGACGGTTATCGAACTTATAACGCAAGAGAGTCTCTTCATCGCCGAACTTGAGGGCATTCATATCGACTACCTCGGCAGTTGTCGGACGGCTCAATACGCGAACCTCGGAAACTGCGATCTCAATGGTATTGTAGAACGCTGCGGGGTCCTTGATCTTCGCCTCATTCACTACGCCCGAAATAGTTATCGCCATTTCGCGGCAGAGGTCGTTCATTGCAATCTCGTTGCCCTGCTCATCGAAGAACTTCGAGTTCTCATTGCTGACGACGGCTTGTAACAAGCCGCGGGACTTACGCAGGACGATGAATCCGCCCCATTTGGTAACGCGGACGTTGTGTATCATGCCGGAAACAGAAACAGATTCGCCAACTTTGACGTTGGCGAGATCTGTTACGTTTTCATTATGCTGATTAACGTTCAAAAACATAGTTTTTTAACGAATTTCTCGTAATGACGTATCGACGTTATTACGCAGGTTTTTTACTCAGCAGCGGGAGCCTCAGCAGCAGGAGCTTCTGCAGCAACCTCTTCTACTGCCTCCTTAACGGCTTTTTTACCGGCACGGCGGGTAGCTTTCTTAGTTGCTTTCTTGGTCTCCTTGAGCATATTCTCGTTATAGTCCACCAATTCGATGATTGCCATTTCTGCGGCGTCACCGAGACGGAAACCGGTGCGAAGAATACGGGTGTAACCACCGGGGCGGTTAGCAATCTTCTCACCTACATTCTGGAAGAGTTCGGTAACGACCTCTTTCTGTTTGAGGAGGGAGAAAGCCAGGCGGCGGTTGTTCATGTTATCCTCTTTAGCACGGGTGAGGATCGGCTCTACGTAGACACGGAGAGCTTTAGCCTTAGCAAGAGTGGTCGTTATACGCTTATGCTGGATAAGCGAGCACGCCATATTGGACAACATCGCTGCGCGGTGATTGGCCTTACGGCTAAGGTGATTGAATTTTTTATTATGACGCATAAAAAATTAATTTATAATTTCAAATTGATGATTGATGATTTAATTACTCTTGTGCGCGATAGCGCGAGATGTCCATACCAAAGGCGAGTCCGTTGCGTTCGAGCAGTTCGTCGAGTTCGGTGAGAGATTTCTTACCGAAGTTACGGAACTTGAGCAGGTCCGCACGGTGATACTTAACGAGTTCGCCAAGTGTCTCTACCTCAGCAGCCTTCAAGCAGTTCAGAGCACGGACAGAGAGGTCCATATCCTGAAGTTTCTGGTTGAGAAGCTGACGCATACGGAGAATCTCTTCATCGAGTGCGTTAGAGTTCTTCTTGGTCTCCTCTTCGAGGACGATACGCTCGTCAGAGAAGAGCATGAAGTGGTAGATAAGGATCTTAGCGGCCTCAGTAAGCGCCTGTTGTGGTGCTATAGAGCCGTCGGTGGTAATCTCGATGGTCAGTTTCTCGTAGTCGGTACGTTGCTCGACACGGAACTGGTCAACGGAGATCATGACGTTGCGGATAGGGGTATAGATAGAATCGATAGCGAGGGTACCGATAGGATCCTCTTTATGACGATTCTCGTCACCGGGCACGTATCCGCGACCCTTGTTGATAGAGATCTCTATCTCAAAGTCAGCAGACTCATCGAGTTCGGCGAGTTGGAGTTCGGGGTTGAGTACCTCGAAGTTCTGGAGCGCCGTATTGAGTTCTGCCGCCATAAACGCTTTCTGCTTACGGATGTGAAGACGAATGGTCTCTGCCTCCTCAGCATCCTCTTTATGGAGGAAGCGTACCTGCTTGAGATTGAGAATCAGGTTGGTAACGTCAGTAATGACACCGGGGATGGTAGCAAATTCATGATCAATACCACTGATCTTGATAGAGCAGATTGCATATCCCTCGAGACTGCCGAGCAGCACACGACGGATGGCATTGCCTATCGTAATTCCGTACCCCGGTTCGAGTGGACGAAATTCAAAGACACCTTTGTTCGCACTCGAATCCAACATGATAACCTTATCAGGTTTGATGAAATTTAATATTGCCATGAATTTAATGATTATTTAGAGTACAACTCAACGATTAATTGCTCTTTGATATTCTCCGGAATCTCAGCGCGTGCCGGTACATTGAGCAGTTTGCCGGCCTTCTCGCTTTCATTCCATTGGAGCCAGCCGTATTTAGCGTGGTTAAATCCTTGGAGCGATTCGGCGATAACCTCCAGCGATTTAGCTTTCTCTCGAACAGCTACAACCTGACCGGGTTTTACCTCGAAGGACGGGATGTTAACGACCTTGCCGTCAACAGTGATATGACGGTGCGAAACGAGCTGACGCGCAGCAGCGCGAGTAGGAGCAATACCGAGACGGTATACGATGTTATCGAGACGGCACTCAAGGAGCTGAATCAGGATTTCACCGGTGATACCTTTAGTACGTGCAGCTTTTGCGAAGAGGAGACGGAACTGACGCTCGAGAACACCATAGGTGTATTTAGCCTTCTGCTTCTCAGCCAACTGAGTACCATACTCAGAGTTTTTCTTACGACGGTTAACGCCGTGTTGTCCGGGTGCATACGGACGTTTTGCAAGCACCTTATCCTCGCCGAAAATAGCCTCACCGAAACGGCGTGCGATGCGAGATTTTGGGCCAATATATCTTGCCATAGTTGTTAAAATTTACGTTAAATGGTTAAACATTATACACGACGACGTTTCGGAGGACGGCAACCGTTGTGCGGCATGGGGGTAACGTCAACAATCTCTGTTACCTCAATACCTGCTGCGACGCAAGCGCGGATAGCCGACTCACGTCCTTGTCCGGGACCCTTAACGTATGCTTTAACTTTACGCAGACCGAGGTCGAATGCGACCTTGCAGCAGTCAGCTGCTGCCATTTGTGCTGCGTACGGAGTATTTTTCTTGCTGCCACGGAAGCCTTGTTTACCAGCTGAAGACCAACTGATTACTTGGCCATCACCGTTAGCAACCGTAACGATTACATTATTGAAAGAAGACATCACATGAAGTTGGCCAACGCCATCGATCTTCACTACGCGCTTCTTAGCTGCAATAGCTTTCTTTGCCATAATACTTGATGAATTTTATAAAAGTTGTTACAATTCGTTGCCTTCGTCTTAGCCCCAAGGGGCACGATTAAAGCAACTGCGTGATTACTTAGTTGCTTTCTTCTTATTTGCAACAGTTTTCTTACGTCCCTTGCGCGTGCGGGCGTTGTTCTTGGTGCTCTGTCCACGAACGGGAAGACCGATACGATGACGAACTCCACGGTAACAACCGATATCCATCAAACGTTTGATGTTCAATTGTGTTTCCGAACGAAGATCACCTTCTACTTTGAATTTAGCACCGATGATCTCACGGACTTTAGCTGCTTGGTCATCCGTCCAATTCTCTACTTTGATGCTTGGGTCAATGCCTGCTTCAGCGAGAATTTTCTTTGCGCTTGAACGACCTATTCCGTAGATATAAGTCAGACTGACTTCGCCACATTTGTTTTGCGGTATATCTACACCGACAATTCTTATAGCCATAATTTAATACTAAGGATAAATTTGTTAAAAAATAATTGTTTGTTGAAGTGGTTGATTCGAATTAAAGATTGCGCTTATCCTTGACGCATCTTCATTTTCGGATCCTTCTTGTTGATTACATACAAGTGCCCTTTGCGACGTACAATTTTGCAGTCTGCATTGCGCTTCTTGATAGATGCTCTTACCTTCATAATTAGTAAAAGTGTTTAAATTTAGTTAATTTACTTGTAGCGGAAGGAGATACGTCCTTTCGTCAGGTCATAGGGGCTCATCTCTACCTTCACACGGTCTCCGGCGAGAATCTTAATGTAATGCATACGCATCTTGCCGGAGATATGCGCGATGATGAGCGGTCCATTTTCGAGTTGCACGCGGAACATTGCGTTGGACAATGCCTCTGTTACCGTTCCGTCTACTTCGATGCTGTCTTGTTTTGCCATAAGCTTAATGGTTTTACCAGTTGTTATTAGATGATTTTCTTTATTAGACAAATCTGTCTCCCAAAACTTCTCGGATAAAATCGAACGTGGACAGGACATCTGCTTTGCCGTTACGCACGCACACGGATAATTCATAATGTGCGGCGGGTTTGCGGTCAATGGTTCGTGCGGTCCAGCCGTCGTCTTCGATAAGGACGTTGCGACGTCCGAGTGTTATCATCGGTTCGATCGCCAGCGTCATACCGGATTTGAGGACAATGCCGTTTCCACGTCTGCCATAGTTACAGACCTCGGGTTCCTCATGCATCTCACGTCCGATACCATGCCCCACGAACTCGCGTACTACGCCGTAGCCTGCGCGCTCGCAGTGGTTCTGAATGGCGAATGATATGTCTCCGAGGCGGTGTCCCGTAACGGCCTGTTCTATACCCAGATAGAGTGCCTGCTTGGTCGTCCGAAGGAGTTGCATCACTTCGGGGCTCACCTCGCCAACCGGGAAGGTATAGGCGCTATCGGAGTGCCAACCGTTGAGTTCGATGGAGGAGTCCACAGAGATGATATCTCCTTCGCGGAGCACAACCTTATCGGACGGAATACCATGTACCACCACTTCGTTAACCGATGTACAGAGCGTCGCGGGGTAACCTTCGTATCCCAGACAAGCGGGGCGGCCTCCATTATCCATGATGAACTCATAAGCTATTTTATCCAGTTGGGCGGTTGTAACACCCGGCTTGATAGCCTTTGCCACTTCGGCATAGGTCTTACCAAGCAGGATGTTACTTGCCCGCATGAGCTCTACTTCTTCGTCAGTTTTGAGGAAAATCATCTATTTAACGAATTAGTAAGCCATAGCACCGGAGCGACCTTTGATGCGCATGCCGGACTCGAAGAATCCGTCGTAGTGACGCATGAGGAGGTGACTCTCGATCTGCTGCAAAGTATCCAATATAACACCTACCATAATGAGGAGCGATGTTCCGCCGAAGAACTGCGCAAAGCCCATCGTTACCCCGAAGAGGCGCGCGAACGCCGGAAGGACAGCGATGAGAGCCAGCAGGATCGAACCCGGCAGGGTGATGCGGCTCATGATGGTATCAATATATTCAGCCGTCTTCTTACCCGGTTTTACACCCGGAATGAATCCGTTGTTCAGTTTCAGGTTCTCTGCCATCTGAACAGGATTGATGATAATCGCGGTGTAGAAATAGGTGAAGGCGATGATCAGCAGTGCGAACACAAAGTTATACCAGAAGCCGTTGTTATCCATGAAAGCTTGAACGAAGGCATTGGACTCGGAAGCCCTGAAACCTACGATAGCGATAGGGATAAACATGATAGCTTGTGCGAAGATGATCGGCATTACGTTAGCAGCATTCACCTTAAGAGGGATATATTGACGTACGCCGCCATACTGCTTGTTACCCTGGATACGTTTTGCGTACTGCACCGGAATACGGCGTGTACCCTGCACCAACATGATTGCAAAAGCAAACACGAGGAGAAGAATCACGATTTCAGCAACGAACACCATCAGACCACCGCCGCCGTTCTCATTGAGTCGGCTGGAGAACTCCTGTATGAAAGCACCCGGGAGACGCGCGATGATACCAATCAAGATGATGAAGGAAATACCGTTTCCTACGCCACGATCGGTGATGCGCTCACCCAACCACATGACGAACATAGAGCCCGCACAGAGGAGGATAGTAGATGAGATAGTGAACCAGTTGAACCCGATAGCCAGCGGTTGACCTGCCTGCGCCATCTGCACGGAGAGGTTAACGAGATAACTCGGACCTTGGAAGAGCAGGATAGCGACAGTCAGATAACGCGTGATCTGGTTCATCTTCTGACGGCCGGACTCACCCTCTTTCTGCATCTTCTGGAAGTAAGGCACTGCGATAGAGAGCAGCTGGATTACGATAGAAGCAGAGATGTAAGGCATAATACCGAGCGCGAAGATCGAGGCGTTGGAGAAGGCTCCACCGGAGAACATATCCAACAACGCCATCAGACCACCGGCTGTCTGGCTATGCAGTGCAGTCAATGCTGTGGGGTCGATACCCGGAAGAACGACGAACGAACCGAAACGATAGATGAGCACGAACAAAAGCGTGGTCAGCAGACGTCCGCGAAGGTCTTCGATCTTCCAGATATTTTTAATAATCTCGATAAATTTCATATCAAAACTTTGTTTTGCTATGGAGCCTTGGCATCGCCGAGTTGCAAAAGCAAGCATTCACTCGGCTAGCACAAGCCTTCATAAACTACGTTTTTAAATTTTCTCGATAGTGCCACCGGCAGCGAGGATTGCCTCTTCTGCTTTCTTGGAGAAAGCGTTTGCCTGTACGGTCAGTTTAGCTTTCAGTTCACCATTACCCAGGATCTTAACGAGTTGGGTCTTGGAGATGAAACCGGCCTCGTGGAGTTCAATCAAGCCGATTTTCTCCAGTTTCTTCGCCTCAGCGAGTGCCTGGAGAGTAGCGAGATTGATTGCTTTGTACTCTACGCGGTTGATATTCTTAAAACCGAACTTCGGCAGACGACGCTGCATAGGCATTTGACCACCTTCGAAACCGATTTTCTTGCTGTAACCGGAACGGGATTTAGCACCCTTGTGACCGCGGGTAGATGTACCTCCGAGGCCCGAACCTGCGCCACGTCCGACACGCTTAGCGGTCTTTACCGAACCGGCAGCAGGGGTAAGATTATTCAATTCCATAATGATAATTCGTTTTTAGGATTAGTCAATAACTTTAACAAGGTGCTTTACCTTCTCTACCATTCCGAGAATGGCCGGAGTAGCTTCGTGCTCTACGACAGCGTTCATTTTACGCAGGCCAAGGGCTTGCATGGTCTCCTTCTGCACCTTCGGGCACTTAATCGTACTACGTACTTGTTGAATTTTAATCTTTGCCATAGTTGTAGAAGAATTTATCCGTTAAACACTGTAGAGAGGCTTACGCCACGGTTAGCAGCTACGGTACGAGCGTCACGCAGTTCAGCGAGCGCTTGGATAGTAGCTTTCACGAGGTTGTGGGGGTTGGACGAACCTTTGGACTTAGCCAAGACGTCGTGTACACCAGCGGACTCCAGTACAGCACGCATAGCACCACCGGCTTTTACTCCGGTACCGTGCGTTGCAGGCTGGATGTAAACGCGGCTACCACCGAACTTAGCATACTGCTCGTGAGGGATAGTACCCTTCAGAACAGGTACCTGGATAAGGTTTTTCTTTGCAGCCTCGGTAGCTTTCTGCATAGCAGCAGCCACTTCACCTGCCTTACCCAAACCGTAACCTACAATTCCGTCTTCATTTCCAACAACTACGATAGCTGCGAAAGTGAAGGTACGTCCACCTTTGGTAACTTTCGTTACGCGGTTGACTGCGACCAGACGCTCCTTGAGCTCGAGGTCTTGTGTTGATTTAACTCTTTGCATAATATCGTCAGTTATTAGAATTTGAGGCCAGCCTCGCGAGCTGCGTCAGCGAGGGCTTTAACGCGACCGTGATACAGGTAACCGTTACGGTCAAATACTACTTCGTTGACACCGGCCTTTTGAGCAGCTGCAGCGATGAGTTTACCTACCTCAGCAGCTTTCTCGGTCTTGGTGAGTTTGTCTTTGATAGCGAGGGATGATGCGCTTGCAAGAGTTTTTCCTGCGAGGTCATCAATTACCTGAGCATAAATCTGGCTGTTAGAACGGAAAACAGTCAGACGAGGACGCTCTGCTGTACCCGACACCTTGGTGCGGATAGATGCCTTGATTTTAAGGCGACGTGCGATTTTCTTAATCATAATTGTGTTTCCTTTCTAATTATTTACCAGCCGACTTACCAGCCTTACGACGAACGATTTCACCTTGGAACTTAATACCCTTGCCTTTGTACGGCTCCGGTTTGCGGAACGAGCGGATCTTAGCACAAATCTGGCCAAGAAGCTGCTTGTCGCAAGACTCGAGCATTACGAGCGGGTTCGCGTTACGCTCCGATTTGGTCTCCACTTTCACCTCTTTCGGCAAGCCGAGATAGATGGGGTGGGTGTAACCGAGGGAGAAGTTCAGCACTTGCGGCTGAGCCAACTCTACGCGGTAACCTACACCGACGAGTTCAAGAGTCTTCTTGTAACCCTCGCTGCAACCAACGACCATGTTATGAATAAGTGCGCGATACAAACCATGTTTAGCGCGTGCCTCTTTCTCGTCGTTCGGACGGGTTACATGGCACACAGCGCCTTCTACGTTTACACTAATCAGGGGATCAACAGCCTGGCTGAGCTCACCTTTCGGACCTTTTACGGTCACTACATTCTCCGGGCTAACGGTTACCGTTACGCCGGCAGGAATTGCGATAGGAAGTTTTCCAATTCTTGACATAGCTGTTCCTCCTTATTAATAAACATAGCACAACACTTCACCACCGAGCTGCTGGCCAAGAGCCTCTTTGTTGGTCATCACGCCTTTCGAGGTCGAAAGGATAGCGATACCGAGACCGTTCAATACACGCGGCATATCACGGTAACCAACGTACTTACGCAAACCCGGAGTGGATACACGTTTCAAACACTTGATCGCGTTAACTTTGTTAACCGGATCATACTTGAGGGCAATCTTGATAGTGCCCTGAGGACCATCCTCAACGAACTTGTAGGAGAGGATATACCCCTTCTCGAACAAGATGCGAGTGATCTCCTTCTTCAGATTCGAAGCCGGAACTTCTACCACGCGGTGGCCGGCTTTGATAGCATTCCTCAATCGAGTGAGGTAATCTGCAATAGGATCTGTCATTTGTTTTTTGTTGTTAAATTAATCCCGCCTGTCGGGACAATATTTAATAATGTTAACTTTGTTAGCGCTTAGGATTTGAGTCTTTCGATATTTCGAGATGTCGATATTTCGATATTTCGAACTTCTCTAAACTCTAAATCCTAAACTCTAAACTTCTTTTTTACCAGCTCGCTTTCTTTACTCCCGGAATGAGGCCTTTGGAAGCCATCTCACGGAACTGAATACGGCTGAGGCCGAATGCGCGCATGTATCCTTTCGGACGACCGGTCACTTTGCAACGGTTGTGCAGACGAACGGGCGATGCGTTTTTCGGGAGGGCTTGGAGCCCTACATAGTCACCATCCTTGAGGAGTTGTGCACGTTTAGCTGCGTATTTAGCAACCAATTTAGCGCGTTTTACCTCGCGGGCTTTCATTGATTCTTTTGCCATAGTCTGAATTACTTTTTAAACGGTAAACCAAACTCACGCAGGAGTGCGAAGCCCTCCTCATCGGTTTTAGCTGTAGTAACGAACGTGATGTTCATACCCAGCAGTTTGGTGATGTTATCAATGTTAATTTCAGGGAAGATGATTTGCTCGGTGATACCCAAGGTATAGTTACCACGGCCGTCCATCTTGTTGTTGATACCTTTGAAGTCGCGGATACGGGGGAGAGCTACACGAACGAGACGCTCGAGGAACTCATACATCTGCTGGCCGCGGAGGGTAACACATACACCGATCGGCATTTGTTTACGAACCTTGAAGTTAGCGATATCTTTCTTCGAAACGGTAGCTACGGCTTTCTGACCAGCGATAGCAGTCATCTCCTGGAGAGCAACCTCGATGATCTTCTTGTCAGCTACAGCCTCGCCCAGACCCTGATTGAGGACGATCTTCTGGAGTTTCGGGCACTGCATTACTGTAGTGTAGTTGAACTCCTTCATCAGGATAGGCACGATGCGCTCCTGATAATCTTGCTTCAAACTTGCTGTATTCATACTTAGATCTCCTTACCAGATTTTTTAGATACACGAACGAGCTTTCCATCCTTCTTCACGCGGCCTACACGTACCGGTTTGCCGTTCTCAACAGGGTTGAGGTTGGAGATATGGATAGGAGCTTCCTGTTTAACGATTCCGCCTTGCGGATTTTTTGCGTTGGGTTTGGTACTTTTGGATACCATGTTAACGCCTTCTACGATAGCGCGTTGCTCGTCAACGATCACTTCCAGCACACGGCCGGTCTGACCCTTCGAAGCACCTGCGTTTACATAAACGGTGTCACCCTTTTTGATATGAAGTTTTGCCATTTTTGTAATTGTTTAGATGATTAGAGCACTTCAGGTGCCAGAGAAATAATTTTCATGTTCGTTTGACGCAGCTCACGAGCTACGGGGCCAAAGATACGGCTACCGCGGAGTTCACCGGCGTTGGTGATCAACACGCATGCGTTGTCATCAAAGCGGATGTACGATCCGTCAGCGCGGCGTACCTCTTTCTTCGTGCGTACCACGATAGCACGGCTAACCGTACCATCTTTGATTTCGGACGAAGGGATAACGCCTTTGACAGCTACCACGATAGTGTCGCCGAGGGAGGCGTAGCGCTTCTTGGTACCACCAAGAACGCGGATCACGAGTGCTTGTTTAGCACCGCTGTTGTCACAAACTGTGAGACGAGATTCTTGCTGTACCATAATTACTTAGCCCTTTCGATAATTTGAGTTAAACGCCAACGCACGGTCTTGCTCAGCGGACGGGTTTCCATGATGCGTACGGTATCTCCGATACCTGCTTCATTTTTCTCGTCATGAACATGGAACTTGCGAGTTTTATTGACAAACTTGCCATAGATGGGGTGTTTCTCTTTCCAACGAACAGCGACCACGATGGTCTTCTCCATTTTATTGGAAACTACTACGCCCACGCGCTCTTTTCTAAGATTTCTTTCCATTTCAATTGTCGTTTTTTACTTGTTAATTTCTCTTGCACGTAATTCAGTTGCAAGGCGAGCGATATTACGACGCGCATCCTTAATCTGCAACGGATTGTCGAGCGGAGAAATGCTGTGATTTAACTTGAGACGGACCAGCGCCTCTTTCTCTGCTGCCAGACGCTCCTGGAGTTCAGCAGTCGTTAATTCTTTGATTTCAGCTGTTTTCATAATCCAAATTAAGCATTTTGTGTTGCGTCGTAATCACGTCTTACGACAAATTTAGTGGTCACGGGCAGTTTCTGTGCAGCGAGACGGAGTGCCTCTTTAGCTACATCGTAGCTTACGCCTTCTACCTCGAAGATGATACGACCGGGCTCCAATGGAACAACGAATCCTTCGGGAGCACCTTTACCTTTACCCATACGTACATCCAACGGTTTCTTGGTGATTGGTTTGTCCGGGAATACTCGGATCCATACCTGACCTTGACGTTGCATATAACGGGTTACTGCGATACGGGCTGCCTCGATTTGACGACCGGTCAACCATACAGTACCAAGACTCTTGATACCGAACGAACCGAATGCCAGTTCCTGACCGCGATGAGCGAAGCCCTTGATGCGGCCTTTTTGGCAACGGCGGAATTTTGTTTTCTTAGGTTGTAACATAGTTCTAATCTACAAATCGGTTAAACATTATTGTTTTTTGTTGCGGCGGAAGCCCTTGCGGTCTCCACGGTTGTCACGGCGATCCATGCCGGGACGACCACCTTCCTGCTTTTGCGAGAAGTTAGGAGCCAGGTCCTTCTTGCCATACACTTCTCCACGGCAGATCCATACCTTTACGCCGATGACACCCACTTTGGTGATAGCACCTACGTGGCAGTAGTCGATGTCTGCGCGGAGCGTATGCAGCGGGGTACGACCCTCTTTGTACATCTCCTTACGAGCCATCTCGGCGCCGTTCAAACGGCCAGATACCTGAATTTTGATACCCTCGGCGCCCATACGCATGGTGCTCTGGATAGCCATCTTCACGGCACGGCGGTAAGCGATCTTACCCTCCAACTGGCGTGCAATCTTGTTTGCTACGATGGTAGCGTCCAATTCGGGACGTTTTACCTCGAAGATGTTGATTTGCACATCCTGATGGGTAATTTTCTGGAGTTCCTTCTTCAATTTGTCAACCTCTTCTCCACCTTTTCCGATGATGTAACCGGGGCGAGCGGTGCAGATAGTAACAGTCACAAGTTTCAGAGTTCTTTCGATAACGATACGGGAAATACTAGCCTCTGCGAGACGAGCGTTGAGGTACTCGCGAATCTTGCTATCCTCAAGCAGCGTATCTCCGTAATTCTTGCCTCCAAACCAGTTGGAGTCCCAACCGCGGACAATGCCGAGACGGTTAGCAATAGGATTAATTTTCTGTCCCATAGTTCAAATTACTTTTCTTCAGGGTTAGTATTCTTAGTATCTACAAATATTGTAACGTGGTTGGAACGTTTGCGGATGCGGTAAGCACGGCCCTGAGGAGCGGGCAGCATACGCTTGATCGACATACCGCCGTCAACCATGATTTTCGTTACATAGAGAGTTTCCTCTTCAGCCTTCTTACCGGTTTTAGTCTCCCAGTTAGCGATTGCTGATTTGAGGAGTTTCTCAAGTGCGCGGCTTGCCTCACGAGTAGAGAAATGCAGCGCACCGAGGGCACGGTTCACTTCCATACCGCGTACCATGTCTGCCACGAGACGCATCTTACGCGGGCTGGTAGGAATACCATTTGCTTTAGCAAAATACTGCTCTTTGCGAGCGGCTTTCATTGCCTCAGCGCTATTATGTTTTCTTGCTCCCATTTTAATCTGGATTTATTTAAATGTTAATAGATTGCAATGGTTTATTTCTTGTTGTTACCCGAGTGACCGCGGAAGGTACGTGTCGGAGCGAACTCGCCGAGTTTGTGACCTACCATGTTCTCCGTGATGTACACAGGGATAAACTTGTTACCATTGTGAACTGCAATTGTGTGACCTACAAAGTCAGGGGAGATCATAGATGCACGAGACCAAGTCTTAACGACTTCTTTCTTGTTCGCCTCATTCATAGCGAGCACCTTGTTCTCCAACTTAACGTTGATAAACGGTCCTTTTTTCAATGAACGACTCATAATGTTAATTTGACTTTAATAGGTTATTTTTTCCGTCTTTCTATAATGTACTGGTTGCTCTGGTTCTTCGGGTGACGTGTCTTGTATCCCTTAGCGAGCAGACCCTTACGGCTACGCGGATGGCCACCGGACTGACGGCCTTCACCACCACCCATTGGGTGATCTACAGGGTTCATTACGACACCACGGTTACGCGGACGGCGACCGAGCCAGCGGCTGCGGCCGGCCTTACCGCTCTTCTCCAGAGCGTGGTCGGAGTTACCTACTACACCAACGGTAGCCTTGCAAGCAGCAAGCACCTTGCGGAGTTCGCCAGAAGGCAACTTGATGATAGCATACTTGTCCTCACGGCTCGACAACTGAGCGAACGTACCGGCGGAGCGTACCATGGACGCACCCTGACCCGGGCGGAGCTCGATGTTGTGAATGAGCGTTCCCAGAGGAATTACCGACATCGGAAGGGCGTTACCTACCTCAGGAGCGGCGTTTTCTCCAGACATTACAGTTTGTCCTACTTGCAGTCCATTCGGGGCAAGGATGTAGCGCTTCTCACCGTCAGCATAGAACAACAGAGCGATGCGAGCCGAACGGTTCGGATCGTACTCGATAGTCTTTACAACTGCGGGAACACCATCTTTATTGCGCTTGAAGTCAATTACACGATACTTCTGTTTGTGACCACCACCGATGTAGCGCATCGTCATTTTACCGACGTTGTTGCGACCACCGGTTTTCGTCTTACCAAACACAAGCGATTTCTCAGGAGCGCTCGCGGTAATTGTCTCGAACGCACCTATAACTTTGTGTCTTTGCCCTGGTGTTGTGGGCTTTAATTTACGTACTGCCATCTTTTAGATATTGCTATAAAAATCAATTGTTTCACCTTCGGCCAGCGTTACGATGGCTTTCTTATACGCCTGCTGTGCACCTTTGAGCAGACCGGACTTGGTCCAGCGCTGTTTTACTTTCGGAGCACGGATCAACGTATTCACATCCGTAACCTGAACGTTGTACATTTCTTCTACCGCTTTCTTGATCTCAACTTTGTTGGCATTGCGAGCTACAACGAAACCGTAACGGTTCAGCTTCTCGCCGGCGGCGGTCATCTTCTCAGTGACGATTGGTTTGATAATAATTGCCATAATTCTACCTCCTTATGCGTTTAAAGTTGCCTCGATTGCAGCGGCCGATGCCTCGGTCAGAACGACTACGTTCGAGTTCATGATTGTGTAGGTGTTGAGCTCGTTGACGTTCACTACGTTCACACGCTGGATATTAGCGGCGGACTTGCGAGCGTTGAGGTTAGCGTCAGCTACTACGAAGAGCACTTTCTTACCCTCTACTTTGAGGTTATTGAGAACCTCTACCATAGCTTTGGTCTTCGGTGCGTCGAAGTTGAGCGCGTCCAATACGAGCAATTCATTCTGTTTTGCGCGAAGCGAAAGAGCGGACTTGCGAGCGAGCTGTTTTACTTTCTTGTTCAGCTTGAAGTCGTAGTCACGGGGTACGGGACCAAAGATGGTACCACCACCAACACGAACCGGAGACTTCAGATCACCCGGACGAGCGCCACCGCCGCCTTTCTGGCGACCGAGTTTGCGGGTCGAGTGAGCATTCTCACTACGCTGTTTTGCTTTGGCTGTGCCTTGGCGTTGTGCTGCCAAGAACTGCTTAACGTCCAAGTAGATAGCATGGTCGTTAGGCTCGATTGCGAAGATAGCGTCATTCAGAGCGATCTTCTTTCCGGTCTCTTTACCGGCTTGATTCAAAATACTAAGTTCCATAACTAATTACTTGTTAATGATGACGATAGAGTTTTTTGCGCCCGGTACACTACCCTTGACCATGATCAAGTTGTACTCGGGGATCACTTTCAGTACGACAAGGTTCTGCACCGTTACGCGGTCGCCACCCATCTGACCCGCCATGCGGGTACCCGGGAAGATACGGCTCGGGTATGCACATGCGCCTACCGAACCGGGAGCGCGCAGACGGTCGTCCTGACCGTGCGTAGACTGGCCTACACCGCCGAAGCCATGACGTTTAACGACACCCTGGAAACCGTGGCCCTTGCTGGTTCCGATTACGTCAACGTACATGCCCTCCTCGAAGAGGTCAGCAGCTGTGATTGTTTGACCCAGAGCAAGTTCTCCGTCGAACTCGAACTCTGCTAAGTGGCGCATGGGCTCTACGCCTGCGGCCTTAAAGTGGCCTGCTTCGGCCTTGTTCGTGTGCTTCTCGCTCTTGTGCATAAAGCCAACCTGAGCTGCCTTGTAACCATCTTTCTCAACGGTCTTCAGCTGAGTCACTACGCAAGGACCTGCCTCGATAACGGTGCACGGGATGTTTTTGCCGTCGGCACCAAAGACGGAAGTCATTCCGATCTTTTTTCCTAATAAACCTGGCATTGTTGCTTTAGTTTTTTTTAAAATAGATTAATTTACTTTTGCCTGTGTTCTCGCCATAGGGTTTTCTTTTTTCAGAATTACGTAATTACGTGATCCCGTGATTACGACTCTCCTATGGAAACACTTCGGCGATCATCAAACTTTGATTTCTACCTCAACACCCGATGCGAGCTCTAATTTCATCAGTGCCTCAACGGTCTTGTTGTTGGAGTTGTAGATGTCGATCAGTCGCTTGTAGCTTGCCAACTCGAATTGCTCGCGGCTCTTCTTGTTGACGAAGGTAGAGCGGTTAACCGTGAAGATACGTTTGTGCGTCGGCAGTGGAATAGGACCACTTACTACGGCACCGGTAGCCTTTACGGTCTTTACGATCTTCTCTGCAGACTTATCCACCAAGTTGTGGTCGAAAGACTTCAGTTTGATACGAATTTTTTGACTCATAACAGATAATTATTTTTTAATTGTTTTGTTAATTCGCAGAGCGCAGATAACCTAAAGAGTCATTTGCTTAGATGACCCACGCCCCGCAGGGTTAATTAATATATTTATATAAGGAACGTATGTGCGCACGCTTGCGCACACGCGTCCTCACATCTTTTATACCAGATCTACGCGACCGCCGACCTCAGTAAGGACAGCTTTAGCGATAGACGAGGAAACCGCCTCGTAGTGGCTGAACTCCATGGAGCTCGTAGCACGACCGGAGGTGATGGTACGCAGAGCGGTTACATAACCGAACATCTCTGCCAGAGGCACCTTAGCCTTCACAATACGTGCACCGGTACGACTGGTATCCATACCTTCTACCTGGCCACGACGTTTGTTGAGGTCACCGATGACATCACCCATGGACTCCTCTGGAGTAACCACTTCGATCTTCATGATCGGCTCCATCAACTGCGGTTTAGCTTTTGCGCAAGCCTCTTTGAACGCCATCTGTGCAGCGATCTCGAAGGACAGCTGGTCGGAGTCAACCGGGTGGAAGCTACCATCGAGCAGCGTTACCTTGAGGCTATCCAACGGATAACCAGCCAGTACACCGTTCTTCATAGCCACCTCGAAGCCCTTCTGAACCGACGGGATATACTCTTTAGGCACGTTACCGCCCTTAACGACGTCTTCGAACTGAAGACCACCGGGGAAGTCAGCATCAGCCGGTTCTACGCGCACGATGATATCAGCGAATTTACCACGACCACCGGATTGCTTCTTGTACACCTCGCGCAACTCTACCGGAGCAGAGATAGCCTCGCGGTAAGCAACCTGCGGACGACCCTGGTTACACTCTACCTTGAACTCACGTTTCAGACGGTCGATGATGATCTCGAGGTGAAGCTCACCCATACCAGAAATCACGGTCTGACCTGTCTGCTCGTCGGTCTTGACGGTGAAGGTCGGATCCTCCTCTGCGAGTTTAGCGAGACCTACGCCGAGTTTGTCGAGGTCAGCCTGGCTCTTCGGTTCTACAGAGATACCGATCACCGGTGCCGGGAACTCGATCGACTCGAGTACGATAGGCTTGTTCTCATCGCACAGGGTATCACCCGTACGGATATCCTTGAAACCTACACCCGCACCGATATCACCGGCGAGGATGGTCTCAACAGGGTTCTGGTGGTTAGAGTGCATCTGGAAGATACGGCTGATACGCTCTTTCTTGCCCGAACGGGGGTTGTAAACGTACGAACCTGCATCCAGGTGACCAGAGTACACACGGAAGTAGCACAGACGGCCTACATACGGATCGGTAGCGATCTTGAATGCGAGTGCGCAGAGCGGGTCTGCATCATCCGGATGACGAACCTCTTCTGCATCGGTATTCGGGTTGGTACCTTTGATCACCGGAGTATCCAGCGGAGACGGCAGGTATGCGCAGACAGCGTCAAGCATCGTCTGTACACCTTTGTTCTTGAAGGACGAACCGCAGATTACCGGGAAGATCTTCATTGCGAGGGTTCCCTTGCGGATAGCTACGCGGATCTCATCCTCAGTGATAGTTGAAGGATCGTCGAAGTATTTCTCCATGAGGGTGTCATCGAACTCGGATACTGTCTCCAGCATCTTGTCGCGCCACTCCTCAGCCTCAGCTACGAGGTTAGCAGGAATCTCTTCCTCTACATATTCAGCACCCATGGTCTCATCGTGCCAGAGGATGGCTTTCATCTTCACGAGGTCAACGACACCCTTGAAGGTCTCCTCAGCGCCGATAGGAATCTGGATAGGACACGGCGTAGCGCCGAGCACCTCTTTGATCTGACGTACTACGTCGAAGAAGTTAGCACCGGAACGGTCCATCTTGTTCACGTAGCACAGACGCGGTACGTTGTACTTGTCTGCCTGACGCCAAACGGTCTCAGACTGCGGTTGCACACCACCTACCGAGCACAGTGCCATCACGGCACCGTCGAGGATACGGAGTGAACGCTCCACCTCTACAGTAAAGTCCACGTGCCCCGGAGTGTCTATCAGGTTGATCTTGTATTTGTTACCTGCATAGTTCCAGAAGGTCGTTGTAGCTGCAGAAGTGATGGTGATACCACGCTCTTGCTCCTGAACCATCCAGTCCATGGTAGCCGCACCATCGTGTACCTCACCGATTTTGTGAGTCAGACCCGTATAGAACAGGATACGCTCGGACGTAGTCGTCTTACCCGCATCGATGTGGGCCATAATACCGATGTTACGGTTTAATTTCAAATCATGTTTTGCCATTGTTTTATCAATCTTTTTTGTGTTTCTCCAGCCGACTAGTTGACTAGCAGACTAGTTGACTAGTTTTAGAAACGGAAGTGTGCGAATGCGCGGTTAGCCTCAGCCATGCGGTGCATATCCTCTTTACGTTTGAAGGCACCACCCTGGTTGTTGAACGCGTCCATGATCTCTGCAGCAAGTTTCTCAGCCATCGAGTGACCGCCGCGCTTGCGTGCGAACTGGATCATGTTCTTCATTGCTATACTCTCCTTGCGGTCAGCACGGATCTCGGTCGGAACCTGGAAAGTTGCACCACCGATACGTTTCGATTTAACCTCTACGAGCGGGGTGATGTTATCGAGAGCCTGTTTCCAGATATCCAGAGCAGCTTTCTCCTCACCCTTCATTTTGTTCTCTACTACGCCCAGAGCGCTGTAGAACACACCATATGCGGTGTTTTTCTTACCATCGAGCATGAGGTGGTTAACGAACTTTGCCACCATTACCTCTCCGTACACTGGATCCGGAAGGATAACTCGTTTTTGCGGTTTTGCTTTTCTCATTGTCTTAAATAATTTTTTGTGGTTGTAATGTTTCTTCAGTAGCCAAGGTTCACTGACCTCCGGAAATTCCGGCTCGTGGCCGCTTACTCAACCCTCAACCCATTGTTTCGTCCCAAATATGGAACATTTAGTTAGTTTTCGGAAGAATTCAGTTTTCAGAATTCGGATTACTTTTTAGCTTTCGGACGCTTAGCTCCGTATTTGGAGCGGCGTTGGAGGCGGTTAGCTACACCGGCGGTATCGAGCGTACCACGAACGATGTGATAACGAACACCCGGCAGGTCTTTTACACGGCCGCCACGTACCATTACGATACTGTGCTCTTGCAAGTTGTGTCCCTCTCCCGGGATGTAAGCATTGACTTCCTTCGAGTTGGTGAGGCGCACACGAGCAACCTTACGCATCGCGGAGTTAGGTTTCTTCGGGGTGGTGGTGTACACACGTACACAAACGCCACGACGTTGCGGACAGCTGTCAAGAGCCGGGCTCTTCGACTTGTCCTCCAGTTCTGCTCTTCCTTTTCTAACTAATTGTTGAATTGTAGGCATTTTGTTGTTTGTTTAATGATTTTGTTAATAAATGTTTCCATATGCTTTCATACGCGTTCTTTCGAACTATATGCATGTGTTTGTGCGTATGTATGTCCGTGCACGCGCTGAAAAAGCGTGCAAAGGTACTACTTTTTTTTGACATACGCAAATATTTTCTAAAGAAAATGCAAAAAATCTTCATTTTTCTGCAAATTGTAAGGTTTAGATGGCAATGAGTGAGTGAGTGAGTGAGTGAGTGAGTGAGTGAGTGAGTGAGTGAGTGAGTGA
>CAMHOY010000014.1 GCA_946186915.1 uncultured Bacteroidales bacterium | reverse complement strand
TAACAGCACCAGCATCCTCTAAATCTATTACATAAACATTATCTTCCACAAAATAAGAATCAAATGCAATGATATCGCACAGATATTGATTCCATTTACGGCCATTAAAGCGGAGTGTTCTAAATGAACTACCATTTGATGCCAACATGTCAATCAAAACATCTTCACTATAATCAAAGGATTTCCTTTTCTGCAAAGTTTTGATGTCAGACTCTTTACTCAGCGATTTTAAAATCTGCGTAAATGTCGTCTTCCCACTGCCGTTGTCTGCATAGATTGCATTACAATCCGAAAAGATTCCATTCCATCCTGGTTTTACTAAATCATACTTACAGAATTTGCCAATCCCGTGTATTGAAATAAGTTTATGTAATATTGCTCCCATATATAATTTTTGTATTATTAATTCAATATCTGCTCCCCATTCTTTGCCCAAATCTCGACATCATCTTTCCTCCATACTCCGCTCTTGATTATTGTCCTGCTATTGCTCGTTTAACTTTTCCTTAATAAAAGGAATAAACTTACTTGCTTTCTGATATAACGAAAAAATCTCTTCCGGTGTCTTATCTGCATAAATATAGTCAGCGAAATTGCTATGTACTAATATATTACGCAAATGTCCTAATTCCAGAAATGCCTCTTGCGATTCTTTAACATCTGGCTTCTCTTTGATTATTATCTCCACATTCGTGCAAAAATCATTCCCAAATAGTTTCCAGAATTTTTTCGCGGACGTACTTGGTTGACCCGGTTCGTCTTGCTTACCCCAATCAAATAGGGTATGATACCGCTGCTGTATAGCTTGTTTTTCAAGAAATGATGCAATAAGTTCATTACCATTACTTGCTTCTAACACATAACCCTTCAACATTTCTGTCATTTCATGCTCAAAATAACTACCGCAAGATAAAATTATTACCTTACGCATAGTATTTGTGTAATCGCTCAATGCAGAAACTTCTTTCAATTCGGTTAAAAGGTCGCGCACAGACACATACTCTTGCCATATGTTATCTACCGCCGTACTCATAACATTTCTTTCGCCTTCTTAATACGAATCGTTACATTATTAGAGCTAGCTGTGCTTTGCAAGGAAGCGTTTAAAAATGCAGGATCCTCTTTAAGTGCTTTAATCTTTTCTATGGTTGTCTCCTTAATAAGAGACACGTCTTTAGCAATATATGCCTCTTCGCATAACGCAGTGAACACCGCCTCGTAAACAGATATATTAAATCGATTCTTGTTTGTTAAAAATATCGAATTGTCTTCTAATGCCGACATCATTTCACAAAACCGGACAAATAAACCTTCGTAAAACGCAATATCCCCTTCTTTAAAACTCTGTGCTTTTCTAGAGAATACATTTAAAAATTTATTCATGCTTGGTTTATACTCCCCATGAAGAACTAACATAGCAAATCCCCGAAGTAAGATTTCGACATCTTTCATATTAATATTTGGTGTCTCATTCGTCAGCAAGTACCTCCATTGTTCTATTAGGTTTATGCGATAAAGCATATCATAGAAAGCCGAATGAAATAAACTAGTGCGTATCTCTTGCGGTTTTAAGTTGACGCCTCCGGAATTAAGACGATTAAATATCTCAAATACCACAGAGTCATCCTCTTCAACTACTGCTTGCTTGACTATAATATTTCTTAGCGTCTTTAGTTCAAAGGATATTCTATCTTCGTCATTTAATGTGGCATAATTTTTCTTGTTAAACCTGTTTTTTTTATCTGGTAAATTTTCAGGAAGCACTAAGTTAAAGTCACTAAAATATTGATTATCATGAAGAATTTCATCCGGTATTGTATGTTTCTGATCAAATATTTGTCTCAATTCCACACGCTTATCCTTACGAGGGAAACGCTTTTTCATAAAATAATAAATAGTCATCAAGCGTTGCTGTCCATCTATTACTAAAAAACTATTCTTCTTCTCTTCATACAAGAATACTTGCGGAATGGGTACGCCAATGAGTAGAGACTCTATTAATTTTGATGCGTGTTTAATATCCCAGACATAATTCCTTTGAAATGCTGGGATTTTAACAACACCATGCTCTATAAAGTCAAAAATTGTCTTAATGTTAAAATCATTAGGCGCTACAGATATGTTGTATTCGGTAACATTAACGTCATCCTCATTCACATCGTAGTCACCATCATACATTTTTTCATCTAGTTCTTCCATAATATTAAACTATTAAAAATTTGACAAATATATTGTATTGTTTTAGTTTTTCCATTTTCGATTATCGTGTCTCATCCTTTTTCATTTCGCTCACAAACCGCTTCAGTTCACCATTTACAAACTGTGCCGGTTTCCAACCACCTGCTTGCCACTTGTCAATCAAGAAGGTATCCAGTCCGCTTGCAACAGGGCCTAATACACTTCCTACTAGAGGAATAAGGCCTATTCCGGATGTGAGTATTAGACGAGTCCATTTAATAGGTAATCTCTGCACCCACGGCAAATTAGATTGCAGTGCTTTTTGATATTCTACCAAGAAATCACTTTCATTGGACAAACTTCTTTTCCAATCCTTAAATTCTTGTGCACAATCAAGCAATTCGCATATTTCATCAATGGACTTTTCTCCTGAATCCACAACCTCTGCTATGCTCGCAAACGAAGACACCTCTAATTTCTCGAAATTCTCTATTTGAGTATGCTCTTCTGAATATCTCTGTAGTATATCCTTTTGCTTACATGAAACAATAATAGACTCAGCAGGTGTAACACACAGAGCACTATCTTTTTCTGCAGCAAAATCCATTACTCCATACATTTCAGTAAGCTTAATCAAAAATGTAGCATGTCTGAATTGCATATCTACATAGCCTTCCCTACGTGCTTGTTCTTCTAACTCTCCGGTCAACAATGTAGTGTTAAAGACAAAGCCATTAGATACTTTTTTAAACTCATACTTATTATGCGGATCAAACATAGAAAGCGGTGAGTTTATCTCCTTTAGTTGAGCTTGAAGTATTTCTTTATGTACGAAATGCTGGTATATATCATCATGCATTGCCTCTCTCGCACGTTCTGGGTATGAGAAATCCTCGGATGCATCATGATAGAGTTGCACGATTTTTTGTTTTTTCGAATCTAATGTCTCTGTCTCATAAAATTCCTTAACCGCTTTTTCGCAAATACGATGTCGCATACTTTCTTCACATAAATGAAAATAGTATACATCTTCTCCATTCCCTGTTACATCTCCACATCCAATTGTGCTTGTCGACATAAATAGATGTAGTCCATAGTTTTTAAGTCGGATTAATCCATCTATTCCAATTTTTGCCCACAAGGATGGCAAATCCTCTATTTTGTCGACAATAAGATTCACGTCGTCATAAAACAACAAGCACTCGATTATATTACCGAGAGTATGATAGTGTTTATTATATTTTATGACTATAGATTCAAACATAACTATTTCCTTCTCAACCGCAACAACGCTTTACCAAGTTGATATGCCTTCTATGCTTTTCTAAATCAATCTACTCACGATGAATTCTTCGGGGATGCCAAAGTGCTCTCCAACTGAATCTACAGTAGTTGATTCATAGTTGAATGACTGTTTGTTTGCTGTATTCCATTCGGGTTTTACTTTGAATATCAAAGCAGCTTCACATCGTTTACGATGATTCTCATCACCTGATAACAAAGCATATGCATATGCTAATTTCGTACCCCGAGGATAGTCTCCATCTGCAAAATGTTCAGCCTGGCGCTCTTTTATATCCTCAGATTCCCCAATATAAACTAGTTTATCTAGATAATACTTTTGTTCGTTTTCATTGTATTTTACTGTATACGTGAGATAGATACCTGTCTCATTAGGCAAATCTTTCTCCCATTTATAACCAATAAAATTCAAGGTGTAAGTTTTAGATGCCATGATTCAAATTTGTTTTAATAATTTATCATTTCTTTCTCTTCATCCATCCAAATGGTTTGAGCAACAATTTACCTAGGCGGTAGGCTTTGGATTGTTGCATCTTCACTACTTGTTCTTGTGCATATTTTTCATTCTCTGTCACTATCTGCAAGAAGTCCGCATACGCATAGTCCTTATCCGGCAAGCCGCGACGTTGACAAGTATTATGCCGCACAATTGTATTCCAATAATAGCACCAATATGGATTCGATGTCAATGCATTCGTGTTCTGTCGATACAGATACGTGAATTTATTAAGGACCACTGCCTCGCCTACCTCTTCCAACCGAAAATACAAATCTTGGTCTACTCCAGCTTTCAGAGTTGCATCTATTCCCCCCGATTTATCATACGCCTCTTTACGGAATGCGACGAAGTGCTCGGGACAATAATCACGATTCTCGAAATAACTCTTGCCATTCAGTTCTAATAATCGGCACTCACCCGTCTTGTTCAATTTCTCATCACAAGTATAGAACCTTGAAAAACTCAGCACACAATCCGGATGTGCTTCCAGATTCCTCACACTATCCCCTATCGCATTTGGTAATAACACATCATCCGGATCTAAAAAACCACACAAGTCTCCTTTTGCCAACTCAGCACATCGACGCTTCGTATAGCCGCAGCCCATATTCTTATCATTGCGATAGATATGGATACGTTCGTCTTTTTCTAACTCCTTGTATAATTCTTTGGAGTTATCCGTAGATGCATCATCCACCAGAACAATCTCCCAGTTCGCATACGTCTGCTGACGGACACTCTCTACCGCATCCATCAGATATTTGCCATTATTATAATTGGCAATCAGTACCGAAAATAATGGTTGGTTGGTTTTCATTTGATTTTATATCACAATTTAGCGTACAAAATTACAAAAAATAATCCATATACACAAGTATATGGACACAAAAATGTTTTTTTTCTTTATTTTGTAATCAAAACAAGTATTTTTTCACCTATTAATAGCTCTAATTATGGAGATTTTCGTCTCTAACTCTCAGCAATTTTCGTGTCAGGCTTTGTTCCAGAGCAGTTAACTCATTCAGCAATGGTGGCACATCAATCAATCCATTAATCATATTAAGACTATTAGAGCAATATGCATAGCAGAACTTTATATAATCGCTACTCCTGTAACGATAGTGAAGCAATTTGTTCCGTTCTCCGTTTAGAATCTCATTCTTTATCGCTTCTATATGCGCATTATCCTCCTTATCAATAAGCGTTTCCGGCATCTGACTCCACAAATCTTGCAAATGTCCAATTCCTTCCTGCCGGATGATAACTAATCTACGGATTTGCATCACACATTCCATATCTGAATCCGAATAAATACAAGCCTTTACTGCCGATGCCAAATCAGCACGCATGATTTGAATCAAGACATTGATTCTCATGAGTAGCAAAACTATCTCTTGACTATTATCGCCATACTTTTTGATAAACTCAAACGAGCAAATGTCTTCTCGCAAATCTTTCTCTGCTGTCCCCGACACCTCCATTACACATTCTATCAAATCCTTATTGCTTCTCAACTGTTTACGAACCAATCCCACTATAATTGTCTCTAACGAGATAGACTGTACCGACGCATCAATAACGAATTTATGTCGCGTTTCACACACCTTCTTCATCATATGAAAAACCTTAAGCAAATCGCAACTCCATCTCGTTGGTTTTTCTTCGCTATCTATGCCGAGTATGAATTTTGCAGTCTCTATAGGATCGTCATCATAATGCGCAAAACTATTACGCGAATCTTTGATATCATCATGTAATTGTACTCTCAATCCTTCTAACTCTTTGCATAATGCTACATACACTTCATCATCCTTTATGGAAGGATTTCTACTTTCCCATTTGGCTATATACGATTTTCTATCCGAAGCCTCATTATAAAATGCGCTGTATGCTTCGTATAGATTAACTATCATATACTTGATATGATACCTTCGCTCATAAGAGTTCTCATATCGCAGACATGCACGAATAGACGCACACAAATCCATACTGATGATGGTTATTCGAAATAGTAAATCCTGATTTGTTTCTTGTTTCTCTTGAAGGCGCGCAAATAACCAATTTGCTTGCACTCGATAAGCAAGCATATTTAGCCCTAACGTGGCACACAGTTGTTTACGCCCTTCAGGAGATAACTCTTTGGATGATATGTTCAGTCCTTCGTTACTCTTCACACCCAACAATTACCCAATTATTCCTTTCGCCTGTTTCCACAGGTCTTGTTGGAATTTAGTCATAGGGCGCAATTCAATTTCATCCTCGCTATAATAAAATCCTTTACTTATCCTTTCTGCTAATTTTTGATCTTCCAGAAAAGCAAAGTTCATCCAATTACCATAATATGCATCAACATATGCTCTAGCAAACACCTCTCGTGCCACATCTTTATGACGCTGGTATAATCCTTCTATATGGAATTTATTCTTAAAGTCAGTCAGATTCGCCCCATTTATGGGCATTAAATGGACATCCAAATCATCTTCATCTTTCCCAATCAAAAGCGGTATTGGATTCTTTACCTCAAATTTAAAATTCCTTCCTATATCCGTATAATATGGATGAAAATCCAAACTGAGTTCACCTTTCGATTTGCCTTGATTACAAGATGCACACGATGGAATCAAGTTATACATCGACATGCCAAACATCGGATATTCTGCTTTGCTATAGAAATGGTCAAACTGGAATTTCGCCATTTTATGAATCGTTCTTTTCTTTATATAGTCCTCTGCATAAAGCGTGTAATGCATATTGCAATACGGACAAGTCTTCACATTTAACCAATTTGCTAAAAACAACAATTTATCATGGTCATATCCGTATGCATTTTTTAATTGGTCGCGGAATATCTTATCTCCTTTTAGCAACTCCGTATATCCCAATCTATCAGCTGTTTCTTTCGCCGTTTTCAATGCAAGTGGCTTAGCTACAATCCAATCTACAGTATTATCAATACACCATCGCAACAATCCGTGAAATTTCGGGTCTGAAGATTGCTGCATAGTTTGTAACTCGGTTATTATTCCAGATAGGAATCTCGTTTTGAATTCATCTTCTATTGTTTCCCATTTCCGAAACTGTCCGTCAAAACCCAATCGCCCACTATTTTTATTTATCTGCTGCATGTATATTATCCTTTAGTTCTAATACTTTATGCTCATAATATGACAGCATTTCTTCCTCGCCATCTCTTTCCAATAACGAATAAAAATAAATTTTTATCGCTTTATCTCCTATTAACTCTATCGTTTGCAAGATTTCATCTCTGGAAAGAGTGCGATGCTCTATCGCATATTGGACACCCCTTATTTTATCTTGAGCAAACTCCCCAATCAGCCCTTTATCCATAAAGAACGCATGCTTATACAATTCAAAAACATTCGTGCCAAAGGTCTCTGGTTGTCGACTTGATACTGACACTAGTCCTGTTTCTTCATCTTTTTCGAGATAATTGACAAACATTCGGGGAATATCCGACAATAGAATAGGGGAATGGGTGGTCAATATAATCTGAAATGCTCTATGATTTCCGGTTCTGCCATAAAGTGCTTGCGTGAACTTCACTAACAGACTTACAAACTTTCTTTGCCATTCTGGATGATAGCTATTCTCTGCCTCATCAATCAATAATAATTGCGGGCTGGTCAGATTGTCAAAGCGACTCGGCTGTATGCAGACTGCATCATATAACCGAGAGAAAAATTTGAGCATGTCATATTCTCCAGAACTCAATCGAGAAGTAGAATAAGGGACATGAGAAAAATACAAATCAAAATAATGCGCCACAACAAAGGAGCGCATCGAGAAATATTCCTTCAGTTTATTAATACATTCGTAACTGTCCGGCTTATTGGAATCGATATACAACACATCGATATCATCACCTTTCTCGCATGTATCTTTCAAAAAAAGAACAACCTCCTGCAACTCTTGAATATGCTCATGCACTTCAATAAACTCATCCGCTAATTCTGCCAATGCTGTTTGCACATTCTTTTTTTCTTTGAATAAGTCTGCCCATTTATCAAGAATATTTTGGACATAGTCAGATAACATTGCGTGCTCAACTCCGATACTGCACAAACTCGCAGTTACTATATCAGCCAGGCCTTTCTCCTCTGACGATTCGAATAAAGGTAAAGAAATCCCGTCCCCCCGAGGATCCTTTTTTCTTCGCTCGTAGTTCAGTCGGTCGTAACCTGACATATTCGGACTAATGATAATATATTGTGGGATTGTATTCTTTGGCAGAAGTTCACGCAACTCCCTGTCACAAATTAGCTGCACTATTCTGTTGTTGTCTTGAATATGTAGGGCGTCCATATGCTCGCCGACAGATTCTGTCCGATGCATCGTATCTATATTAGCATAATCTTGATAGTCTTTTATCAATCGCCATGTATCAGATGCATTATATACACCGCTAAATTCTCCTTCGCCCGGTTCGAACCAATTTTGATATGGTCGGAAATATGACGAATAATAAAATATATTCAATCTTGGCCTTTGTTTTACCAAATGAATTGGTTCTGAGATATCACATATTAAACTATAGCCATAACTATAACTCTCCGGCATATAAGCATATAATACTCCATTCTGCCTATATATGATAATTGCCATCACTTCATCCTCTCCATTTCCTTCCTCTAATGCTTGAATCATATATAGTAAGGCAGATGTTTTTCCTGCTCCGTTATTCCCGACAATAGCAGAAATAGATGATATACCTTCAGACCAGAACCCTTTCACATAAGTAGGATTCGGTCTTATCATTATCTCTCTTTTCTCCTTATCGATTGAATACAAATAATGCGCATCCAGACTGATTCCTATTTCATGTAGAGAACGAAAACTTTGTATAAAGAAATAACATATTTCAACCATGGTATTGCTAAACTTTTCTTTATTTCACATCTTAGAAAAGAAATGTAGTATTAGACTATTAGAGTTTAGTCCGACAATCACAACCCACGCCACTATGACTTCACTCCATTACTTTTATATTCTGTCTAATGTACTCACCTAACCAACTTGCATATTTCTGTATTGATTGCTGATATTCTTCCTTAAACATCAGTTTTTTCTTTTTCATTTCTTCAATTTGCCCCATACATTTTTTAGAATGTTCCCAATATGTGCTTTGCTCTTCTTTATGAATATTGGCATAATCCATAAAATGATTAAAGGCAGATATACAATTACCAGCATTTGAAGAGTTTGTTGACAACTCGACCACGATACCACTAGCATTTGTAACTAATTCATCCATCATCTTTTGCTGTTCATCTGGTAGAAAAATATTTGCTAATCTTTGCTCGTGATATAAATCAGTTAATAGTTCATTGATATCTTCTACTAACTTATCTAACCTCGTTCTGTTTGAAAGATCGTACAAGTATAGAAAATATTTGTTTTGCGCTTGGTTAATCTTTTCTGCAATATATAAGATTTTTATTAACCTTTCTTTTTGCGTTTGAGAAACCTGATCTTCTTCATCTGCTATATTCTCGCCTTTTTTGCCCTCATAAGAAATCCCACGCTTATCCTTCTTGTCGGCAGTATTGCTTCCTGATTTTCTAAAATATGCAATTAACCAATATAACCCTATAGATAGAGTTAATAAAATAATCCCTTGCACGAAATTCATTGGTTGACAAAAAAACTCTATTAAATTTGTTTCAGTCATTATGTTTAGAATGGTAAATCTATATTTTGAGGTACTGGAGTTTCTATGGGCGACTTCTTCTTGATTGTCTCAAGACCATTCTGCTCAAATATGGGATTTGCTATTTTCACGCATTCATTTTCCATTAATATGTGATTATCTGCATAATGGGAATATAGGATATCTACATATCTTTTTTCAACTTCATTAATATCTTTAAAAACGTTTAAGAATTGCAAAGCTTCATCTTTCGATTTTGCGCCCACTATTAGGTTTAACAGCTTCTCAAGATATCCGCTTCGCGTAATCTCATTGGTACATATAGCCTTAAACACATCATTTGCAACTTGATTCCTTGATTTGCCATCAGATTTAATTGCCTGCCACTTCCCAATAAAGCCATAGGGAATTACGCCGCAGCTGATTGGTATAACCAGTTTACGACGTCCTAAAGCGAACCCTACTTCTTGATCGCACCATTGGCTCTTGATAAAATTTGGAGATAAAATAGCACAGAGTGCATCCGTGGAAGATAAAGCATTTTCGATAACTGTCTGCCATTCTTTCGATGGAGAAATATCTTCATGGGCCACAAAACAATCTATTCCATATCGCAATAAAATTTCTTTAATATATGACGCCCTTATTTTATCTTTCGTGAGATGGCTAATGAATAATCGATAATAATTATATTTCCACATAGACTCGTCATCTGTGATTGATATATTTGAGACAGATGCTGATTTACTCGGAACAATCTTCACTTCATTAAGCCTTACGGAATCATTTGCACCATGCATTGCGTCATTAAAAGCATTACGTATAGTTTGTTCCTCGTCAGATATTTTTGATCTAATCCTCGCGAACACCTTGATTGGAACACTAATCGCTATATCATAGAACTCTGTTCCTCCATTCCAGTTGTCATACCTGACAAAAACCGCTTCAATATTAGATTCTGATATATACGAGGCAAGCTCGCTTTTTTCTTCCAAAGCGACTAATTCTTGTACTGTCTCAATATATTCTTTAAATGGATTATCCATGTTATTTGTTCAATTTCATTTATAGTTGTATTGGTCTACCGGTTAGGAGTTTGCGGAACAATTCGAATCTTTACTTCCAAATTTCGTACTTTACAAGAACCCACTTGAGGAGTTTCCATACTTTCCAAGGAGCGTTTTTATATCGTTGCATTAACGCTTCCAACCGTTCTTCTTTGGTAGGAGGCGACGTTGCAAATATATGGTCAAAGTTGCCTGCTATTCCTTCCCACCACATGCATTTTAATTCATATTGCTGCTTGGAATTTAAATGAGAGTAAATGGAGTTTGCTGCTATTTTAACCTGTTTTTGACGAATTTCAGGAGCAAGATCATCCGTATATGTAGAGGCATATTCTCTTCTATATAATAAACGGTCAATCATCTCAAATTCCCATCCATTAAAAGCAGCAATTGTTTCAAAAATCCAGTCTATATCATATGTATCTCTCACAATTGGAAATCCACCTATCAAAACCATAGCCTCCCGAGAAAAGCATGTGCCCGAAGGAGTTAAACCACCTTGTACAAATACACGCTTTGCAATCTCACCACTAAACATTTGATTGATTTTAAAATCATTCTTGTGCCGAGAAAAATCGCGAATCATACTATACCCCCACATCATACATTTTGAAGGAAAATATCTTTTTTTTAACTCCTCCGATAATATGGTTAACGAACTTGGGCATAATTCGTCATCCGCATGGCAAAAGATTACATAATCCCCTTGGGCATGCTGAATGCATAGATTATGATTCTCGTACATATGTACTGTATGATCATTCGAAAATACTTTCACTCGGGAATCTGAAAAGGATTGTATCTTCTGCAGTGTTGAATCTGTAGATGCATTATTAACGACTATAATCTCATATTCATCTGCATAATTCTGATTTAATGCCGAATTAATTGCTTTTGCAATAGTTTGCTCGTTATTATATGTTGGTATTAGTATCGAAAAAAGCATATACTAAATGTGTTTATATGGTGTCCAACCTGACTGGATGTTTCCTTTTTCTGAAGCAATTACGCAATTTCTTTCACCGAGGCTTCAAAACGCATGGTTCCCCAACTCTTATCCCACTTTACGAAAAACTTCTTTTCATCTTTAGACATTCTATCTATATCGAAAGTCAGCACATGATGAACCACATCCAAATTGGTTTCCCCTGTTTGCGCATTTCCCATCCCCACAGAGAAAGCTAGGGAGTATGAGCCCAATGCAAGATTAGGACGATGCAATGTATATTCTAGTAATTTAAGTTCTCCAACTTTAAGTTTAAAGAATGCATCAGATGAATATGACCCTATTGGCGTCTCATCTGCATTGTATATACCAATATTTACCCGGCATTCATTGATATTAACTCTAGATTGCACTTTGACACGAATGCGAATATCTTCATCGGATGCAAAGACAGATTTATCATCCACAAACTCAGCCATAATAATCTTCGCATCCATACTACGATTCTTATCGTGCTGAGACTCCTCAATATCTACATGCGTCGCTGTTTGCACAAAAGCATTTTGTGACAAATAAAAATCAACTGCATTAAATACATTCCCCATATAAGCAACACTTCCTTTGTCAAGCACCACACCTGTCTTACAAAGGCTTCGGATAGAAGCCATATTATGACTCACAAAAAGGACGGTGCGGCCTTCGCCGGTGGAGACGTCTTTCATCTTGCCGATGGCTTTCTTTTGGAACTCGGCATCGCCGACGGCAAGGACTTCGTCCACAACGAGAATCTCGGGTTCGAGGAAAGCAGCCACGGCGAAGCCCAGACGGACGGTCATACCACTCGAATAGCGTTTCACCGGGGTGTCAATATAGCGTTCGCAGCCGGAGAAGTCGATAATCTCGTCGAGTTTGGCCTGAATCTCACTACGGCTCATGCCGAGGATAGCGCCGTTCATGAAGATATTCTCGCGGCCCGTCAGTTCCGGATGGAAACCTGTGCCGACCTCCAGGAGAGAACCTATTCGGCCACGTGCTTTGATGGTACCTGTAGTAGGTCCAGTTACTCTGGAGAGTAGTTTAAGAAGTGTAGATTTGCCGGCACCGTTCTTGCCGATGATGCCGACGACGTCGCCTTGCTCGACCTTGAAATCGATGTCGCGCAGCGCCCAGACGTACTCGGAGTTGCCTTTGGAGGCACGGTCGTTGGTCTCGCCGATCTTGAGATACGGGTCCTCCTTGCCGAGGACGTTCGTGATCCAGAAGCGGCGGATGTCATGGGACAAGGTCTTGGTTGAGACCAGGCCGAGGCGGTATTGCTTGCTTACATGATTGAATTCAATCGCTGTACTCATTGTTATATATTTTTCTGTTTATTTTTAAATCAAAAACGCGCAGCCTACGTCCGCATGGCTATTGGCCTACGCGGCCTTGAGCGTAAATGCCATTTAGTCTGCTTATGAGCAAGACTCCTAGACAGCCTAATTGTCATTTCTGCTTCGACATTGCCCAATCATGTGCACTGTCAGCTGCTTACAAAAACTCGTTTCACTCACAAAAAAGCGTTCCATTACATTCCACTATCAAAAACTTTTCAATTCATAGTGTACATTTTTAATATCCACACGCCGCATGGGTTTTTGATTTATCTCCTTTCTGTTTAAAACACCGCGATGGTGTTATTGTCATTATAAAATCGCTCTATCTGTGCACGTGGGCTGGCACCAAAGTTGACAAGTATCGCCACAGGCCATCCCGTTCCGCGCAGGTACCCAAAGGTTTGATAATGCTCCCGTTCGGTAAGCGCCGTCAAAGCCTTGCATTCCACTATCACATTGCCGATAGGCGTCTCTACCACCAAATCCATTTTTAGATAGGCATTAAGAGGTTTGCCCTTGTAAATGGGATGATACTCCAACTCTTTGTGTACCATAAAGCCGTTGGTTTGCAGCTCCGTAAAGAGAGCCTCTTGGTAGATATACTCCGGCAAACCACCCCCGAGGTTCTTATATACTTCTATCATCGCACCGACAATGCCGTAGGTGGCATTAACAAGTTCCGTTTTGCGAGGTTCCGGAGCCATATGTATCGTTGTTTTGTCAGGCATTACAGTTGTATTGTTAGTTAATTAGTCAATCAAAAACGCGCAGCTTACGTCCGCTATGCCTACGGCCCACGCGCCTTTTGCTTACGCTAATACTCGCACGATTACGAGCACAGCTCTTATAGAGTGCTACGTATTGCGCTACGCATTCTCCCCACAAATTAAAATTTGCCGGGGACCCCATTAATTCGCGCTTGTGAGCAAGACTCCTAGACAGCCTAATTGTCATTTCTGCTTCGACATTGCCCACATGTGCACTGTCAGCTGCTTACAAAAATTCGTTGCACTCACAAAAAAGCGTTTCATTGCATTCCACTATCAAAAACCTCATCAATGCATGGCGTAACATTTTTATATCTACACACCGCATGGGTTTTTGAAAGGGTTTGTAGAACCCGATTTTTTGTAAACATAGTGCGTTTTTGTGAGGAATCAAGCAACAATGATTTACCGTTGGTGCTTAGCGGAATAGGTCATTAAACTATCTGGGAGCTTGCTCACAAGTAGATTAAGGAACTATTACGTAAGACGCGATAGCGTTGTTGATTCCGTGTTTTTGATTAACTATGTCAATGTTCATTAAACGCCCTTTAGGGCAAATACACCTTTTAAACTTTATAAACTTTTTTTTACTCTCTTTTTTGCGGTTGCCAGGCGGGGAGGAGGTTGCCTTTGTAGGGCGTCATGACCTCGCGCGGACGGTAAGGACGGGCTCCCCACTCTATATTCAAATGCACATGATGCTCCTGCTCATATCTGGCTGCCAACTCGCGCAACGACAGTTGGTTGCCGGAAGAGAGGACATACTCATCCTGCAGTTTCTCTCCGTCATGCATCATCTGAGCCAGATGGACAAAACCCTCCACCACATCATCGATATGCAGGATATCCATCTTCTGTTCGCCGGCAGACATCTGCAGCAACTCGCCTGTACGCGCATTCTCCTCAAACAACGCATAAATCTTACGACGCGTATCGTTCGGACCGTACGTATCGCACAGCTTAAGCGTACAAATCCTCATATCCGTTGTCTCGGAATAGAACTTAGCCAGGTCCATGAATGCCTGCTTGGTAGCCGCATACAGATTGACCGGGCAATAGCGATCCGAGCCATCGGGTGCATTGAAGTTCTGCCAGATAGTACCGGTGTTGATAAACCATTGGACACCCGCCTTGCTTGCCGCTTCCAATATCGCCGTACCCAAGTACACATTGGACTGTATCAGACTCGGGATATCTTTCTCCTGATGCGTCTGCAGATACAAGGAAGCCAAATGGATGATGCCCTCTATCTGATTCTGGCGAAGGAAAAGCGTCAAGGCTCCGATGTTATTATCCGCAAAGAAGAACGTGTTTCCGTCAGCTCCCGGTTGCTGTGCAGGGTTATGCGGACGAGCGAGATAGAACACCTTATGCTCTTGTCTCAGACGTGCACACAGATGAGAACCTACGAAACCGCTACTGCCTGTTACCAATATATTCATACTCAAAACGGTGATTCAAAGTTTTCCAATGCCGGGAAAGTCAGATCACGTCCCGAACGGATAGGATCAGCCACTCCCCAATCCACGCCTACCGACATGCTGTCCACGCCGCAGTCATGGTCGCGGTCGTAACAACTGGTCTGGGCATAATTGACGATCGTCTCATCGGCCAAGGACACGAAGCCATGCGCCAATCCCTTCGGGATATACAGGTATCTGCCCTGTTTGTCATCCAACTCGATGGTAAAGCACTTGCCATACGTAGCGGAACCTTTGCGGATATCCACCACCGCATCCATGATACGGCCATGACTGACATAAACCATCTTCACATGGTCAGCCGGAGGGGTCTGGAAATGCATACCGCGCACTACATCCTTGCGGTTGAGCGAGTAATAGAACTCGCAGAAATCCGTAGCCAAGCCATGCTCCAGGAAGAAGTCACGATTGAACAATTTCTGGAACGAGCCACGATTATCTTCATGGTTCTCAGTCTGCAGGATCAGCAGTCCTTCTATGGGTGTTTTCTCTATCGTCATCTCTTTATAAATTTCTCTATCTCCTCCACACACAGGGCATACACATCTTCCGTCCGGTAGCGTTTGTACCAATCAGCAGTGAGCGCGATAGCCTCAGCCGTAGTCAGACGAGGTTGCCAGTCCAGACGCGTCTGCGCCTTGGTGATATCCAGCATCAGCAGGTTCGCCTCATGCGGAGCATTGGGTTCGGTCTGATCCAGGAGTGTGCCTTCTCCGTATTCGCGCGTCAACATCGTCGCCACATCCCATACCGGCACCACTGCATCCATCTTCGGGCCGAAGTTCCATCCCTCGCAATACGCTGTGGGGTTGTCCCACATCTTCTGCGCAAGGAGCATATAGCCGCTCAACGGCTCCAGTACATGCTGCCACGGACGTACGGAATGACGGTTACGGATAGCGATAGGTTGTCCGGCTTCAATAGCGCGGATGCAATCCGGGATGATACGGTCTTTTGCCCAATCGCCGCCACCTATTACATTTCCCGCGCGCACTGAGGCAATAGACTTGCCGTGCTTAGCATAATCCGCCGGATTCATGAAGGAGCGGCGCCAGCTGCTGATAGCGATCTCGCAAGCACCCTTGCTGCTGCTGTACGGATCATAACCACCCATCGGTTCATCTTCCGTATAGGCATGGTTCTGCTCGCGGTTCTCATAGCATTTGTCGGTAGTGATCATCACCGCCACTTTCGCCGACGGGCACTGGCGGAAAGCCTCCATCACGTTGATGGTGCCCATCACGTTCGCTTGCCAGGTCTCCACCGGTTCGTCATAACTGAGACGCACCAGAGGTTGCGCAGCCAAGTGGAACACTATCTCCGGTTGATACTCGCGGAAGATACGCTTCATCGCTTCTCCGTCGCGGATGTCTGCACGCAGGTCGGCTGTGATCTTCTTGCCTATTCCGGACAGCACGAAGTTATCTTTGTCCGTTTGCGGATCCAGCGCCACGCCGATCACTTCCGCTCCCAGCTCGTGCAGCCAGATGGCAAGCCACGAGCCTTTGAAGCCCGTTTGTCCTGTCACCAGGACACGCTTGCCTCGGTAGAAATCTTTATACATATCAATGTTTGCCATCGCAAAATTCTCTAATACTCGTTATCATCCAATCAAGCATGTCGTCGGTCATGCCGGGATAGACGCCAATCCAGAAGCCGTTCGTCATCACGAAATCGGTCATCTTCAGTTCACCCACCACACGATAGCCTTCGCCGCTCTTGCGCAGTTCGTCAAAAGCAGGATGCTTGATCAGGTTGCCGGCAAAGAGGTTACGCGTCTGGATCTTACGGCTCTCCAGGAAACCGGTCAAGTCATTACGGGTGAAGCCTGCATCTTCCTTCACAGCGACCAGGAAACCGAACCACGACGGATTGCTGTTGGTCTCCGCTTCCGGAAGAATCAACTGCGGGAGATCCTTCAGCCCTTCATGCAGTCTCGTCCAGTTCTTACGACGCGCCGCTACAATCGTATCCAGTTTCTCCAACTGCGCGCAGCCGATAGCCGCCTGCATGTCGGTGATCTTCAGATTGAAACCGAAATGGCTATAGACATATTTATGATCATATCCTTGCGGCAGTTCGCCGAACTGGCCGGTGAAGCGCATCTTACAGGTGTTATCCACACCGCCGACGCACCAGCAGTCGCGTCCCCAATCGCGGAACGAACGGACGATCTTATCCAGCAACGGATCATTGGTATAGACCGCTCCGCCTTCGCCCATCGTCATATGATGAGGAGGATAGAAACTGCTCGTACCGAGATCTCCCCATGTGCCGGTTTTCTTCGTCACGCCGTCAATCGTATATTCCGAGCCCAGGGAATCGCAGTTATCCTCTATCAGCCAGAGGTGATGCTTGTCGCAGAACGCCTTCACGGCTTTGATATTAAACGGATTGCCCAGCGAGTGCGCGATCATGACAGCTTTCACTTTCGGGCTATACGCCGCTTCCAACTTCGTCACGTCGATATCGAAGCCCGGCAGCGCCACATCCACGAACACCGGGACAGCGCCGAACTGGATGATCGGATTGACGGTTGTCGGGAAGCCCGCAGCGACCGTAATCACCTCATCGCCGCGTTTGATCGCTCTCTCTCCCAGTTTAGGGGATGTCAGCGTAAAGAACGCCAAGAGGTTGGCACTACTGCCGGAGTTACATACGGCGCAGTATTTGACACCCAGCCATTTCGCCAGACGTGTCTCGAACTTATGCGCCCACGGTCCGGCTGTCAGCCAGAAATCCAACGACGAGTCCACGAGATTAACGACTTCCTGATCGTCGAAATAACGTCCGCCATAGTTAACAAACGTCTCTCCGGGTTTGAACTCTTTCTTCTGACCATGCACCTCACGGTAATACTCACGCGTGAGATCCAATATTTGCTGTTTTAACTCTTCTTTTTTACTCATAAGAATGAATATATTTGCAGGTTATTATTTCCAATAAATCCAAGGAGCTTTCTTGTCCGCAATCAGTTTCTCCAGTTTCTCCTTTTCACGCATGGTATCCATGCACTGCCAGAAGCCATGATGGGTATAAGCCATGAGTTGTTTCTGCTCCAACAGACGCTCCATCGGGTCACGCTCCAGAATCGTATCGTCGCCATCAATCATATCGAAGAACTGCGGCTCGAAGACCATGAAACCGATATTGATCAGGTCTCCGTCCAGATCGGACTTTTCGCGGAAGGCTTTCACTTCGCCGTCCTGTACCTCCAGCACACCTTTGTTCTGACCGAAATTATACACCGACACGGTACCAATACGTCCGCTCTTCTTGTGATACGCCAGCAACGCATCGATATCAATATCGCCCACGGCATCTCCGTAGGTCAGCATAAAGGGCTCATTGCCGACGTAGTCCTTGATGCGCTTGACACGTCCGCCGGTCATGGTATTCAATCCGGTATCGACTACCGTCACCTTCCACGGCTCCGCGTGCTGGCTATGGACGATGACTTCGTTGCCATTGGTAAAATCAAACGTCACATCACTCGAGTGGATGAAATAATTGGCGAACCATTCCTTGATAACATCCTGCTTGTACCCAGCACAAATGATAAACTCATTGATACCAAAGCGGCTGTACCATTTCATGATATGCCACAAGATAGGCTTTCCGCCAATTTCAATCATTGGTTTGGGTTTCAAATGGCTCTCCTCGCTAATGCGGGTACCAAACCCTCCGGCTAATAATACTACTTTCATTCTTTCGTCTCCGATTTATGCGGTAATTATTCGGGCGGCAAAGGTACAAAAAAAATCCCATATATCCAAATATATGGGAAGAAAAGTACGAAAAAAGTGCTTTTTGTACGAAAAATCGCCTTTTCGCGTATCAATAAACCGTTCCTTCGAGCATAGCTCGGAACTGCGGCATGGGGCAATGGGTGTCGCGCTCGACGATAAGGGTCTTGAGTCCGGCGTAGATTTTCACGAGATCTTCCACTTGCTCCAGGTCTGCTCCGGGTCCGAAGAGCGGTTTGCCGTTCTTATCCTTGAAACCATAAGGGATGAGCGGGCATTCCGGCGAATGGAAGTACGCATCCGCAAAGGCATCCCAGAAACGGCGCGCGGTAGCATTGGACATATGGTTCACCTCCATCGTCCATGCCTCGTCATTAAGGCAGCAGCAGAGATAGACCATGCCCAGATCGAAGAACGGGAAACCATAGCAGAAATCGCCCAGATCGATGAAGAATTTCTCACCGGAAGGGATGAAGATACCGTTACCGAACTGGAGGTCGCCGTGGATAGCGGTGTCCGCATCCGGTGCGGCAGCGATATAGTCGTGGATCTTCTGCTTCTGATCCGGCGTGAAGTCCGGGTTGGCTTCCAGCATGGCATACAGACGATCCTTGACGTTCTCAAAAAGGGTCGTATCCACATGGGTGTTATGCAGCGCGAGACACATCTGAGCGAACTGCTGTCCGTAGAGTTCGGTCTTCTCGGGATTATCTCCGCAAGCGCGGGAGAAGGACTTCTTATCCACCAGACGGCGGAAACGGATACCGACCTGTTTGCCGTCCGTCACGAGGTCACCCGGTTCGGGCGTCGGGATACCTGCGTTATACACTTTACGCGCCAGTTCCAACTCCAGTTCCGCAGCTTCATAGTTACGGAAATAGAGTTTGAGCATGATGTTAGGATCCTGGCGATGATTATAACTGGCGCCATTCGCGCCCTCGCCTACTCGCTCGTATTCGGCGAGATCAATTAGTTTCGGAGTCATATGATGTTGAAAGTTGAACGGGTTAACGGGTTAACGGGTTAATGGATGAACGGGTTAACGGATGAACGGATGAACGGGTTAACGGGTTAACGGATGAACGGGTTAACGGTTGAACGGGTTAACGGATGAACGGGTGAACGGTTAATAGTTTTCCGCTAAGAGTTGGAAATAGGCCTGGGCGTGATGGCAGACAGGGCACTCTTCCGGAGCGGCTTTGCCGACTACGATATGACCGCAGTTGGAGCACTGCCAGATACAATCCCCTTCGCGGGAGAAGACCACCTTGTCCTCGATATTTTTCAGCAGTTTGCGATAGCGCTCTTCATGGTGCTTCTCGATTGCAGCTACCATCGCGAACTTAGCGGCGATCTCCGTAAATCCTTCTTCCTCCGCCTCTTTCGCCATACGGGCATACATGTCGGTCCACTCGGCATTCTCACCGGCAGCTGCATCCGCCAAGTTATCCGTCGTACCGCTGATCTTGCCTCCATTGAGATATTTATACCAGAGCTCTGCATGCTCTTTCTCGTTAGCAGCAGTCTCTTCAAAAATCTTGCTGATCTGCACGTATCCGTCTTTCTTCGCCTTCGAAGCAAAGAAGGTGTATTTGTTACGCGCCATTGACTCTCCGGCGAAAGCCTCCATGAGGTTTTTCTCGGTCTTTGTTCCTTTTAAATCTTTCATAATCTTGTAAATTTAAGGGTTAATAATTTTCGCTGCAAAGATACACTTTTCTATCGAATTATGCAAATAAATCTTGAAAATTATAGTAAAAATATTTTTTGAGCGAGAGAAAATAGAAATTATATGTAATCAAAAACACGCAGCCGTCAAAAGAGGAAAATAAACCTATATAAACACTGTCACTTAGAATAGTTCATTATCCCGGCCGACGCGGCCTTGAGCGTATCTGCCTCTTATGCACGCTTGTGAGCGAGCTCCCAGCGCCTCATAATAGTCTAATCCGCTGCAGCGCAAGCTGCTACATACTAAACTATTCTGCGTGCCAGCCATAAACATAAATAAAATTTTATAGTGTTTTGGACGGCTGCTTACGAAAAACACGTCATTCCATGACTCACAAAAAAGCGTTGCACTGCGTTTCACTTTCAAAAATCCATTCGGCACGTAGGGATTGTTACACCCGCATTGCGAAGCAATTTTTGGACATTTTTGTGAGCGAAGCGTATTTTTGTAAGGCGGTAGGACGGCTATCAAGCCGGACAAAATGATTAGCGGGTATTAGGCGCTGGGAGCTTGCTCACGAGCGACTAATAGACGATAAACATTAGACCGAAAGGTCGTACCGCCGCGTTTTTGATTTAATACTATATTTTTCGCTCGAAAACTTGCATATTTGCAATTTTTGTTGTACCTTCGACCTCCTCCCCGGGAGGGGAGAGGAAATCAAAATCACGCTGCGCAGATTCTATAATCTACCCCGCCCACGTGGAGCGGTCAAGAGAGCGATAGGAGATGGCTTCCAGCAGGTGATTTTTCTGAATATCCTGCGCACCTTCTATGTCGGCGATAGTTCGTGCTACTTTCAAGATGCGGTCGTAAGCCCGCGCAGAGAGGCCGAGTTTGGTCATGGTAAACTCCAAGAGTTTATCGCAGTCTGTATCCAGCGCGCAATACTGGCGCACCATCTTCGAATTCATCATTGCGTTACAATGCACGAGGCGGCTGTGCTTGAACCGCTCGTTCTGGATGGCGCGTGCTTTAAGCACCCGTTCGCGGATGGCGGCGGATGATTCTCCGGGTTGCGTATCCCGCAGTTGCTCGTAAGGCACCGCTTCGATCTCGCATTGTATATCTATACGGTCGAGCAACGGTCCGCTTATCTTCGATAAATACCGATGCACTTGCGCAGGAGTACACGTACAAGGATGGGCGGGGTTATTCTCCCCGTAATGTCCGCAGGGACAAGGGTTCATCGCCGCTACGAGCATGAACGATGCCGGATATTCGACGGTGTCCTTGGCACGCGCCACGGTGATTTTTCTGTCCTCGAGCGGTTGTCGCATCACCTCCAATGCCGAGCGTTTGTATTCCGGTAGTTCATCGAGGAAGAGCACGCCGTTATGGGCCAGAGATATCTCTCCGGGATGCGGGTTCTGTCCTCCGCCCACGAGGGCAACATCGGTGATCGTATGATGAGGGGAACGGAAAGGACGCTGTACGATGAGCGATCCGCGCGCCCCACGCCGTTTATTGGTCAGGCCGGCGATGGAATGTATCTTTGTGGTCTCGAGTGCCTCTTCGAGTGTGAGTGGCGGCAGGATGGAAGGGATACGCTTGGCGATCATCGACTTACCGGCACCCGGAGGTCCTACCATGATCATATTATGTCCTCCCGCGGCAGCAATCTCCACCGCCCGCCGCACTTTGAACTGACCGCGCACGTCTGCAAAATCCATATCAGAAGGAAAAGCCAGTTCGTCAAACAGCGCCTGCGTATTGACATGCACCGGTTCAAACTTATCCTCGGGATTGAGTTCATCTTTGGGTTCTCCGTTCAGGAAACGAACCACCTCCATCAGGTCATTGAGTCCATACACATCCAATCCCTCCACCACCGCTGCTTCCTCTGCGTTCTCGACAGGAAGGATGAGCCCTTTGAAACCTGCTTTGCGTGCACAGAGCGCGATGGGCAGTGCGCCGCGAATAGGCTGCAGCGAACCGTCCAGCGACAATTCGCCCACAATCATATAGTGTGCCAATTCTTTCGTCTTCAGTTTCTCCGCACCGGCGAGCATGCCGACAGCCAGCGGCAGATCGAACGCAGCCCCTTCTTTCTTGATATCTGCCGGCGCCATATTGATGGTATAAGCACGGTGAAGGGTCTCCTGGTTGTTCACCGTCAGCGCCGCGAGGATACGTTCGTGCGATTCTTTCACGGCATTATCCGGCAAGCCGACGAGCGTAAAATCGAACCCCGGCACTGCATGTACCTCTATCGTCACCGGAACGGCATCTATTCCGACGGGAGCAGCGGAGTAAATTTTTATTAGCATGGCTTAAAAATTTAGCTATTAGTTGTTAGCTTTTAGTTGTTAGCTTTTAGTTTTCTCATATATGAGCCGAGCATTTTTCTAATTTCGGCAATCTCATTTGCCAACTCAGTTGCCACAGGTTCAGCAATATAGCCAAGTTCCTTTGATAATACTATTTGATATTCTACTTCCGCAGCCGAGCCAGATGCGATATTAAGAAAATTAAATAATTCTGCATCACTATTCCGCCCACATCCTTCTGCGATATTAGTAGGGACTGACGATATCGCTCTACGAATTTGGGATGTCAAACCGAATATTTCATCCTTAGGGAAAGTTTCCGTTATCTTATATATTGCTACAGTCAACTGATGACTGCGTTTCCACACATCTATTTTATGAAAATCTCTCATGGTAGGCTAATGGCTAATTACTAACTGCTAATATCTTATAACCTTTGGTTATATCGTATCAATGAAGAACTTCTGCTTGCGGTTGAACATCGCGATACCGATGAAGAGCAACACAAACGTAAAGACGGCACTGTAACCAAGGGCAGTCCAGGAGAACTGACCGGCTCCGTATGCGCCGTATTTGAAGGTCTCGATGATCGCCGTCATGGGATTGAGCAACATGATCTTATGCAGCGTCGGATTCGTGACATAACTGAGCGGATAGACTATCGGCGTAGCGTACATCCAGAGCGAGACAAAGACACCGAAGAAATTGGTCAAATCGCGATATTTGGTGGTTAGCGACGAGATGACCAGTCCGAGACCCAGTGCTAAGCATTGGATCAACAACAGCAGTACCGGGAAGAGCAACAGATAAGCGTTCGGATGCAGGTCCACACCTTTTATCACATAGAACAGATAAACAGCGACAAACGTAGCGAGTTGCAACGAGAAGCGGAACAACTTCGAGATGACTACCGACACCGGCGATACCAGTCGGGGGAAATACACTTTACCATACAGCGAAGCGTTCTTCTGGAAAGTACCCGATACCGCAGTGAGACATTCCGAGAAATACTCCCAGAGACAGATACCCGACAAATAGAATACCGGTTGCGGGATATCATCCGTCGGAATACCGGCCACGCGACCGAAAACCACGATATACATAAACATCGTGAAAAGCGGCGAGATGAAATACCAGCCCATTCCGAAAATGGTCTGCTTGAACTGCACCGTGATATCGCGCTTGATAAAGAGCCATATCAGGTACTTCTTCTGCCATAGTTCACGCAGTCCCAAGCCCTTCGAAAAAGTCGTTGGGCTTATTTCTGTCGTCCAATATGTGGAGTTCTCAGTATTCAGCATTCAGTATTCAGACGGTATCCATGAAGGATTTTTGTACTTTATTAAACAGCATCAATCCGAAGATGAGCAGCAACAGGGTGAAGCCTGCGCTGTACGCGAGCCAAAGCCATGAGAACTGGCCGGCACCGAGCAGCGAGAACTTCATCGCTTCCATCACCGGCGTGACGGGATTCAGACTCATCGCCAGATGCAGTTTGGGATTGGTCACCATACTCAACGGATAGATCACCGGCGTGACATACACCCATAGCGAGATGACTTTATTGAGCATGATCTGCAGGTCGCGATACTTGGTGGTCATGGAAGAGAAGATCATTCCGAAACCCACTGCCATCAGCGCCAAGAGGATGATGAGCACAGGGAAAAGAACGATCTGCCAATGAATGACCAGTTCCGTTCCGGTAGCTACATAATAGATGTAGAACACCGTAAAGATCGCCAACTGGATAGCAAACGACAAGAGGTTGGTCGTGACGGCTACCAGCGGCATGATGATGCGCGGGAAATAGACCTTGCCGAAGATGTCCGCGTTCGATACAAACGAGTTGGACGTAGCACTCAGACAGCTGGCAAAATAGCCCCAGACAGATATACCGAGCAAGTAAAACAAGATCGGAGGCACACCATCCGTAGGAATGTTTGCGATCCCGCCGAAGACCGTCACATAGACGATTACGGAGAGGACCGGCGTGATGAGGAACCACAGCGGACCAAGGATGGTCTGCTTGTAGGCCGTGCGGAAGTTACGCTGCACGAAAAGAACGAACATATCACGGTAACGCCATAGTTCCTTCCAGTCTATCGCCAGCAGTTTGTCTCGCGGCGTGATGACAGTGTCATATTTTTGATCGCTGATCAAAAGTTGTTAGCAGTTAGTTGTTAGGTATTAGCTTTTCTTCTTCGCCGGTATAGCGGTTTTGTTTGCCGTACACGACCCACTTGTCGAGTGCTATCAGTACGGCAGGCAGGACGGTAAGCGTCAGCACCACGGCCACAAACGCACCGACAGCCAGACATCCGACGATATTACTGATCATCAGATCATCTATAGCCAACGCCATCGCCCCCGGACCGATAACCATGATCAGTCCCGAAGTGAGGATGGTTCGTATCGACCCCCTGTATGCCGCGCATACAGCATCTACCGGTAACATAGTCTTGCGGCTCTCGCGGTAGTAGTTCGCGAAGAGGATACCATAATCGATGGTGGCACCCATAAGGATGGCTTGCACAATGAGGTACGCGAGGTATAGCATCTGTCCGGAAACGATTCCGGCCACCACTACATTGACATATACGGCAGTCATGACCGTCAGCACCAGAATTGTCGGCACGATGACCGAACGGAACGTGAGAGCGACGATAAGGAAGATAGAAAGGATAGTCAGCCATGTGACGACCTCCATCTCATGGTCAAACCCGTCTCTCATCTCCGCGTACATCACCGATTCACCTACATAATAGTGTTCGTGCGGCATGCGGGCATCTGCGAGTGCGGTAAGCGTATCCACGAATTCGTATGTCTCGGGAGACTCAGGCGGCAAGGACGACAGGACGACTAACAGCGAGAAGTTCTCCTTGCGCAACTGGCCTAATCCGGTGGTTATCTGCGCATGGATATCCTTCGCCTTCAGTTGTATCGAATCCGGCAATATCTCCGCCAGTCGCGGGTCGTATACCAACGTGTCGCACAGATAGGTCAGCAACGGTCCGAAACCCATACGAAGCGTGTCACAACGACCGATGGTAGAACCGTAATAATCGTACAACAGCGACATCTGTGCCGGTGTGACGGGTTCGGACTTGACATCCGACAATTTCATCAGACGCGCCAGTCTGACGGCCATCTCATCAGCTGTATAGGACTTGCCGCCGAAGACCAGTTCGGTAAACAGTTCCGCCTGCTGGTCCGCGCGGGAAGGACCATGATGTTTCTTGGTCTCATTCGCAATGTTCCTCGAGCGGTTATATGTCTCTGCATCGATAGCGCGAGCGGTGTCGGTACTATGCAGCGCCGACTGGATGACCGCCAGCGAGTTGACGATCTCCTCCGGTGAACTAACAGGAATCACCGGTTCTTCTTTCTTCGGCGGATAAGCAATCGCCATCAGTTCCTCATCCGAGAAACCATCGATACCGAACGCACGAAGCAGAATATTCAGGTCGGAAGGCGTCAACGATGCATTCTCATCCGCCAGATCCATCAAGTGCGCCCGCTGACCTAACTGCGTACGCTGCTCTTCCGAGATCATTCCTGCCAAGCCGGGGCGTTTGAACAGGTCATCGACCAGCAGATGCACGTACTGCAACGGGCTCATCTTCTTCACATGTCCGGGGGCATAGCCATATACCAGACGCGTCTGTATCTGCGTAGAACCGATAAAGATAGACATCTCGTTGACCGACATAGGCAGACGTATCGCCATGGTGTCCGTCAGTTTGCGCATCTCCACCGTAATAGCGGAGGTCTGCGTTGCATTCAGACGCTCGATGAACGGTACGACGGCTATGCGGTCTATCTCTATCTGCGGGATCTCGAGTGTGTCGGGAGTTAAGGGATTAGAGGTTAGAGGATTAGGGGTTAGGGGTGCGATGGTCTCGCGGGGAAGGGAGCCTACCTCTACCTCCTCCCTGAGGGGAAGAGAATCTTTGGGAGACTCCTTTGCCACACCCTTCCCTTCTGGGGAGGGCTGGGGAGAGGTTTCTTTCGCTTGCGGGACATCGAGCATGGACTGCAGGAGTGCTATCTGCGACTTCATCTCATCATCCAGATACGCCGAGAAAAGCGGATTGGATGCCACATGGGTATGCAGGAAGCGGGCTATATCCGGGAAGGTATATTGCGTCTCCGTCGAGTCTTTGGTGCGCATGTAATAGACGATCTGAACCATCTCGGGCGTCAGCACATTGAGTGCCTCCGGGGGGACATTCGTTCCTTCCGGCATCATATCCTTGAAATTGATCATCAGGCTCCGCACATGGCTCGTCATCTCCTGCGGCGTGAGCGGTTGGCTCATCAACGTCGGATAACTGATGACCGACTGGATACCGGGCTGCGCCATCAGACTGTCCACCAGGCCGTACACCGAGTCCTCATCCTGCGTATCATACACGAGTACGACCGGATTCGGCGCAGGGAAGATTTTCTCTATCTGCGACTCAGCCTCTGCGGAGAAGAAGATCGTTGTGCGGCCGGCGAAGAACCATGAGACGAGGAATAGCAGGATGGCACCCACTGCCATCGGCAGTTTATGCCGTGCCACAAACCTCGCCAACCCGTCCGTCGGAGGAACATATGCTTTCTTCGCGGTCGCGTTGATCGTCCGGCGGAAGAGGAGCATCAGTGACGGCATAGCCGTAAAGGTACATATCAGCGAGCAGACCACACCCTTAGCCAGTACAATACCCATGTCCGCACCTATCTTCAATCGCATGAAACAGAGCATCAGCAGTCCTACGACGGTTGTGAGGGCCGACGAGAGGATGGACGGTGCTGCCTTACGAACGGCCCTGTTGGCTGCAATGACAGCTGTACGGCGGTCGGTATGCTCATCCTGCTCCTGACGATAACGGTTCAGCAGCACGATACAATAATCGAGCGAGAGGACAGCCTGCAGGATCGAACCGATGAAGTTCGTCGTGATAGATACCGAAGGCAGCAAGGCATTTGTACCCATATTCAGCACGATTGCCAGCAGAGCCGTTGCCAGAATGACGATCGGTTCAAACCAACTCTGCGCCATCACGAAGAGCACCACCATGATCAGCACGGCGGCAAAGATCATCACCGACATCGGCGGTGTCGCACCGTCCTGGCTGGTCTCCACTACGCAGTTTCCTCCAAAACGGGTGCTGATCTGTTTGCCTAACTCCTTCTGGTCCACCGACTTCGGCACATCGAGATCAAAGACCGTGTGCGTACTGTCGGACGAATAGCGATAGGTCACGCCCTGCACATCCGGATAAGCCTCCAGAAGCGTCCGTATTCCCGGAATCTCCTTTGGGCGAACACCTTCGAACATCACATGGACATCCGCGCCGGACATCTGGGCGGAAGAACCGAACTCGGAAGTAACGATCTCCAATCCCCGCTTCATCTGCGAGTTATCCGGCAGGTATTTCGTCATGTCGGCATTGACATTCACATGGAACATCATTATGCCGGCAACGACCGACAGCGCTACCGTGATGGCGAATAATATGTAATGGAAGCTACGCTTCAATTTCTAATTTCTAATTCTTAGCCACAAGGGCACGATTTTTTCTTAGCCACGAGGGCACGATTTTTTGTTACGCCTTCGGCGTGGTAAGTTTCGGTGTGGTTAGTCAAAATTACCCATTTGCAGGAAAGCGACCTCTTTGGGCGTCAGGAAACGCCATTTGCCACGGCCTACGTTCTTCTTCGTCAGGCCGGCGAAAGAGACGCGATCAAGGTTAACCACCTTATATCCTACTTTCTCAAAGATACGGCGCACTACACGATTCTGGCCCGAGTGAATCTCCAGACCGATATGTTTGCGGTCACCTTTCGGAAACTCCAGTGCATCGGGAGTGATTCGCTCATCATCCAGCACCACTCCGGTACGGATGATTGCCTCATCCACTTCATCCAACTCCTTATCCAGCGTCACGGCATAGATCTTTTTCTTATGAAATTTCGGATGGGTCAGTTTGGCGGCCAGATCACCATCATTAGTAAGCAACAGTACGCCGGTTGTGTTACGGTCCAGGCGACCCACCGGATAGATTCGCTCCGCACAGGCATTGCGAACGATATCAATCACCGTGTGACGCTCTTGCGGATCATCGGTTGTTGTTACCGTGTTCTTGGGTTTATTAAGCAAAATATACACCTTGCGCTCGCGGCGTACAGGCTGGTCATGAAAACGCACTTCATCGGTCGGGAGCACCTTCACACCCAGATTATCCACTACCTGGCCATTCACGGTGATTACGCCGGCCTGAATAAAATCATCGGCTTCGCGACGGGAACAGATACCGGCATTGGCCAGATATTTATTCAGACGAATCGGCTTCGTCGGATCCTCGTGCTGCTGACGATAGTTCAGTTGTTTACGCTCGGAATAGAGTCCGTCGTTACGTTTAGGTTTGCCGAACGGACGGTTCGGACGGCGCTCGCCGTCATGATGAAAACGAGGGCGTTGCTCATCGCCTTCGCGTTGAAACCGCGGGCGGGACTGATAGTCTCCGTCGCGCTGGAAACGAGGACGGGACGGCTGTTCTCCGTCACGATGAAAGCGCGGACGAGGCCGACGTTCTCCCTCATTGTTGGAATGGTTGTCAAACATGTTCTTTACACATTAACATTAAACATTAAACATTTTCCCAAGTGACTCTCACGGGTCACATACGTGCTCACGCACGCGTTAAATAAAATAAGGTGAAAAGGCAAAAGGGGGACAACCACCTTTCACCTTTCACTTTTCACTTCTCACCTCGATTAAGCCTCTGCTTTCTCGACTGCCAATTTGCCACGGTAATAGCCACAGGACGGGCAGACAGTGTGGTAAATGTGAAGTGCACCGCAGTTCGGACATGTTGCCAATGTCGGAGCCTTCACTACGTCATGGGTACGACGTTTCGCTTGGCGGGTGTGCGATTGTCTTCTTTTAGGATGTGCCATTGCGCTGCTGGCTATGACTCGCGCGACTTCGGGCAAAGCCCTCGTGATAGCGCTACATCATGCCCTCGCGCTTACGTCCGCAAACAGTCACTACGTTCCTTGGTTTCCGTCCGTAGGTTAAAGGGCGCCTCTTAACCAGTGAAGAGGAATTAATTATTTTACAATACGTTTATTCTATATTGATCAATTTTCGGGATCCGGTTCATCACAAAGGTGATCATGGAGGAGAAGTTCCATCTGCTTGTTGCACTCACCCGCTTGGTGACTGTGAACGATCGGAATATTGATACTTACTATTTCATATGCAAGCCAGGAGAGATCAATAGTTGACATTTGAGATTTGTCATTTGACATTTCTTCGTCTTCCGAAAATATCTCCTGCTCATCGTCTATTTCAAGGGGCATCGGGTCAAGGCATCTGTCACACACAACAAACACAGTTCCATGAACCGTAATATTGAGCTGATAATCCTCCTCCCGGAGATTAAGCACCGCTTTGCATGCCACGTCACCGCTGATTATCTCCGTCTTCTCAAGAGAAGAAAAGAAATCGCTATCTAACTGAAAATCAAATAGATGCGTGCCTAAAGGCAGGCGTTTCAGATCGACGATATAGTGGTTCTGCTCGCTCATAGGTGCAAAATCGGCTGCAAAGGTACTGCTTTTTTTTGACATGTGCAAATTTTTGAGCAAAAAAATCACTTTTCTGCTATAGGCGGATGGCTATTGCCAGACCGCCGCCGGAGGCCATACGCAGACGAAGCGTGTCGGTACTGCACACCTCACGTTGTTCGATTGTCAATCCATACGGATTTGTCTGCCAATCGGCATCGTCACTATCGTGATAGATGGTAGCCAGATACGTTTTTCCTGCCTCTAACATCGCCAGCGGAATCGTCACTTCGCGGGCTTGCTCATCGGTTATACCGCCTATGAACCAACGCGCACTTCCACGCTCCTGACGGGCAAAGACACAGAAGTCTCCTATCTTGCCGTCCAATAGCATTGAGCGCTCCCAGTCGCACGGCACTGTCTCAATGAAGGCGAACGCCTGAGGGTGCTTGCTGTAGTTTTCAGGCAGGTCACAAGCCATCTGCAGCGGACTGTACAAGCAGACGAACAGGCCCAACTGATTCGCCAAAGTCGAGTGAACACGCGTCTGAGGCATTGCGGGGTTTTCGAAGGCAAACACTCCCGGCGTATAATCCACCGGCCCGGCCATGATACGCGTGAAAGGCAGCACCGTCACATGCTCGCAAGGACTGCCGCCATCGGCACTCCATGCGTTCCACTCCTGTCCGCGCACTCCTTCCTGCGACATCAGATTCGGATAGGTGCGTTGCAGACCTGTCGGCATGACGGGTTCGTGGTTATCGATGCATATACGGTATTTTGCCGCCGTCTCAATCACCTTGCGGTAGTGGCGAACGCCCGACTGCCCTTTATTCCATTGCAGTCCATCCTTCGTACGAATGATGGGGGCTACGTAACCCGTCTTGATGACATGGATACCATGCGCCTGATGATACGCATACGCTTCATCCAATACCTCCTCATAATCAGCAGCGTTGCCTCCTGTCTCGTTATGCCCGATGATCTGCACTCCCAGACTGTCAGCCAAACGACTCAGGTAGTCCATGTCCCAGTCATCATACGGTTCGGTGAAGGAGAAATGCTTCCAGTCCTCCCACCCTTTGTTCCATCCTTCTGCCAGCACAGCATCTATACCATGGGCTTTCGCAAAACGCATATATCGCGTCATGTTCTCCGTGGTAGCACCATGAAGAGGGCCCTGTTCCCAAGTCATCGACTTCATGTGCATGCCCCACCATATACCCATGAACTTCATCGGTTTGATCCACGATGTGTCGTCTATCCGGCATGGTTCGTTCAGGTTGAGCATGATTCGGCTTGCCACCATCTCCTGCAAGTCATGGGCCATGATAACCATGCGCCAGGGAGTAGCAAAAGGAGCTGTTACATAGGCCTTTATACCGGTGGTTTTTCCCTTCTCCATCCATGGCGTGAGATAGGTTCGTAATGCGCCATCCTGCGTATAGAGATTTTGCGCCGGATAATCGGTCAACGCCGCTTCATGAATGAATATATACCCTCCATCGGAACGCTCAATGGTTACCGGAGAACAAAGTGTGTCCCCGCTGATGGGCGAAGGCTGATTGCTGACAGGCGACTTTCTCCATATCCCTTCATAATATTCCGTGCGCCATGGGATAGACCAAGCTTCATGATTCCGCGCAAAACGGTACTCCGTCGCTTCATCCATGACAATCATCGGGCCATCAGCATCCGGGAAAACATAACGGAAAGCAAAACCGTCATCGAACACACGGAAGAGTATATCCATCCGCCGGCCGGAGGTATGCTGCAATGCCACGCGCCACTCGCGGTGATTGTCCGTGATCCAACGCTCTTCGCCCCATACCGTTTCCCAACGGTCGCTGAAAGAAGAACGCTCTGTCCGCAACACGCGAAAACCCTGCGTCAGGTCCTGTTCCGCAGTCACCAGTCCCATCGCGGACCATTCTATCACCGGCGCACCGTCTTGCATTGCACGGTATTGGGGAACACCTTCATCCGTCAGACGGAAAAACACTTCTATACCGCCATCCGGCGAACTGACATGCTTCGTGCCGCAAGACAACATCAACAGCGTACATAGCAAGAGAAAAACAACTCGTCTCATGGTAATTGTAATTTTCGTTGCAAATGTACGACAATTATCTGATATACGCAAATTATTATGACATTTTTCTCTATATTTTGGGTGGCATCATGTAATCAAGCATACGAATGAAGTCCTCCGAGGAGGTAAGACACTCCGAAATACGTGAAGAGGACAAACAGAAAAGCTACTACGCACAAGACATGGTAGAGGATGTCTGAATGCTGCCTGCTGACGGCTGAATACTTCTTAATCCACGGCCAATGAAGGAGTAAGGCATAGACCAGCAGGGTAATCAGGGCCCATGTTTCTTTCGGGTCCCAGCCCCAATACCTTCCCCATGACAGATTCGCCCAAACCGCACCAATGAAGATGCCTGCAGCCAGGCAGAACACCGCAGGGTAAAGAAGTATCTGCGATACCGTTGAAAGTTGAAAGTTAAAAGTTGAAAGTTTTTCTTTTCGCAACCCCGTTGCTTTTTTCTGAGCTATAACCGCATAGATGCCGAGTATACCATTCACCATCATGATGGCAAAAAGCGTATATGACAACATAATCACCGAGACATGAATACCCAACAGAGGCGTCTGCAGAACCGGTTCCAGAGGCGGTTTGGGAGTGACGACACGCGTCATGATGACCGCAAGCACGATAATCAGAACCACTGCACTGACTGCATAAAGACCGCTGTGCTGACGGAATACAGACTGATTCAGCAATGCCCGGAAACGGCTATGTCTCTGAAAGAAAAACACCAACATTCCCAACAGCAGCAGAGCATAGCCGGCATATGTGATGCCAATACCCCACGGGTCGTAGTTATACGAAAAGACCACGCCCTGCAGGTCGCTATCATAATCCGACTGACAGAAACGAAAACCATGATACTTGAGCGGTTTGTTCATCTGCACAGTCCCCTCATCCACTGTTATTTGTGATTTGTCATTGGCGCTTTGTGATTTTCCTCTATCCAACAACCGCAAGTCCGAAACGAAATCCACAGGGTTATCGGAAGCATCATAGACCACTTGAAAATCCCATAGGAAGAGAGAAAGGGAATGTGTCCTGTTGAACGGGTTAACGGTCAGCGTCTCGGCCTTATCTGCACGAAGGTGTATTTCTCCTTGCACACCAAAGAAATGCGTCACACACGCTCCGAGGACGATTGTCCCCAGAGCAATGTGCAGCAACCAAGTCGCGGGTTTAGATCGCATTGATGAAAGCCACGATTGCATCTCTGTCTTCTTTATTCAGTTTATAGAACTGCTGTGTCGGGTAGTACGCATCACTCTCCTGACTGTACCCATGCCACATGATTGCTTCGATGACGTTGCGCGCACGAGTGTCATGCATACGCGCCTCGTATTTGTCACCCGTTGCTTTTTTATGCAGGCCACGTCCCCAGAGCGGTGTTGTACGGCACCATCCGGTTCGGATATCATTCTCCATACACAGCTTATGCTGCACCATGTCGGTATATGACCATATCTTCTGATTCGGGTAACGCGGCATCTGAGCGGTAACCGGGAAATTGTTCGGGTCACGCACCTCGTCCGGTCCGGTAGTCCATGTAGGACGATGACAGTAATCGCACCCGATCTGGGTGAACAACTCCTTACCTTTCAGCACTTTGGGGTCGGTCACGTTACGCGCTGCGGGAACAGCCAGTCCGCGGTGCCATACCATGACTTGCGTAAACTCCTCGTCGGTCATCTCTACCGGCAGTTCTTTGCTCGTCAGATAGTTATATATCTCTTCCTGCGTACCGAACTCTGCCTGCACTTCCGGATCTTTCGATGCATACTCGGCATAAATCTTTCCGTTGAGATCCAGGTAGTGATACTTGCGGTCGCTACGGGTGACGTTAGTGATATTCCAGATAGCATTCGCACCTGCGGCATCCATGATAGGACCACGTGTCAGGGCGTACGTGAAGCGCTTAGGCCCCCACTGCGGATCGTTCTTGTAATAACCGGTCGTTTGGAAAGTGCCGTCCCAGAAAGCAGGGTTGAGACCATTCTTCAACTTGCCGTCAGCTGCCTCTTTGGCGTACTGGTCGATGATGTCCTGATCAGGAATAGCGTCCAACAGACCGGAACCATATACACCGATTGTGTTCTCTAACTTCACCTCATATCCCTCGCTCTCCAGCAAGCCGTCCGGATCGCGGTAACCTTGGTTATAGACATAGACAGCCGTCTTGGGCATCTTCACCTCCGGGTAACGCAACTCATACGTCTCGCCATCAGCGAACTTATTGCCGTGCTCGTCCGTCGCGGTCTTCCATGTGACGGTAATCTGGTCGGGATCTAACGGAGCCTTGAAGGGCTTTGCTCCGAAGAGTTGCGGCATGCCGGCTAACCACGGCACATAAGCCTGTGTCTGGGGATTAATGACCACGAGGAGCGTTCCGTTGCCTTGATCTTTGGCATTATACACTCCTTCCGGAACAGACGTGCCATGCGAGTAATTCGGGTGGCAATGCTGGCACGATGCACGTACATAAACCGGTCCCAAACCATGCTGACGACCTGTCGTATTGGTCACGAAATCTTTCTCGGCGATATTATCGCCTTGCGCGAACAAACCACCCAATCCGGCCTGTTCCGTTGCCGGTGTGGGCTGACGGAACGTCATGGAAGAGGTGTTCGTCGTCGTTCCTAACTTACCACCGGTGTAGTACCAGTCCGGCATGTCAGTCTGCGGCTCTTCTCCACCGCCTTCTCCCGGCCTGCAACCAACCATAACAGCGGCAAACAAAGCCATTAATAAAAATTCTTTTTTCATATCTCTAAACTTTAATCTCTAAACTCTAATCCTTGTTCTTATTTCGACAATAGCGGCATGACTTCGTCATTGAGCAAGTCTTCGAGCGCAGCCACTTTGTCTATCGCCGCTTTGACCTGCGGGTTGTTCTGCGCGGTGTTCTCAAAGTTGTCAATCTTCTCAATCGCCTCTATTGCCTCTTGGATTGCTTTGCGCACGGATGCATCCAGTTCGGCATCCTGACGATAAATATAATTGGACACGGATAGGTCACCCGTCTGCGCACCGCAGTAAGCGTGCTGGATGGAACGGATATTATCCGCAAAATCTTCAGTGGAGGTACAACTGTACGGGCTCTCGATATAATCGCGTTCCTCCGCGGTACTGCTTATATACGGGTTACCCATCTTCAGGTCCGCCACTTCGCCGGCTATGTCCACGCAACCCGCGATAATCTCTTCGGCTACATCCTGATAGCTCACATAGATCGATCCCGCTTTACCGGCGTTGATCATCTGCTCTCCGTAGTGATCTTCAAACGGCTCTATCTCGGCTTCTTCGAGCAACGCCATCTTCTCATCACTCACTTCGCCTGCCCATGCGTACTCGAGCAGGATGGCCTGTTGAACGAGGTCCTCTACGATAGCGTTCAGATAAACCGCCTCGGCATGGGTGAGGTTAGCCGCATGGGGACGACCGGTACCTACCGCACGACCGTCTTGCATAACCGACTCAAACAGCAGGAACTCGCAGGCATGGAAGCCCTTGAGGGCATAGCCGAGCACATCGCCGACATACCGACCGCCATCCTCTTCCAACTGCGCCATGCGGACGGGGTCGTTGAGCAGCGCATTCATCTGGTTAAAATCCAACGGCCAACTGTCGATATGCGGGTCGATAGAGTGGTGAAAAGCCGGACCATAAAGGAAAGCCTCACTCTGCTCCCAGTACTTACGCATCAAACGCCACGATGTACCTGCATCTTTCATTTGCTGGGTATAATCCTCTCCTTTCTCCACTTTCTCAAGAATCGTTTGTGTCTGCTCCAGCAACGTCACTCCGGCGTCAGCCATATACTTATAAGTCGCAATGACCGTGTTGTTAACGTACGGCGTTACTGCTTGTTGCAACGCCGTTTCCTTGTCCGACTTGACATCGGTTCCTCCATTGTTACATGCCGCCATTCCCATGACGCATGCGGCACTCAGTGCCAACTTGAAAATCTTTCTCATAATGTAACTATTTTATAATTGGTAAAATCCTGCATAGACGATGCCTACTGCTATTTGCGGCTCGTCGTTATATAGTTTGCCGCGCGTACCGTCCGCGCGCGTACCTTGTTTTAAGATGCCGTACGAGAACTCCGCCTTTACGCCGATCTGCTTGATGGGGAAATAGTTGATTCCCACCGCCAAGCGATGCCTGCCGCACCAAGCGTACATGTCAGTAGGCTTGTTGTCGTAGCGGAACATGGAGTCATAGTAGTCGTACCGCGCAAAGAGGTAAAAGGCCTGCTTTTTCTCAACCAGTTTTCTATTCAGGCTGAAGAAATCATAGCCTGCCTCAATACCAGCCGCCAACGCGTCAGACGCCACCCATTGCTTGGAACTGACACTACCCTTGCGCATTGAGATGTTGTACTGCGTGATAGCAGCGGCATCACTCAAGTGACCATAGAGAAACTCACCGCGTACAATGGCTCCGTGGTCCTTGTATGCAAAGTCAAACGCACCTATAGAAACTGTTCCCTTGACATCCTTGTACGCACTCGCGTCCAGTTCGGCATTGCTCTTACTGAGCGTGTTACGGAACGAGTTGCCGCAATAACCGCTCAAACTCAGTCTTAAGCCTTTGACGCCTGTATAATCAACCCGCGCCATTCCGGCAAAGACGTTCGCCAACTTGAACTCATACGGACTTCCTGCCCCAGGCTTAATCCAGTTCTTCCGGTTAAAACGGTCGCTGTCCAGTCCCGGCAGGAACATCGCCTGATAGTGCCAGCCGTTCTGCGTACTGCCCATAAACGTCAATGCCACCTCATGCCAGGTACTCGGGATAATTGTGAATGAACCCTCGTTGCGATAAACGCCAAAATACTCCGTTGACTCATGGTGCGCATTCAATCCGCCGACCGGAATGACCTGCATTCCCGCACGCAGGATGGCATAGCGGTTGAACGCTTTCTGCAACCAGAACTGCTCCAACGCCACTTCACCGCCTCGCTCTATCTCGCTCTCGTATTCACCGCCTTCTTCCTCCTCGATCTCGATGGCACTCTCCGTGCCGCCGTGCTCGAACTCGATCTCCGTACCGACACTCCAGCCGTGACCGAAGTCATATCCCATGTAGATAACTACATGCGGCAGATCAAACTCGCCATAATGGTCATTCGCGTACTTCTCCGGATTCTTGCCGTAACGCAGGTAGTTGTTGGAATAGAAACAATGCTTCGCCGTCACCTCTCCGTAACCGCCGATCGTAAAACGGCGTTGCCGCGTAACGCTGCCTACACTATCCGCGTATCCCACTTTTTGAGGATGCGTCTGCGCTTGTTCCAAGCGTTCCACACGTTGCATGAGCGCCTGCAGATCCGAGGCACTCACTTTGATGCTATCTTCCGCGCACACACATAAAGCGCTTAAAATCAATAAAATAGTAACAATTGTTTGTCTATACATATTCTTTTCGCCTTTCACTTATCGGCTTTCATTTTTCATAGTGCAAAATTACTGCTTTTTCCGCATACAGGCAATAACCAAATATTGTGAAAAATAACGGAATTATTTGCATATATCAAATAAATAGCGTACCTTTGCACCGCCAATGTGGACGACCATTACTGAACATATTACCATTGACCGCGAACAGCGGAGTGTACACAAAGACGGGCAAGAGGTACACCTGACCGGTCTGGAATACGGTTTGCTGGACTTTCTTACCGCGCATCCGAACCGGATATGCACGCGGCAGGAACTGCTCGACCATATATGGGGTGACCGCTTCCAGTACGACACCGGTACGATAGACGTACATCTCAATGCGCTGCGCCGCAAAATGGGCTGGAACGCCAAGCATCCCGTAAAAGCCATCCGCGGTATCGGGTTTATCTTCCAAATGGAGCAGGTGGTCATGCAACACACCATCGACCTGCCTCTCTTCTTAGCCGAATGGCTGAAAAGCCATGAAGTGGAGATTCGTTCCGCCGGACTGGTTCCGCAAATGAACCTGACACCGTTTGTCAACGAGCTGACCATTGAGCCCAAAGCGCTTCGCAAATTATTAGACGGCGTACTTGCCGCCCTCATGCCCGGCGCCAAGCCCGGTGTGTTGAGACTCTCTTCGCGCCTCACAATGCACCATTTTTCCCTGTCTCTCGACATTAACGGAACAAGGAATGAGTTAATCGTACCCTTGGCATAAATGCTTTTATCCCTATTTGTAGGGAATTTATTGCTTCTTAAGAAATTCTTAATTTTTATTTAAGAAAATCATCGTACTTTTGCAGCAAATTTTTCAACTATGCGAGCAAAAGTACTATTCTTGTCCCTCTTGATGACCACCGCTCTCTGTGCACAGGTGCATGAAGGCATTGCTAAAAACAAGGTTTATCAAGGTTTTTCGGGTGGTATGATGCTACATACCGGCTATCTGTTCGGCCGTGACGGCAACGCGCCTATGACTCCCGATGGGCGTTTATGCAGTCCGCAGGGAGCCTTGTTCGGCATCGGAGGTGCCTTGCGCGTACATCTATGGAAACATCTGCGCACGGGTTTTGAAGGCTTCGTGAGCACTATGCCCGGCGGTACCACCGACTGCCGCGACGTGCTCAAAAGCGGAAGTTATATTCGCGTAGGATGCGGAGGTGTCTTGGCAGACTGCTGCTGGCGGCTGGACAAAGCATGGCCGTACATCGGCGGCGTCATTGGTGGAGGTTCGATGAAGGGATTGTACATCCTGGACGGCAATCAGGACAGTTGGGAACCGGACAAGAACAGCACCTTCCACAAACAGTCCTTCTTCTACGTCACGCCTTACGTGGGATGCGATTATTGCCTGACGCGCAAAGTGCACATCACCTTCCGGCTCGACTGGATGTTAGCATTCCATCGTTCCGTACTATGCATGCCTACAGGTCCAAGGCTCTACTTCGGATTTATGTTTTGTCATTAAGACAAATTAAAAATTAAGAATTAAAATGAATTATACAGGACTTATCATTGGCGCTGTCGTTTTTCTGAGTATCGGCATCTGTCATCCCGTCACCATCAAGCTGGAGTATTACTTCGGGCGTAAAGGATGGTGGGTGTTCTTCGTAACAGGATTAATCTCTACAACGGCTTCGCTGCTGGTTGAGAACTACATCATCTCTACCATCTTAGGAGCGTTTGCATTCTCCTGTTTCTGGGGAATTGGCGAAGTGATCAAGCAAGAGAAGCGCGTCCTGCGTGGGTGGTTTCCCGAAAACCCGAAACGACACGCCTACTACGAGCGCAAAAGAGAGGAAATGAACAACAAAATCCTAAACCTTAAACCGTTAAACCATCAACTCTAAATTCATCCCCATTTTTAGGGATTTTTGCCTATGGATTTGCCCATATCGCAAAAAAACAGTAATTTTGCAGCGTTTTTTGAATAAAACGCCATGTATAAAGGGACTGACAAGATATGCGATTTGATGTCGCGCGAGGAGGATGCTATACAGATCATCAGCCGTTTCGGGCTGGAGATGGGAGTGGGAGAACAGACCATAGAGCAGGTCTGCTCTGCGCATAATGTACATACGCCTACTTTTCTGGCTATTGTGAATTACAAAGTCTTCAAGCAAAAAGCTCTGCCGGCAGACATTGACGTCCCTACCCTGCAACGCTACCTACAGAACGCACACAACTATTTCCTGAATTTCCGCCTGCCACGTCTGCGCAGGGCACTTATAGAAGCCATCATTCCGGCTGATCCGACCACGAAGATTCCGGGACTTATTCTTCGATGCTACGACGAGTTCGTCGATGAGATACGTACGCACATTGAGCATGAGAACGCCGGGTTGTTCGAGGAGCACGAGCATGATGACGAGCGTATTACCTCCAAACTGACGGAGATTAAAAACCTGATCATCAAGTATTATCCCGGAACGACCACCCGACAAACGGATGGAACGGTCTCTGAACAAGATGACACCATCACCTATCTGCTCATCAGTGTCATGAGTGATCTATGGCACACGGAGCAGGACTTTGCCGACCATTGTGCGATTGAAGACGACATCCTCTATCCAATGCTTACCAAACATCGCCATACGACCAAACAGCAAGATACCCAGCACGAGACGGAAGAACTGAGTAGCCGCGAGCGGGATGTGCTTATCCAAGTCGTAAGGGGACTGAGTAACAAAGAGATTGCAGATGTGTTATGTATCTCCCAACACACCGTCGTTTCACACCGCAAACATATTACCCGCAAGCTGAATATTCATTCGACAGCAGGTCTTACCATCTACGCCATCGTCAACCGGCTTATTGATCTCAACAATTTGGAATAGTTCGGCCTGAGTCTTGGGTACGAAAAAGCTGATATAAGCCTATAAATCCACCGATTTATAGGAAAATTCTGCATTTAACTTGCATACTTCAAAAAAAAGTAGTACCTTTGCAGGCTGTAAGAGCCAAAACTCAATTAAAAGCCAGACGACACGAGATGGTTAATAAAGTGACAAGCAGAGGAATCTCCGCCAAGCAATGGGAACTCTCCAAGCAAAGCTTGGTTAGCATCCTTTCGGAATATCATTATACACCAGGCGAATTTGCAGAATCTTTAGGTTCTCCTTCTTTCACGGCCCTGCTTAAGGGAATCCGATCCGGTGCTCTTCCATGGCTGAAGGCTCTTTTTAGAGCCAAAGTCTATTCGCATATACCCCGACTGAACAGGCGTTTTGCCAAAGAGTGCGGTCTGGGCTTTTTCTCCAAGCGCTGCTGGGAAATACAGAGTTACACATTTACTTACCGGAGCCAAACTGTCGATGAACGCAATGTCGTCCTTTCCGGGCGAGTCACGTTTCTTCACCATAAAGACGCAAGCATCCCTCATCAGGCGAAAACTATCTCGCTCCATACGCATCAAGCGTTCTTCAACCCGGAGTGGGCTCCATCCCGGAGCCTGATGTATGTGCCGCTCAAAGTACTTTGGGATTCAGTCATCATTGAGCCTGACCTGCAAAAATGGGGCATTACCCATGGTATAGAGTTTGACGGCGGCGGATCGGCAATGCACACGACCCGCCAGCTCGCTGATTGCACCGTAGCCGCATTAGAAATCATGAAACAACATGGCGTGAGTCTGGCACCGGAAGGCTACACCACCAACTGGGGCGGTTCCCAAGGATCGATGCCTACACTGTATTTCGACAAATGGTATGACACCGAGGCTCCGAAATGGTTCAAAGACACCTTGCGATTACGGTCTTCCTTCATCGTAGAAGGAGTATCCATCGTTCCGGAATTAACGAAATACATATACCGGGATGCGAAAGATTTTCATCTAAAGCCCGTGACAGTGGTGGGGTATCTCAAAGCATTCACAAAGGAACAATTAGGTGGATATAAGCCCGAACAGCTTGTTCCACAATGGTATAACGAGCCCCAGTACCAAGTGGACGGACGAAATATATCCTTCTTGGAGGCTGTTTGTCATTACATCCCGGAGATTATGGACCCCGTCTCCGCAACAATTGATTCGTTCGCGGGTCTTGTTGCACCGGATATGCTCTTGGAAGACGGTCAGGTCGATTTGGATTGCCCGAAGATACAGGCATGGCTGGCATGCCTTAACAAGTATAACGATCTGTCCGGATGGACTCCGGCGCATTCTGTTTATATTGCCCATAGCCCGGTGGACGACATGCTTCCTTACAAATATGCATACGACCAATACCGTGCTATCAGCAATCAAGGACAGAACCCATTGGTTCACATGCTCGCCGTACCTTCTATGCGTTTGGTACCGCACGGAGGTATGAATCCGCATTTTATCATCGCCTTTATGGGACAGATGATGATGGCTTTTGTAGAGAATCCTGAAGATATGCGACGGTTATACAAAACCGTCAAATAGATATGAAGAATGAGATGAAGAACACACCACACAACGAGTCTTCTCATGAGACCCTGTGGAAATTTATGGAGCGCGGTATCCTAGCTGACGAAAACCGCCACGACGCCCTTGTATATTTCGGACGCCGTATCAGCCGTCAGACATTTGTGAAGCAGGTACACCTCTGGGCTCGCGTCATCAAAGGTATGGGATTGGCCGAGGGCGATGAATTGCTTCTCTTTGGGCCTTCTCTGCCGGAATTCATATATATCATGCTCGCCGCCGATATGACGGGAGTAAGAGCCAACCTTCCCAACTTGATGGTATCGCCTCAGGCGCTGGACACCATGATAGGAAAAAGCCGCGTTGCTTTCGTCTTCGACGGAATGGAAAAGATGATTCGTAATACACTACAACGCGAGCAATTCGAGCAGGTAGTCATCGTATCGGCAACGCGCTCCATGGGGTATCCGCTCAAGATGATGGCATCGCCACTGAACAGCATAAGACATTTCAGAAAACGTCATAGAGCCAAATACCTGACAGCTGATAGCGCCATCCGCCATTTCGGGCACTACGATGGTCCGCTGGAAGCAGCGGCTGAGAAAGGCAAAGCAGCCTTTATCTTCTGTTCTTCCGGCACATCCGGTAAGGGTGTCGCGAGCCAAATCGGCATGAGTGACGAGGCGATGATTGCCATGTTCCGCAATGCCTTGGCTTTCAACGAGAATGGCAACCCCTTCTGCGCGGGAACAACCTCTTATTGCCAACTGCCGCCTTTTGTCTGTACCGGCTTCTTTGTGCTGGTTCTGGCACCTCTCTTCCGCGGCATGACTGTCTATCTCGACCCGCGTCCTGACGTTCGGCATTTCACGAAGAACATACTTGCTCTCCGACCTCAGACAACTCTGGCAACCGGTGCCTCATGGGTACACCTCATAGATCATGTTGATCGGCTTATCCAAAACGGCAAACGTCCTGATCTGAGTTTTTTCCGTTTCCCCGTCATGGGTGGTGAAGGATGTACACCGCAGGCGCTGCAACATATTAACGAGGTCATGGAAGCCTGTGGCAGTTCCGTAGCGCTCACCTCCGGCTACGGACTCAGTGAGACGTTCTCAGTCTGCACGGTGGACTACCAGCCGACAGGTTTCGACAAAGACTACTCACGCCACGCCGTGTGTGTAGGCGCGCCTTTCCCGGGCGTCACTGTAGGTATCTTTGATGAAGAAGGCAAAGAACTGGGTTGTAATCAACGCGGAGAAATACGAGTGAAGACGCAATCACTCACCGGCGGCTATATCAACAACCCGGAACTGAACAAGACGAAACTGCAGGGAGGATGGCTGCATACCCAGGACTTAGGCGAGTTGGACCATAACGGCAAACTCTTTATTTATGGTCGCATGGCGCAATATGTAGAAGCTCCCGATGGGGAGAAAGTTTATCTCTTTGATATAGCCAACCGCCTGCGGGATGATCCGGCTGTCAAAGAGGCACTGGTATGCCCGTTAGCTATAGGAAACAGCCCGCTGGTAGCGCACATTGTGCCGGAAGAAAACAGCAACGATACAGAAGAAGAAATACTCTGCCGGCTGACGCGCAGCATGTCAGAGTTTCTTCCGGCAGGACTGCATATTGAAGGGTATAGATTTGAGCGTGAACATCTGAAAATCAACATTGTTGGGAAAATAGACCGCCATTACCACAATCACATCCTCTCCGGTTATTGCGAAATCCGTGACGGCAAAATGCTCACCGGCAAGGCATTCGGACTTGACGATTAAAGGGTCCAAGGACCTTATTTTCTCATTATGTTCATAATAGCAATGTCATCCGATTGTTCCGCACCAGCGCTGAACCGGCGTACTACGTCAAATACCGTCCGATCGTCTATCGGCTGCTGAACAGATTGCAACTGCTCCAACAGATGGTCAAAACCCAACAACTCTTTGCGGGCGTTCTCCGCCTCTGTAACGCCATCGGTAAAAACGATGACCTGCTCACCATGATCGAGCGTGGTGGATTGCTCCGTAAAATGGTAGGTCTCATCTAACCCCAAAATGACATTTGCCGCTTTCATATCGAACCAGCGGCACTGTCCATCCTTCACCATGAGAGGCGGCAGATGCCCGGCGTTGCAGTACGTCAGTTGACCTGTCGGTAGATGGAGCCGCCCGATAAAAGCGGTCACGAACATCATCGAACTGTTGTTCGACGAGAGTGTGGAATTTATCTCCCCCATAATCACATTGGGCGACAAATGATGTTTTACAGTAGCGCGAAAGAGCGTCACGGTAGCGGACATGAACATCGCCGCAGGCATTCCTTTGCCGCTGACGTCGCCTATGATGAAGGTCACATAATCGCCGTCACGATAGAAATCATACAGATCGCCTCCGACGCTCTGCATAGGCACTAATGTCGCGTGGAGAGAGAGCTGCTCGTCATCTATGAAATCATGCACCAAGATACTTCTCTGGATATTCCGCGCAATCTGCATCTCATTTTGGATGAGTTTATGCTCATTCTCTACCTGAAGGTATGCTTTCTGGTTTTTCTCAATCCGGCGAAAGAGCAGAACGAGCACAACGATACCGATAATCAGGACACAAAGCGTAATAAGGCTCTTCTTTTGGATACTCTGCCAAATGATACGATTCGGCACGGCGATCATCAACTCCATGTTGATCGGGTACATCCTCTGCGAATAGGCCATCCAATGCCATTTATCGTTCTTGTACCGCATCTCGTTTTCCGGCGTACTATTGTCAGAGGAAGCGATGAGGCTGCCGTTCGTTCCATGAAGAATACAGACCGCCTCTTCATGAGGCTTGATATCCTGGAGAATATCTTTCATCCACTCGATCCTAAAATCATCTCCCACTACGCCTACTAATCGTCCTTGTTCGTCTTCTATTTTGATGGAATGGGATGCAATCAGTGTCTGTGTACTTGCGCCTATATACGGCTCTGACCAATAACCGTTACTGTCGCATCGGAGTGCACCGGTGTACCAGTCGCGCACGTAGTAATCCAAACTATCCGAGCCATGCGCAGTAGTGATCGTCTGACCGTGGGAACGATATGTACGCGGGAAATAATTACTCTCCTTGCCCTGATAGACACCAGGCGCAAACTTAACGAAAATATTGTCTATATGCGGATAGCGCTCAAGTTCCGAACGGGTCGCCTCTAATAACTCGCGCTCAGTGCCTGGATGTTCCAGAACATATTTCCGTATCTCGTCTGCCGCGTTATGAAAACCTAACAAGACGTAGAAGAAGTCCTTCTGCGCCAACTGCATTTTGTATTCAACCACCTCGCGCACGTGCTCTCTCTCCAAAGAAAAAGAGATGACGAACTGAACAACCATTGCCGCGGCAACGAATAGAATAGCCACTATGGGTAAAGTACGGAATCTCATATATCACTATACGCCATGACAGGGGTTCTTATTCAGGGTGCAAAGGTACAACTTTTTTTGAATCCCACAAATTTTTTGCTTTTTTATCGGACGCGTTAATATTTGGCATGATTTTTGAATTATTTCATCCGCATCGACGACTAAAGGTTTAAGCTAGTTTTGAATACATCTTCTGGCAAAAAGCACCTTATAATAAGAGAGCAACCCGAATGGATGCCTCTCCTTATTATTACGCGTACACGCGTGGATTACCACGCTGTGCCGAGCATGCGGAGGTAAGACTTGTTAAACAACCCGCGTACGTAGAGAGCACCTTATTAAAAAGGGGAAAAGCAAAAAGAATAAAACTGAATGCTTTAAATCATAAAAGAGAATCATGACCCGCAAAGAAACAATCATAGCAGCTATATTGCTGATAGTCTTTGGTACAAGCATGCATTTTGTGCATCACGTGCCGTTCTTCAACCATTTTATGGGCTATATCTTCCCCGTGACGGAGAGTGTGATGGCCCACATGAAAATGGTTTTTTACCCAATGCTGTTGCTGAGTTTGTATCTTACTATTAGTCGCCGCGACATTCGTGAAATAGGTGCACCTGTATTAGGAGGACTGGCAGTGATGCCGCTTATAGTCATGGCGTTTTTTTCTTATTGGGTATTTGTGCGGCATGAATTGATGCTGCTTGATATCGCCATTTATATCGCTTGTATGCTTGGCGCCATCCACATTGCCAAACGATGGCGGACAGCGCCGTTCGTGCAGAATCACTGGAGACTATGGATTGTGCTCATATTGTGCAGCATATTGACCATAGGTGTGTTGACCTACCATTCTCCATACTGGATTATTTTTGCTGACTTAGGGTAAAAGAAATAAGCATGACAATAGACCAATTTCGTGAACGAATGGCAACGGACGAGCCGATTATCGGCGGCTCGGAGTTGCATATGGAGTTCCATAAGTATTCTCAGGAAGCCCTGCGTATCACCGCCGAGATCAACGGCTCGTACCACACGCCCGAAGAACTGCGACGGTTGCTAAGTGAGTTATGGGCGATAGATGTGCCGGAGTCGTTCGGTATGTTTCCGCCGTTCTATACCGACTGCGGCAAGAACACGCATATCGGCGAACGGGTGTTCATCAACATGGGCTGTAAGTTCCAAGACCAAGGCGGTATCTTCATTGATGACGATGCGCTTATCGGGCATAACGCTACGCTCTGCACGCTCAATCATCTTCCCGATCCGGCGCAGCGAGCAGGTATGACCGCCAAACCGATACACATCGGCAAGCGAGTGTGGCTCGGGGCGAATGTGACTGTTTTGCAGGGTGTGACCATCGGCGAGAATGCCATCGTTGCTGCCGGAGCCGTAGTCACCAAAGATGTGCCTGCTAATAGCATCGTCGGCGGCGTGCCGGCTAAAGTAATTAAAATGATTGAAATACGATGAGCATCCTGTACGCAGACGCCCAACCGCAAGTACTGCTTATTCAGTTGACTGGCGAGCATGAGAACGAGACTCTCAATGATGAGACAAGTGCTATTCGCAAAGCCGTATGCGCGCCTTTTGTCTTTGTCGGCGTTCCTGTCCGCGACTGGGAAAAAGAACTGATGCCGTGGGCGGATCCATTTGTATCCAAAGATGCCGAGGTTGGTCTGCATGCCGGAGAAACATTGAATTATTTAACGGAGTCCCTCATCCCTTATTTGCGGAATGAATACGGCAGCCTGCCTATTATTCTCGGCGGGTACTCATTAGCCGGTTTGTTCGCGTTATGGGCAGCCACGCAATCAGACCTTTTTGCCGCAGTTGCCGCCTGCTCTCCGTCCCTTTGGGTGAATAGCTGGAACGAGTATGCCGCTCTTCATCCTGTGCGTACCGGGAAGGTCTATCTCAGCCTGGGCGACAAAGAAGAGAAAACCCGTAACCGGCGTTTTGCTGTAGTAGGAGACTGCGTCCGGACGGAGTATGACTTGCTCCGGCAACAGTTGGGTGCCGACCACTGCACGCTTGTCATGGAGCAGGGCGGGCATTTCGTCACTCCCCATCTCCGCCTTGCCCGCGGATTCGCATGGTGCCTTTCAAAACTGAAAAACAATCCTGTCACCAGCGAAATATAGTATATGATAAAATAACACTCATGCCTTGAGCCATTCATATTTTGCTACGGAATAAATAGGTAGCAACGGAATCAGAATCGGAGTCTTCTTCACGTATGCCTGATATTCGGGGTCATTGCCATAGGCGGCGTTCTGACGCAACTCCAGTCGGCGGGCGCCGCTGAACATCACAAACACAATGCCTGCGTACCCTATTCCCACTATCAGCCACTGCCACCAGGTCAGCCCTGCACCTATCGCGCTGAGCAACGCGCCCGTCCAGATGGTCACTTCGCCCAGGTAGTTCGGGCAGCGGACGACACGGTACAGACCGGTATCCACAAACCGCTTCGGGTTCTTTTTCTTGGCGGCACTCTTCTGCGCGTCGCTGATGCTCTCCAGCAATATGCCGCAAGCCACAACCGCCTCGACCTAAAATCGAGGTTTTATAAGGGTTAATAGCATCCAAAAGGGCGTGATTAGCGCGTGATAACCGGGTGGTTACCGCGTCATTAGCACGTCGTTCGTATAACATAAACGAGAGGAAGAGGGCCTGAAAGTATCCGCCAAGTTTGGCGGATTGACACTATAAAATATACCACAAAAACTGTGCCACCTTCTGACAAAAGTTAAGTTATATGTACCCGTGGCAGAAATGCACGGAGAATTTGAGTAAAATAGCGGAATCATCCGCTACGAACGCGTGGAGGGCAAGAACATCCTCACGCTGGTAAAGAAAGTAACAAACTAATCCAATGCAACGCTACCGGATGATTCTGAACGATTTCTGCCATTTACTCTTGCATATATGAAAAAAAAATAGTAATTTTGCGCGCAAATTCACGAGACGAGCTTATGGAACAATCAAATAAATCGGGTTTTAATTCCAAATTGGGTGTCATATTAGCCGCAGCGGGCAGTGCTATCGGTTTAGGCAATATATGGAAATTCCCTTATGAGGCAGGTCAAAATGGCGGTGGTGCTTTTTTGCTTGTTTACCTTATTTGTGTGATCGTGTTCGGTATGCCGTTATTGATGACGGAGATACTGATAGGCAGAAAAGCGGGCAAATCAACCTTCTCGGCATTCCGCGCTATCAGCGGCAACAACCACTGGCAATGGTTAGGGTGGTGGTCCGCGTTGACGGTGTTTGTCATCACCGGCTTTTATTTCGTGGTGACAGGCTGGTGTGTCGATTATTTGTATGAAGCGACGGTCAACTCGTACGCGGGCATGGGCACGAACGAACTGCTCGCGCATTTTACGGCCAATACCTCCAATACCCTCAAGATGCTCATTTGCGGCATCATCCCTGTTCTTATCACCGCCGCCATCCTTTGGTTCGGAGTGAGCAGCGGTATCGAGCGGCTGAGTAAGATCCTTATGCCTCTTTTGTTCATCATGATGACCTTGATGGTGATCCGCGTCCTGCTGTTGGAGGGCAGCGGAACGGGACTGCGCTTCTTCCTTGCTCCTGATTTCTCACAAATCACTCCCGCGGTGGTGATGACTGCCGCAGGTCAGTGTTTCTTCAGCCTCTCTGTCGGTCTTGGTCTGATGATCACTTACGGCGCTTATATGCCGAAGGACCAGGACGCCACCAAGACGTCCTTCATCGTCATTCTCCTCGACACATTGGTAGCTGTCTTGGCGGGAATCATCATCTTTCCGGCGGTGTTCGCGTTCGGTTTCAACCCGGCTGAAGGTCCGCAATTAGTCTTCGTCGTGCTGCCGGCAGTCTTGCAACACATGACGTTTGCCTGGATCAGCGGCGTGTTCTTCTTCCTCCTGCTCTTCATTGCTGCGCTCACCTCAACCATCTCGTTGATGGAGGTGATTGTTGTCAGCATCATGGAGTTGAGCCATGGTAAACTGAACCGCCATCAGAGCGTGTTGATTGCTACCGCGGTCATTTGTGCAACGGTTGCAGTCTATGTACTCTCCATGACCGGTGTATGGAGCGGTTTGAAACTTTTCGGACACAGCCTTTTCGATTTGAGCGACACCCTCGTCACGACATTCATGATGCCGCTTAGCGCCTTATCCATGTCGCTGTTCATAGGATGGTTCATGCCGTTACAAGACAAGGACCTCGTGCCGTACAGCCAGAAACGGTACAAACAATGGCTCCGCCCGTTATTCATCTTCACGCTCCGCTGGATCGTACCGATAGCTATCGTGCTCATCTTCCTGAATGGGCTGGGTATCTTTAACTTATGAAACGATTTAAGTACATACATATTTTAGCGGCCCTTTTCCTTCTTCTCGGAATGGGAGTACAGTCGTACGTGTCCTATAGCAGGTCGCGGTTCCGTTTTCAGGAGAAGATGGAACTCGAGATGCAGATCGCCCAAGAGAAACTGCGTTTTGAACTGTACGACGCGCTGGATGCCAACGCTCAGCTGATAGAAGAGGTGAAGAGGAACCTGACGCACCCGGAGAATTTGTACAGCAAGACCAACGAACTCATCAAACGGTATCCGAATTTTTATTCCTGCTATGTAGCTTTCCCGCCGTATTATTATCCGGAAAAAGGGAAGTGGTTCTGCTTGACTTCCTATCGTACGAAGGATTCGATAGTCTCCTGCCCTTTTGGGGATGCCGAGCATGATTATTTTGAACGCGAGTGGTATAAAGGAGCCGTGCAAAACAACGCAGGCTATTGGAGCACCCCGTATATAGATGAAGATTTTGACGAACCGATCTATACCTATTCGAATGACGTGCTGGACGAGAAGGGCGATCTGATTTGCGTCATAGGTATTGATTTCAGTTTGAAATGGATACACAATATGCTGGACCATTTCCGGCCATTCGAGGAGGCAGAGTGTATGCTCTATAGTTCCAACGGGACCCTCCTTGCCGCCAGTGACGGAGCGCCGAAAGATGGAGAGTTGGACGATGGCTCATGGATCGTTTCCCGCAAGACTCTTCAGCCGATAAATATCCGAATGGTCACTGCCGTTCCGCGCAGCCATGTTATCGATAGTCTTCGTTTGGGCACCTTGTTGCCTTTGGGCGTGTTCGTGTTAGGTATCCTCGTGGTGGGCCTGTTGATCCGTCGTATGACACGGGATGAACAAGAGAACGCCCGTCTGGAGACGGAACGGGAGGTGGTGTCGCACGAACTGCAAATCGCCCATGATATCCAAATGGGAATCCTGAAAGACGACAAGGAACGGATCAAAGCCCAAGCGAACGGAGATATTGAACTCCATACCTTCCTTGTCCCGATGCGCGAAGTAGGAGGCGACTTCTTTGACTTCCATCGCGAAGGAGACGTCCTCTGGTTCATCATCGGAGATGTGAGCGGCAAGGGCGTTCCGGCCGCTATGTTCATGAGTGCTGCAGTGAACCTCTTCCGCGCAGCTGGTGTGAGAGCAACCTCACCCAAACAGATCATGGAAGAAATCAATACCGTCCTTAGCGAGAACAACCCCTCCCTTACTTTCGTGACGGCTTTTGTGGGAAGTCTGTGTATCCCTACAGGCGAACTGCTCTTCTGCAATGCCGGACACTGTGCGCCGATCATCTCCTCACCCGTAACCGGTAACCCCTCACCCCTCACCGTTGAACCGAATATCCCGTTGGGATATGACGGCCGGTATTCGTTTGTGGAGCAAGGCTGCATGATTGGCGAAGGAGAGAAAATCGTTCTTTACACCGATGGCGTGACCGAAGCGCGGAACAGCGCCCGTGAGATGTTAGGAATGAAGCGATGGTCGGAGATCGTAGCGAACAAGGAGGATATGTACGGCGCTATTAAAGCTTTTATGGGAAAAGCCGAACCAACGGATGATATCACCCTCATGACGATTCGAAAGACAAGCCCCGTCCAGCCTGTGACGCTGCGCGTGCCTTGCCACAAAGACCAGTGGCCTGTCCTGCGAAAGGCAATCCATACCTTTGGATTATGCAACGGCATGGACAAGAAAGGACTCAAAAAACTCGAAGTGGCGGCCGAAGAAGCTGTCGTGAATATTCTTCATTATTCGCAAGCGACGGAGATAAGAATAGAGCTTAGCTGTCAGTTATCAGCGGTCAGTATTCAGTTGGAGGACGACGGCATCGCTTTTGACCCCACGGGGCATGTGCCCAATGAGAAAGCAACCGGTGAACGCCAGGTGGGAGGAATGGGAATCCATCTCATCCGACAAATCGTTGATGAACTGCACTACGAGCGGAAGGAGAATAAAAACGTCCTCACGCTCATTAAACTTTTAAACTCTTAAACGTCGCGCAGCGACATTAAACTTTTATACAATATGAAAATCAGCATTATTCCGAATGACCAAGAGACGCGTGTTTGCTTTATCGGCGAACTTGACACGACAGTTACTACAACCCAAGTAGAGGATCTGAATCAGGTGTTGGCACTTGCCGACAAAGCGCTGGAGATTGATTGTGAGCAACTCGAGTACATCTCTTCAGCCGGCTTGCGGTTCTTCATGCAACTCAAACGAGAATCCGAGGCGAAAGGCGGCTCCATTCGCATCACCCACCTCAATGAGGACGTGAGCGACATCTTCCGCATGAGCGGTTTCCAGAACCTTTTTACAATAGAATAATATGAAACACTTAATCGAATACTTCAAAAAACACGTTGCCGAGCGTCCGAATGATATCTTCTGCATCGCAGGGGACAAACGCATCACCTTCGCAGAGGCAGACCGTTTGACGGACACTCTCGATCCGCAGTACGTCACCCGTTGCGGTGACAAAGTGGCATCGTTTATCGTGCCCCGTAACGAACTCATGGTGCTGACACCTATCGCCATCGCGAAAGCAGGCTTGACCGCTATGCCGCTCGACGGCTCTTATCCCGAGGAACGACTGAAATTCATGCGGGAGGATGCCTCCAAGTACGATGGTGATGAAGCATTCGTGCTGCTCTATACCTCCGGTACAACCGGTGTTCCCAAAGGTGTTATGCTGAGCGAGGCGAATATCTTAGCCTTCCTTGATTTCCATGTCCAGGCAATAGGCTTGACTCCGCAAAGCAAGTACGCTACTTATGCCGGTTACGGTTTTGATGCCTTCCAGATGGACCTCTGGTGCTGCGTCATGGCAGGTGCTACTATCTGCATCGTGGGCGACGAGATCCGTTTTGACCTGGAGGGCCTCAACCAATATATTCAGGACGAGCACATTACCCACTGCTTCATGACGACGCAGATGGCGACGCAGCTCGTGCTCAATTATCCCGACATATCGGGCCTCCAGTGGCTCGGTACGGGCGGCGAGAAACTTATCAGTCTCGATCCGCCTTCGTATAAGTTGATGAACTGCTATGGTCCGACGGAGTGTACCGTCTATGTCAGCAGTTTCTTTGTGACGCAGAACGAACCCAATATACCTATCGGCAAAGCCAATACGAACGGTACGCGACTCATCGTGGTCGGTCAGGACGGTCAAGAAGTACCGACCGGCACGGACGGCGAACTCTATGTAGCCGGACCGCAGGTGTCGCTCGGATACCTCAACCAACCCGAGAAGACCGCAGAAGTCTTCGTCGATTGGAACGGCTTGCGTTGCTACAAAACCGGCGACATCGTTCACTACCGCGAGGACGGAAATATCGAGTTTGTCGGCAGACGGGACGGACAAGTGAAGATCCGCGGTTTCCGTATCGAGCTCAAAGAGGTAGAAGCCATCATTCGTGAGTTCCCCGGTATCAAGGATGCTACCGTGCAAGCCTTCGACTACCCGGATGGCGGTAAGTTCATCGCCGCGTACGTAGTAAGCGACGAGAAGATCAATATCGACGATCTCAATGCTTTTATTGGTGACAGCAAACCGCCCTACATGGTGCCTGCGGTAACAATGCAGATTGACGCTATACCGCTCAACCCGAACCAGAAAGTCGATAAACGTGCCCTGCCGAAGCCCGAAGCACCCAAGCCCGAAGTAGAGGAGGCTGTGGCTGCGGCTCCCCTCAATGTCCTCGAGCAGGAGCTACACGACATCATCGCGAAGATTGTCAATATGGAGGAGTTCGGCATCACGACCGACCTGCGTTATATGGGTCTCTCCTCTATCGCTGCCATCAAGTTAGCAACCCAGATCTTCAAGCGTTTCGGCATCCAACTCGATGCCAAACAAATGACCAAAGGCATCACATTGCAAGCGATTGAGAATGAGATACTCGCTGCGATGTTAGGCGGTCATCGTGATACCGAAAATGAAAAATCTCAAATTTCAAATGTCCAATCTCAAATGAGCGAAGCTCCTCTCTCCTTCGCTCAAATGGGCGTCTATTTCGAATGCATGAAGAACCCCACCTCCACGCTCTATAACGTGCCGATCTGTATTCAGATGCCGTTGGACGTAGAGGCCGACGCATTACGGCAAGCGGTGCGCAAGGCGGTGCTCAACCACTCCGAACTCTTCGTGCATTTTGCGACTCAGGAAGCCGATGTCATCCAGACCATCGACGAGCAGATGATGAACGAAGCAGCTGTCGACGTACCCGAGAAAGCGCTCGAAGAGGCGCAGATGGATGCCTTCAAACATGAGTTCGTACATCCGTTCAACCTGCAGAAAGACCTGCTTTTCCGTTTCGTCATCGTGCGCACGGAGAAGAATCTGTATCTGTTGAGCGACATCCACCATCTCGTGTGCGACGGCGCGTCGTACGACCTCTTCATCCATGAGATTTGTGACCTGCTGGAAGGCAAGGAGATCGAACCCGAGATGTGCTCCTATCCGCAGTTCGTGGCGGAGCAGAAAGCTGCGCAGGAAGGCGAGTCCTTCAAGGCTGCGCAAGCCTTCTTCGCCGAGCGCCTCACCGGAATAGAGAGTGTCACCGAGATCCAACCCGACCTCACCAACGCCCTGCCGCAAGGTGAGAACGGACGCGTCTGCGTACCTTTCGACATGCCTACGGCGGAGAAATATGCAGCGCAATTAGGCGTGACGCCGGCAGCTGTGCTCCTTAGCGCCGTCTATTATTCCTTGGCACGTTTTGCAGGAACAGATGATGTCTGCATCACCACCATCTCCAACGGACGAAGCAACCTGCGGGTGAACAACACCATGGGAATGTTCGTCAACACCCTTGCGCTGACTACGAAGATAGCGAACCAGACGGTAGAGGAGTTTGTTAAAGAGAACGCGCAGTCCTTCGAGCAAACGCTCGCGCACGAGGATTATCCGTTTGCACGCGTAGCAGCGGATTATGACTTGAAGGCGGAGATCATGTTCGCTTACCAGATGGGCGTGCTGAGCAACTATAGCGTCTTTGGCAAACCCGTTTTCGCCGACGAGACCATGGAGCAGAACGTGCCGAAATTCAAGATCGCGTTCTATATCATGCCGATGGACGGCGTGCCGAGTATTGCGGTCGAGTACGACAACGGATGGTATAGCGAAGCGCTGATCACCAACCTCGCGCAGTCGGTAGCGAATGCCGTGCTGGCTTTTGCGGCGAACACTAACGCTCCTCTGCGTGCTATCTCGCTTCTTAATAAAGCGCAGACAGCGGTGCTCGACTCGTTCAATCAGACGGAGGTGCCTTATGACGACACCCAGACCATCGTCTCGCTCTTCCGTAAGCAAGCGGCTGAGACGCCCGATAATCTCGCGGTCGTGTATCACGATGTCCGCCTCACCTACAAAGAGGTGGATGAACGCACGGACACCATCGCTGCGAAGATATATGAGGTGCTCAATCACCAATCACCAATCACCAATATCCAATGTTCGGATATTAAATCCGAACGAGTCGTTTCCATCCTCATCAACCGTTCCGAATGGATGGTGGTCGCTTCCTTGGCTGCCCTCAAAGCCGGTTGTGCGTACCAGCCGCTCGATCCGTCTTATCCGGCAGAGCGTCTGAACTTCATGATGAAGGATGCCAACGCGTCCCTTCTCATCGCCGATACCGACCTCCGTCCCATCGTCAATGAATACTCCGGCCCCGTCCTCCTGACAAAAGATCTTTCTACTTTGAGCGATAGCGGTCTTTCTACTTTGAGCGATAGCGGTCTTATAAATCCACAGGATTTATTCATCCTCCTTTATACCTCCGGCTCCACCGGCGTACCCAAAGGCTGCCAACTCGAGCACCGCAACCTTGTGGCGTTCTGTCATTGGTACCATCGCTATTATGACCTCCATGCCGGAGACAAAGTGGCGGCGTACGCTTCCTACGGTTTCGATGCGAACATGATGGATATGTACCCGGCGCTCACTTGCGGTGCAGCAGTCTATATCATCGGCGAGGATATCCGACTCAACTTGCCGGATCTCAATCATTATTTCGAAGCCGAAGGTATCACCCATTCGTTCATGACGACCCAGGTCGGCTATCAGTTTGCCCAGAACTGCGACAATCATTCCCTCAAGCACTTGTCTGTGGGAGGAGAAAAACTCGCGACTATCGCGCCGCCGGCTAACTACCTGCTTCATAACGCGTACGGTCCGACCGAGTGTACGATCTTCACGACGACCTATCCGATACACGAGCAGGAGAAGAATATCCCTATCGGCAAACCGCTGGATAACTTCCGGCTCTTCATCGTTGATAAGGACCTGCACCGTGTGCCTGTAGGTGCTACAGGCGAGCTGCTCGTCTCCGGTCCACAAGTCAGCCGAGGTTACCTCAACCGTCCCGACAAGACCGCCGAGACCTATATCGACTGGAATGGTCTTCGCTGTTACCGCACCGGTGACGTCGTTCGCTATCTCGCAGACAGCAATATTCAGTTTGTCGGACGGCAGGATGGTCAGGTAAAGATCCGCGGTTTCCGTATCGAACTCAAAGAGGTTGAGGCGGTCATCCGTGAGTTCCCGGGCATCAACGATGCTACCGTACAGGCCTTTGATTACCCCAACGGAGGTAAGTTCATCGCGGCATATATCGTCAGCGACAGCAAGATTGACATCCAGGCACTCAATGCCTTCATCCGTGATCGCAAACCGCCGTACATGGTACCGGCTTCGACCATGCAGATTGATGTCATCCCACTGAACCAGAACCAGAAAGTGAACAAACGTGCCCTTCCGGCTCCGCAACTCACCGACACCGACCGCGACTACGTAGCTCCGGCTAATGACAACGAGAAACTCTTCTGTGACATATTCGCCTCCATCCTCAATCAGGATAAGATAGGTGCTACGGATAACTTCTTCGAACTCGGCGGTACATCTCTTATGGTCACCCGTGTCATCATCGAAGCGGACAAAGCCGGCAAGCATGTCGCTTACGGTGATATCTTCACCCATCCGACGCCGCGTCTCTTGGCGCAGTTCCTGTCCGGTGACACGGATGAACAAACGGCCAATGACCAAGAAGCAGCAGCCTTCGATTATACGGGCATTGATGCGATTCTGCAACGCAATAATCTCAATACGTTCCTGCGCGGAGAGCGTCAGGAGTTAGGCAATGTACTGCTCACCGGTGCTACCGGTTATCTCGGTATCCACGTCTTGCGCGAACTCATTGACTCGGATGCCAAGACCATCACGTGTCTTGTCCGCGGAAAAGACCAGCACGATGCGCAACGACGTCTGCGTAACTTGCTCTTCTACTATTTCGACCGACGTTTTGATGAACTCTTCGGTTCCCGCCTCTTCGTCGTTAACGGCGATGTGACAAACGATTTCAGTAATCAGTTATCCGATATTAGTATTCAGACAGTCTTTAACTGCGCCGCGAACGTCAAGCACTTCTCCAAGACCGACGACATCGAACAGGTGAATATCGGCGGCGCGGAGCGATGCGTGGAGTTCTGTCTCAAGACCGGTACACGACTCGTACATATATCCACCACTTCGGTCGGAGAGATTTGGGTCGATCGTGGCGATGGAAAAGCGGTGCCCGAACTCTCGGAGCGTCTCCTCTATTTCGGTCAGTTCCTCGATAACCGCTATATGCGGTCGAAGTTCCTTGCCGAACGTGTCATTCTCGAAGCGGTAGCTCGTCATGGACTGAACGCTAAGATCATGCGTGTGGGTAACCTCGCTGCGCGTAGCTACGACGGTGAGTTCCAGGCGAACTTCCAGACGAATAGTTACATGGGACGACTCAAAGTATTCTCAACCCTTGGCTGCTGTCCGATAGACGAATACGACTCGCCGGCAGAGTTCTCACCGGTGAACGAGACCGCAAAGGCAGTCGTACTGCTTGCCTCTACGCCGAAGGAGTGTAACGTCTTCCAACCCTTCAATAACCATACCGACCTCTTGGGCGATATCCTCGCGGGCTTTGAGAAGATAGGCAAGTCCATCCGTTACGTGGAGGAAGACGAGTTCCAGCAAGCGATTCTCGAGGCCAGCAAAGACCCGAAGAAAGCCAGCCTCATGTCCGCTCTCTTGGCATACCAGGACATGACGCATGGACAGAAGGCGGTTACTATCGAGCGTGATAACCGCTATACCTCTGCAGTCCTGCTCCGTTTGGGCTTCCATTGGTCTGCACCGGATAGCGCGTATGTCAATCGGATGCTAATCGCAATCAGCCAATTAGGATTCTTTGATGAGTAAATGAGATTTCTACTGTGTGCAGGAGTGCAGATTGCTTTGTCGCAAACCGTCGTCACAACCGACGCTGAGATTCGTGCTGCGGTTCAAGTGGACAATGCCAACATCCAATTGGGTGCACGAACACCACCCGGAATTGGATGCTTTGTATCGCCAGATATACTCAAAAAGAGACCGCACGTACTGGACAGAGTTGGACGGTCAGTTGCGCACCTTCTGCGAGACGGAGAATCTGCCTTATGTGCGTAATGATGACAGTGTGCGTGCCAAGCATGGCGAACCACCGGTGGTGGTCAATTATTTCTATCACGAGACCATCACCAAATCCGCACAAAAGCAACAAAAGGGCGAAATAGGCTAATCCGACCGACGAGCAAAAATAAAATGGCGAAAAGCAGGCTGGTGATTGCCTGATCATCCGTCGCAGCGAGCTGGCGCAGATAACAAACGCCAGCCCCGATTTCCGTACCATAACCATCTACGTAACGCCTGAATTTACAGAGATGTCCACCCCGCTCAGCAATTACGGCATGGGCGGTCAGATGATGCTTTTCAATGATCCGGCGATGCACCTCAATCCGCGCCAACAGGAACGATGCTATAAAAACATGGAATACGTGCGCACCTTTGTAAACAGCAGAATGCCGAACAATGCCAGCACGGTCACTATCGTGATCCATGCGTGCATGTTAAAACCTAAAAAAAATGAACTCTTCCATCAGTCTGTCAGTGTTTCATTCTGTTCATTACTTGCGTCATGCAATGCGCGGCGCCGTAACCGTCTATCAGGCTTTCCAACGGCACCCACTCTACTTTCACTCCGGCATCGCGAAGCCGTTGCTGCAATGCCGCACTCTGACCGCCCACCGCCATGATATGACGTGGCGCAATGGTGAGATAATTATTGGCATAGTGCATTTCGTCCTCACGGTCTATCGGGATAATCTGCATACCCCGTTCGCGCAGGAAACCCACAAACGGCATATCTTCCGTGATGAGGCGATACTCCTTCTCTCCAGCTGCACGGGCATAGATGTCGCATGTCGCGTATTCCGGCTCATCCGGCTTTGCCTCCAGACGGCTGCGCACCATCGTACACAGATTTCTGTCGATGATATTGAAATACGTATCGAGGTGCATCTGCATCTGCCAGAACTTATGGTCGCGTACGACAACAACCGTGTCATGTCCGAACGCGTCAGCCTCCATCACTTGACGGATGCCCTCTTGGTTCGTCCGCATGCCGCAGCCGATGAGCGAGACGGTGCCGGCAGGGAAATAATCGCCGCCCTCCAGCCGTCCCTCACCTTCTATACGCAGCACCGGATCCACTCCTAAATGATCGTAGCAAACCTCGATGATATCTGTCTCAGACGCACGCTGTGAGGAATTCATCTTGCAAATCACATGTCCGCGCGGAGTCGTGATACTCTGGTCGCGTGTAAAATAGAGGTTCATCAGCGGATTCTGGATATACTGCGCCTCATAGCCGGTATTATTGTCCGTGCGGCTGAGTTTGACCGTCGGTTGTAATAAAATACAGCGGATCAGATCACCCCGGCTCATCGCTTCAATCGTCTGTACCCGGTATGCCTCTGACGCCTCTGCATCTTCACCTGGGATGGCGGATATATCGTATTTCAGCACCTTGGCTGCTAACGCCTGCAGCGTATCTATCCCCGTTTCATTCAACATCTCGTAAACCGTACGCACGCGGATTCCGTTTTTTTCCAAAAGACGGATGTACTCGCGGTGCTCCGCGGCGGCCTGCTCTACATCAAAATAATGCTCAAACAAGCCTGCCGAAGGATGTATCACTCCGTTGAATAGTTCCGCACCGGGTGTGTGCATTAGAATCTCACCTGCCTCACTCCACTCGGCCTGCGGATATGCCATCTCGCCTTTGGGTGCCGGCTTGCATGACACCATGCACACCGTGCATAGCGCTGCCACTACGAAAAACAATTCTCTTTTCATACTGCTCTAATCACTAATCCCTAAACATTAAAACCTCATGCCTTGAGCCATTCATATTGGGCTACGGAATAAATAGGCAGGAACGGTATCAGGATAGGCGTTTTCTTCACGTACGCCTGATATTCGGGGTCATTGCCATAGGCGGCGTTCTGACGCAACTCCAGCCGGCGTGCGCCGCTGAACATCACAAACACGATACCTGCGTACCCTATTCCTACTATCAACCACTGCCACCAAGTCAGCCCTGCGCCAATCGCGCTGAGCAACGCGCCCGTCCAGATGGTCACTTCGCCCAGATAGTTCGGGCAGCGGACGATACGGTACAGACCGGTATCCACAAACCGCTTCGGGTTCTTTTTCTTGGCGGCACTCTTCTGCGCGTCGCTGATGCTCTCTAACAAGATGCCGCAAGCCACCACCGCCGCACCTATCCATGCCCACAGCTCGCTATCGTGCGGTCCGTTCGCCAGCCGGAAAGCCACAGGGCTCACCTGCGCCACGTACAGCAGCGCGCAGAACAGCCATATCATGATCATCACGCCGGCAGGCTTCTTCTCCGAATGTCCCTCGCCGTACAGAATCTTACGGTACCCCACTGCCTTGCGTTCGCGCACCAAAAGATACGTACCAAGCCGGATTCCGAAAATCAGCAGCAGCACCAACATCGCAATTGTCGGCACCGAGAGATTCGCGTGGTATAGCACGCCCATGGTCACTGCCAATGCGGCAATGCCATAACCGTAACCGAGACTGAAGAAATACACAAAGTATTTCCACCCCACTGCGGAAACCGCCATCGCCACCGCAAAAAGAATCAATAAATCCATCATAGTATTTTGTTGTTTTAGTTATTATTTTACCCAAGCGGAGTAAGCGGATAAATAAGATTCGTAATGAATATATTCGCCGCAAGTATGATAATGTTCATCCAGAAACCTATCCGCAGAAAGTCTGTAAACCGGTATCCTCCGGGACCGTAAACCATCATATGGGTCGGCGAGCCTATCGGCGTAGCAAAACTGCTGCTGACGCTGATCATCAGGGCAATAAGGAAAGTCATCGGTTCGTAGCCCAATTGGACGGCTGCATGGTACATGATAGGAAAGAACATCGCGCCGGCTGCCGTATTGGAGATAAACTCTGTAATAAAAGTGGCTACCAAACATACCGCCGTCATCACGACGATGGGATTCGTGCCGCATATATCCAGTATTCCAGTTGCCATCCGCTCCGCAATACCGGTTTTCTGAATAGCCAATCCTAATACTACGGAGCCTGCGAAAACGACTAGAATACTCCAGTCTATGGATTTGACGGCCTGGTTGGGTGTGCAGCAGCGAGTGATTACCATCGCTAACGCCGCCAGACAGGCACTCATCAGCAGCGGCATGACGCCCGTAGCAGACAGTACCACCATCACGATCATGATCAGCGCAGAGAGTAGCGTCTTGAAACCCACATGGATCACCTCGTCGCCGGGCACCAGGCCATACGTCTTGGTCAACTCCATGATCTTTTTGATATTTCCGGCAAAGACCAGTTTGTCACCGCCCATAATGAACTCATTCTCATCTATCGGCACTGCCACTCCGTCGAAATGGTGCATCTTGATCAATCGGCCTCCGTTTACGTTGATCAGCCCGGCATAACCCAATGTCTCGCCGATATATTTGCAGGAAGACGGCACCACCATCTCCACTGTATAATCCGTCGTGTCTTCATACGTATCATCAACCCCCTGACGGTCCGGCAAAAGACGGCGCATGGCGATAACGGACAGCACACCTACCGCCAGACAGAAAAGACCCGGAATAGTTGTTGCTAACACGTTCATCTGAATACCCGTCTCCTCGGCATAGAACCCGCTGATAATCAGGTTCGGCGGCGTGCCTATCAACGTACATACACCACCCATTCCCGAGGCGTAACTAAGCGGAATCAACAGTTTCGACGGGGCGATTCCAAGTTTCTTCGACCACATCTTCACAATCCCGATAAACAGCGCCACTACCGTAGTATTGCTCAGGAACGAACTCAGTCCCGCGACCGGTAACATGAGCCTTACGACTGCATTGCTCCATCGTTTGGGCTGACCTAACAGGTTCTTCACTATCCATTGCAGCACACCGGTATAGGTTAGACCGGCTACTACCACAAACAGCACGCCCACGACTACCACAGACGATTGGCTGAGACCGGAGAACGCCTCTTTGGCGTCCAGTACACCCGTGACGTACAGGATCACCATCGCACCTAAAAACACTGCATCCGCACGGACTTTGGTGAATAGCAAGATAGAAAACAACGCCAGCACGGTGACAATAGTAATCCATGCATGCAGATTAAATCCCCAAAATACAAACTCTTCCATTATTTATACGTTATTTTACAGACAGGTAATCATTAATCTTCCGCTCCTTCAAAAGGCAATGTCGGCAGAGTGAACTTGTCAAAATCCGACTCAAACAGACGGTCCTGGATGACGCGGTATTTCTCAAATTCCGTCTCTGCAAAAGCTTGTGCAAACTCATGCGAGATTTTCTTTTTCGAAACAAATTTGCGCGCAAATTTACTACTTTTTTCGGACATATGCAAGTATTATGGCGGAAATTGAATTTGGGGATGTGGTTTTGGGGCGTTTTGGGGCGAAAAAACGCCCGTTTTGTGTCTCGGTCGTCGCTCGGTGGAACACAAAGAGAGGCACCCGGATGGATGCCTCTCCTTATTATATACGCATGCGCGTACCCGCATGGCTATTTGGCTCCGGAGCCTCTCCGGTTACCAAGCTGTACCCAGCATACGGAGATAACTCTTATATCTCCACTGTGCATTTTCTTGCGCTGCTGCAAACAATTCCGCAGCTTCGTTCGGGAATTGTTTAGCCACCGAAGCGAAGCGAACCTCACCCTTGAGGTAGTCTTGGAACTTATCCCACTGCGGCTCTTTGGAGTCGAGCGAGAACGGGTTCTTGCCTTCAGCCTCGAGCTGCGGGTTGTAACGCCAGAGGTGCCAGTAACCGCACTCAACAGCTTTTGCTTCCTCAGCCTGGGACTTGCCCATACCTGCTTTCAGACCGTGGTTGATACACGGAGCGTAAGCGATGACGAGCGACGGTCCGGGATAAGCTTCCGCCTCACGGATAGCCTTGAGGGTCTGAGCCTGGTCAGCGCCCATAGCGATCTGTGCTACGTAAACATATCCGTAGGTGGTAGCAATCATACCGAGGTCTTTCTTACGAACGCGCTTACCCATAGCCGCGAACTTAGCGATAGCGCCAAGCGGCGTTGCCTTGGATGCCTGACCACCAGTGTTGGAGTACACCTCGGTATCGAGCACGAGGATGTTGACATCTTCGCCGGAAGCGATGACGTGGTCGAGTCCGCCGTAACCGATATCATAGGAAGCACCGTCACCACCAACGATCCACTGGCTGCGTTTAACGATATGATCTTTGTGCTTGAGGATCTCCTTGCAGGTGTCGCAACCGCATTTCTCCATAGCAGCCACCATCGGCTCATAGAGACGATTCGTAACCTCTGCGGAGTTCTGGTTCTCCAGCCACTCTTTGAACATTGCTTTGAGTTCGTCGGAGCAATCAGCGCACTCGAGACCTTTCTGCATGAGAGCAGCAAGACGCTCGCGCAGTTTACGGTGTGCGATCTGCATACCGAGACCGTACTCGCAGAAGTCCTCGAAGAGGGAGTTGGACCAAGCCGGACCGTGACCCTTCTCGTTCTTGGTGTACGGAGTAGAAGGAACAGAACCGGAGTAGATAGAAGTACAACCGGTAGCGTTAGCGATGATCTCGCGGTCGCCGACGAGTTGGCTGATGAGCTTCAGATACGGAGTCTCACCGCAACCGGAGCAAGCGCCGGAGAACTCGAAGAGCGGAGTTGCGAACTGGCTGTTCTTGACGTTATTGAGTTCAACGAGGTGCTGCTTGGTAGCTACGTGCTCTACGCAGTAGTCCCAGTTAGCCGCCTCGCCGAGTTGGCTCTCGAGATCGACCATAGCGAGTGCCTTGCCTGTCTTCGGATTGCCCGGACATACATCGACACAGTTACCGCAACCGAGGCAGTCCATAACGCCGACCTGCATACGGAAGTGCATACCCTTCATGGCAGCCGGAGCTTTCATCTCGCGGGTAGCAGCGCCGTTGAGGCCTGCGAGCTCTTTCTCGTCGAGGACGAACGGACGGATACAAGCGTGAGGACAAACATACGCACACTTGTTACACTCGATACAGTTGTCAGCGGTCCAAACCGGAACGAAGGCAGACACACCACGTTTCTCGAACTTAGCGGTTCCTGCAGGCCATGTACCATCCTCGATGCCCTTGAACGAGCTAACCGGAAGGAGGTCACCGTCCTGACCGTTGATCGGACGAACAACCTTGGTGATGAACTCCGGCTCGTCGCCGTAGTCCTTAGCGGGATCAGCAGGCAGTTTCGACCATGCGGGATCGATAGCGAGCTCCTGGTACTCACCACCGCGATCCACCGCAGCGTAGTTCTTATTAACGACATCCTCACCCTTCTTGCCGTAAGACTTCACGATGAAGTGCTTCATCTCCTCGACAGCTTTGTCAACAGGGATGACTACGGTGATACGGAAGAAAGCAGACTGGAGGATGGTGTTGGTACGGTTGCCCAGACCGATCTCCTGTGCGATCTTCGTAGCGTTGATGTAATAAACTTTAATCTTATGGTCAGCGAAGTATTTCTTCACTTTGTTCGGCAGGTTCTTAACCAGTTCGTCGCCCTCCCAGATGGTGTTCAACAGGAACGTACCGCCGTCCTGCAGACCGCGGGTCACATCGTACATGTGGAGGTAAGCCTGAACGTGGCAAGCCACGAAGTTAGGCGTGGTAA